>JAEDFW010000158.1 GCA_016297855.1 Oscillospiraceae bacterium
GAGCCGAAGCTGCTGTGCAGGTTGGATTGCGCCTGTGTTTGGTTTTGCTGGGAAGTCTGCGCGCTGAAGTTGCCTGCCGCAGCCTGCCCGTTCTGATTCGAGGCTTTCCCTGCGGGAGCATCCGGAACGTGAATGGGCGCACGCCTTGTTCCGGGCGGTACGGACGTATGCCTGCTGGAATGCGACTGAGTGCCCGCCTGTTGCGACTGCGAAGATTCAGACACAGACGTAGCGGAATGATTCTGCGTGTCCTGCTGCGAGGTCGTCTGCTGCGCGGACTGCGGATTGCACGAATCCTGCTGCGTACCGGTGTGAACAGCTGTCTGCTGGGCAGAAGATGATTGGTTTCTTGTGTGTGCAGTGCTTGTGTTACTTCCTGCGCGCACGCCGCCGGCCGGACCTGCTGGGCGCGGCCCATTGGGGCTGCCGGACTGAGACGCCGCAGCACCGCCGCGGCCGGATCTGCCGATGGTTCTGGCAACATTGGAGGCCATGGAGCGCACCACGGTATAGGCTAGCATACCGGGAAAGCTCCGGCCCAGCGGATCGCCTGTGAGGGCGGGATTGAGCCCGATACGGGACAAGATACTGTCCGCTTTCTTTGCGACCTTGACGATCGTAACGACCAGCACCATCCATGGCAGCACATCCAAACCGCTGGGGTAGAAGGAAAGCGCGGACAAAAGCATTTTCACAAACACGATGTTCATGACCATGAGTACGCACATGGAACCGAACATCCGGCACCAGCCGGTAAAAATATCTGATGTGTTACGGCTGCCGCCCATGGCAAAGGCCAGCGGCGCGGTGATGGTAAGCAGCGACAAGATGAAGTACCGCTCTGCCATCTCCATGATGAGCTTGAACGTCTGAAACATGACGATGATGCCGCAAATCACGACGAGCAGCCAAGAAGCCGCCAGACCGCCGAAGGATGCGTCATCGGCGAAGGTGATATCTACGGCATCCGGCATCTGCAGAACCTCGATGATAGTTGAGGTCATATCCAGACAGAGCTTGCAGATCTGCGGGCTTGCCAGCAGGAGAAAGGCGAAGGTAAAGCTTCTGGTGAAGAGCAGCCTTGGGTCTTCTGCTTCAAAGCCTAGCCCGGTCACCATGCTTTTGACAGCCTGAAACACGAGATTTCCGATGAAAAGTGCCCATCCGACAGCCAGCATGATCTGCATGATGGTGTCGATGATGGGCATATGGGAGCGTAAGTAGGCAAAATCAAGACTCATGATATCCAGAAGGACGTTGGAAAAGTATTCCCATGCCTCCAGAATGAGGCCGTAGATCCATTCCACAAAGCCCTGAAAGATCAGCTCCAGCAAGGATATCCCTCCTTTCCGCTGGATACTGACGATGATTACGGCTGAATGGTGGCAAGGCCGTCAAAGAGGGGAACAACGTAGGCAATAAACGCGCCGATGCCGTTGATAACGGCCCAGGTGATCCAGATCCTGCGCAGCCAGTCCCACGCCTGATCTACCTTGTGCTGGTTGTTGGAGAGCTTTGCGCCAATGACGGCGACGGCTGACATGAGGCCTGCCAGCACGGTGCTGACGCCGGCAATCTTGCTGTAGACGTCCACGATGATGCGATTGGCGACGGTCCACATATCATCCGCCGCAAAGGCAGTGATGCAGCACAGACTGACGAGAAACAACAGTGTCAGGGTAATGCAGTAGAAGCGGTATAGTTTTTTCATGAATACCTCCACAAAAGTCCACCGGAAGTTTGTGATCCTCCGGTGTTGAAAAGTTCATAATTAAAGGATAAACTAAAATCAGAAGGAGTGATGACGATGCTCTACGCCTGCAGCGAATGCGGTCAAACCTTTTGGGGCTTTGAGCAATTTAAGCCGCAGCAATGTCCGAAATGCGGAAAATTTTCGGTGCGTGAAGCGCTGGAACACGAGCAGATTGCCTACGAATTGGAGCAGGCAACATCGTGGCGCGTATCCCATAGAAAAGAGGCATGAACCTGAGAACGGGAGTTCCGTTCTCAGGTTTTTGCTATTCGGCCCACTCAATCACAAATATGATGGTAAGAACATCCTGCCCGGTGACAGGCTGAGAGACGGCGGATACCACTGCACTGTAATCAACCGGCAGTGTACCCGCTTCGGGGATCGTCCACGGCGAGCTCAGCGAGAACGTTTCTTCGGTGCCCGTTTTGCTGGTCTGCGCTCCATTGATCTGGAAGCCAATCTGCTTCGCGTCCACCTTGGCGTGCGCCATGTCGGTGGCAAACGGGACGAGCTGCCAGCCGTTTTTGGCCGTGAGCGTCAGGCCGGATACCTTGACTGCGCCGGTGGAGTTGTTGACGATCTCGGCTGACGCGGTATGCACCGCGCCGTTTTCATCCACGATGAGCGGCAGGCTGACCGGCACGGTCACGGAGAAAACCTCGATCTTCGCCCACTGCGCGTAGTAGGTTTTGGGCGAATCCGCAGTGAACACCGTCTCGCTGTCCACTCTCTCACCGCCCGTTACGGCAGTAAACCAACCGCTGAACGTATAGCCATCCTTCGTCGGTTCGGCAGGCAGGATGAGTTTCGCGCCAATGGGCTGAGAAGTCGTTTCCGTCCTGCCGTCGCCATAGTCCCATGTCAGCGTCGCTGCCATTGCATAGCCGCAGGTATCGCATTTGCCGTCCGCGTTTGCGTCAGCATGATTGCCATACTCATAGGTGCTGTCGCCACAGACGGAGCAGGACTTGGTGCGCTTGTGCTGGCTGGCTTCGGCACTCGTCCATGCGCCGTAGGTATAGCTGTGATCGCCGTACTCTGTGCCGCTGTAGCCGCAGACGGAGCAGCTTTTTGTGCGGGAATGCTGGATGGCAGATGCCTTTGCCCAGCTTCCGTAGCTCAGAGAGTGCGCCTGCGTTGTGGCAGAGCCGAC
>JAEDFW010000159.1 GCA_016297855.1 Oscillospiraceae bacterium
AGGACGGCCTGTGGGACGCTTATAACAACTATCACATGGGCACCACCGCTGAGAACATCAACGACATCTGGGGTATCTCCCGCGCTGAGCAGGATGCTTTCGCCGCCGCTTCCCAGCAGAAGACCGAGGCCGCTATGGCTGCCGGCAAGTTCGATGAGGAAATCGTCGCTGTGCCCGTGAAGGTCAAGAAGGCTATGGTCGATTTCAAGGTCGATGAGTATCCCAAGGCAGGCGTGACCGTTGAGGGTATCGCCAAGCTGCGCGGTGCGTTCCCCGTCGGTCCCGAATCCCCCAATCCCGAAGTGGTCCACACCTTCGAGGTGACCGGCGCTCAGGAGACCGAGGATAAGGGCCAGCAGCGCGTGACCGCTGCCAACGCTTCCGGCATCAACGACGGCGCTGCCGCCATCGTGCTGGCTTCCGGCGAGGCGGTTGCCAAGTACGGTCTGAAGCCCATGGCGAAGCTGATCGGCTGGGGCCAGGGCGGCGTCGATCCCAAGATCATGGGCGTCGGTCCCGTTCCCGCTTCCCGTGCCGCTCTGGCAAAGGCCGGCCTGACCATCGATGACATCGATCTGGTCGAGGCAAACGAGGCGTTCGCCGCACAGTCCATCGCTGTGGCACGCGAGCTGCACTTCGACATGAGCAAGGTCAACGTCAACGGCGGCGCTATCTCTCTGGGTCACCCCGTCGGTGCTTCCGGCGCCCGTATTATCGTCACCCTGCTGCATGAGCTCAAGCGCCGTGACAACGCTAAGACCGGTCTGGCCACCCTGTGCATCGGCGGCGGTATGGGCGTTGCAACCGTCTTTGAAAAGTGCTGATTGATACGTACGATCCATTCCCAACATGACATAAAAACGGCTCCCGGAATTTTCGGGAGCCGTTTTCTGTTCACACGCAGAAAAATATGCGGAAAGGACGCAAAAAATATGCGGAAAAGACGCAAAAAACGCACAGCAAAGCATAAAAAACAGAGCAGATGCCTGCTCTGTTTTTTTACGCAGAAATCAGAAGTGAGAGACGAAAGAGCTGTTGACAGCCACCGTCTTGCTGATGTCAGAGGACTTGATGCTGGCAAAGATGGCCCGCATGGTGGTCAGGGCTTCCTTGCCGTTGACCTCCGGCTCGCGGTCATTGACCAGTGCGTCCACAAACTCATCAATCACACCGGAACGGGTGGTAGGCTCAAAGCTGTAGGCGGTGCTGGTGCTGCTCAGATCACGCACCACGATGGGGGCGCCGGGATCGTTATAGATCAGCATGATGCCCTTGGTGCCGTAGAGGCAGGTGGAATTGCACTCGTGACCGTAGACCGTCCAGCTTGCCGCCATGGTGCCCACAGCGCCGCCGGACATGCGCAGAATGCACAGCGCGTTATCATCCACACCGATCAGGTTGCCGGCATCATCGCGCTTATTCAGCGTCAGGACCTTGGCCGTGGTTTCAATGACCTTCTGGCCGGTCAGGTACTGCAGCAGGTCAATCTTATGGATGCCCTGATGGGACAGCGCGCCCATAGCGGCCTTGTTCTTATCAAAATACCAGGATTCATCGTCCACCGACCAGCCCTCGGGACCGGCATCGCCCAAGACAGAGCGGAACGTGATGATGTCGCCGATCACGCCGGCGTCCAGCAGTTCCTTCGCCTTGCGATGGACAGGGTCAAAGCGCATATTATGGCCCACCATCAGGTATTTGCCGTTGCGCTCCGCCGCGGCCACCATGGACTCACATTCAGCCAACGTGACCGCCATGGGCTTTTCGCACAAAACATGCTTGCCGCTGTAAAGAGCAGCCGTGGAGATCTCGGCATGGCTGCGGTTTTCCACGCAGACGGACACCGCATCGATCTCCGGATTTTGCAGCAGGTCGAAATAGTTTTCATATGCCGTGCCGCCATACTTAGCCGCCATCTCCTGAGCACGGGCCAGTTTCTTGTCATAGTAGCCCACCAACTGCACATTGGGATTTGATGCATACTCAGGCAGATGTCGTACCTGTGCGATCTTTCCGCAGCCAATAATACCAACTCTGATCATAAATAGGCCCTCCTCTAAATAGATCTACATTCCTCAAATAAACTTTTTTCTTATTATAACAAATTTTTCCGCCGGTGGGAATCCCCTTTTTTGCTGTTTTCCTATGTTTTTTATGTTATTTCAGGGAAATGGCCGCCGTAACGGTACAGCCGTGCAGGCGCAGATGCTCCAGCGCCACATTTTCGGGCAGCGCAAAGCAGCTCAGGCCCAGCAGCGGGCCTTTGCCCGTCAGCTTGAACAGGGCTTCCTTTGCCGTCCAGACCTCCCAAAAGCGCTCATAGCCGCCATCATCATAGGGGCGCACATACGCCATCTCGCGTTCAGAGCAGACGCGGCGCATAAACTTCTCCTCCGCACCGCGCACCACCTCTACATCCACGCCCACAGGATGCTCATCCACGGCGCAGACTACATACAGCCCGGAATGGCTGACACTGAACTGCACCGGCGCGCCCTCCACATAGGGCTTGCCGTCTTCGTCACGCTGCAGGGGCACATCCTCCGGCGCCATGCCCATCTTCCCGCCCAAGGCACGGCGCACCAGCAGCTCACCTGCCACGGTGCGCTTGCGGTCCTGCTCCATGGCAAGACCCGCCACATGCCTGCGTCGCTCGGCACTCAGCAGCGACAGGGCCTGCAGATAGGCCTGTTCATCCATTTCCCGAATATTATACCAAAACAATTCCATGTTCATTCCTCCCTTTGCCAAAGTATATCACATCCAAAAGGCATTTTTCTACTGCTTTTTGCATAAATCTTCATGGAAAACCTTACACTTGCATTTCACTTGCTTTTTGTCGAGATTTGGAGTACACTTTGCCTAGGAGTTAGGAGGA
>JAEDFW010000041.1 GCA_016297855.1 Oscillospiraceae bacterium
CCATCGACGGCGAAATGCAGTTTGACGCGGCGGTCTCCCCTGTCGTCGGTCAGCTGAAGTTCCCCGGCAGCTCTGTCGCCGGTTACGCCAACACGTTCATCTTCCCGTGCATCGAGGCCGGCAACATCGGCTACAAGATCGCCCAGCGTCTGGGCGGCTTCGAAGCCTACGGCCCCATTCTGCAGGGTCTGAACGCGCCCATCAACGATTTGTCTCGCGGCTGCAACGCTGATGAGGTCTACAAGATGGCCATCATCACCGCAGGCATGGCCTGATCGTCCGAGCAACCTGCGCTGCAGCGGTCACAACTTGTTCGGTGACCTGCGCCACCGGAAAAACTTCGTGGGGAGTACGTCTGTGCTCCCCACTATTTTGTCTATCACATTTGGAGTATTGCTATGAAGCTTTCAAGATATCTCGGCGACCGTCCTTTTTGGCGCGTCACACTGACGCTGGCACTGCCGGTCGCCATTCAGAACGTGCTGACAAGCTCGTTCCAGCTGGTCGACACCATGATGGTCTCGCGACTGGGCGATGTGACGCTGTCCGCCGTGGGCATGGCTGCGCAGTGGGGCTGGCTGGGATTCGTCATGATCTTCGGGCTTTGTTCGGGTATGTCGGTGTTCGTCTCACAGTATTGGGGGATAAAGGACTTAAAGGGCATCCGCCGCGTGCTCGGCATCGGCATTTTAAGCAGCCTCGTGTTCTCGCTCGTATTTCTGCTGGTGGCGTTCTTCGCGCCGGGATGGGTGCTGCGGCTGTTCAACAAAGACGCAGCGGTCATCGCTGTGGGATGCCAGTACCTGCGTATTGTCTGCTTTTCCTACCCTGCCGTGGCGCTGACGAACATCTTATCCGTGGTGCTGCGCAACACTGAGCGCGTGAAACTGCCGATGTATGTCTCGATGTGCACCACCGTCGCCAATGCCATTGTCGACTACGGTCTGATCTTCGGCAAATTCGGCCTGCCGGAGCTGGGTGTGCGCGGCGCTGCGCTGGCCACCTGTATCTCGGCGTGGCTGGGTCCGGTGCTGATCCTCGTGTTCTCGGCGATTGAGAAGAACATGCTCATGGGCCCTGTCAAGGAGCTGTTGGCGTTCGGCCCAAAGAATCTCAAGCTGTTCTTCAGCCGTGCCACACCTGTCATCCTCAATGAATTTCTCTGGGCGCTTGGCATTCTGGTCTTGAATATCATCTATTCCAATCAGGGCTACGAATATTACGCCGGCATGACCATTTTCCGCACATTCGCCGATCTGGCGTTCGCGTTCTTCGTCGGCCTCGGCAATGCCTGCGTCATCATGGTGGGCAAGTCCATCGGTCAGGGCAAGATCGCGCGCAGCATAGCAGACGCCAGGCGCTTTTCCGTGCTCACACCGCTGGCAGGGCTTCTGATCGGTCTGGTAACAATCGCGCTGCGCCATCCGCTCATCTCCATTTTCGCCACGGGTGACTCTCTTTCCGAGCTGACGCTGCACACGGCGCTGACCGTGACGGTATTTTGCTCGCTCGAACAGATGCTGCGCAACATCCCGTATGTGCAGGTCGTGGGCGTGTTTCGTTCCGGCGGCGACACGCTGCACGGAATGTTGTATGATTTGGGAAGTCTCTGGCTCGTCGGCATTCCAGCCGCACTCATTGCCGCGCATGTGTTCCACGCGCCGTTTTTGGCCGTCGTCATAGCCGCCTATCTGTGCGAGGATATCCCGAAGACGATCTTGTGCCTGTGGCATTTTACCAGTCTGCGTTGGGTCATGCCCGTCACGCCGGAAGGCCGGGAGGGGCTCAAAAAATACAAAGAGCAACCATAGCCTGTTCCGCCCGTGGCAATCGCCCCGGGCGGTTTTATACGGAAAAAGGTTGACATTTTGTTCTACATATTGTAGAATATACTACACAATGTAGAATGGAGGTCATGCCATGCGAGCCTATCAAATGGGTCCCATCGAGTCGCGCTTCGCAGACATCATCTGGGCGCACGAGCCGCTTTCCTCTTCGCAGCTCGCGGCGTACAGTCTTGCAGAGCTGGGCTGGAAAAAGACCACGTCGTATACCGTTCTGCGCAGGCTCTGTGACAAGGGGCTGTTTCAGAACGAAAACGGCACGGTCACATCACGCATTTCCAAACAGGACTACGCCGCGATGCAGTCCGAACGGTTCGTCGATGAAGCGTTTTCCGGCTCGCTTCCGGCGTTTCTGGCGGCGTTTACCTCGAGACGAAAGCTCTCTGCGGAGGAAGCCGCGCAGCTGCGCGCACTCGTTGCGCAATACGAGGAGGATAGCTGATGGAAACGGTATTTTTGTATGTGCTCAATCAGAACGCGGCGGCAAGCTGGCTGATCCTTGCAGTCGTTTTACTGCGATTAGCACTTAAAAAAGCGCCGAAGAAGTACTGTTGCGCACTGTGGGCGCTGGTTGGCGTGCGGCTGCTGCTGCCGCTGGGACTCACAAGCCGGTGGAGCTTGCTGCCAAGCGCGCAGCTCGTCTCGCCCGACATGCTCTACGCGAAAAACCCCACGGTCGACACCGGCGTTTCAAGCCTGAACGCGCTTGTCAATCCCATCGTCTCCCACTCGCTGGCGGCTGACGGGCTTACCAGCGTCAATCCTGCGCAGATCCTCTCGTTTCTGGCAGGCTGCCTATGGATGGCTGGCATGGCTGCAATGCTTTTGTGGGCGCTTGTAAGCTGTTTGCTTCTGTGCAGAAAAACGGCGCAGGCTGTCTGCCTGCGCGATAATATCTGGCTGTGCGACCGCGTTGCAGCACCGTTCATCTTCGGCATTTTCCGCCCACGCATCATTCTTCCGTCCGATCTGCCAGAATCGGATATGACGTATGTACTTGCGCACGAGCGCGCGCATCTGCAGCGCGGCGACCATATTGCCAAGCCGCTGGGCTTTGGGCTTCTGGCGCTGCACTGGTTTAACCCGCTCGTGTGGCTGGCGTATTGCCTGTTCTGCCGCGATCTTGAGCTATCCTGCGACGAGCGCGTGCTGCTGGATGCCGATACAGCCTACCGAAAATCATACGCAGGCGCGCTCATCGACTGCAGCGCGCCGCGCCATATGAGCGCATACCCGCTGGCTTTCGGCGAGGTGGGCGTAAAAGCGCGTGTCATGGCGGCTTTGCACTACAAAAAGCCCACATGGTGGGTCGGCGCTTCAGCACTGGCCGTCTGCGCGCTCACGGCTGTTTGCTTTCTGACCAGCCCCACGGGCAGCCCACTGCAGGATGCTTCTGCGGACAATGCGTGCATTTCCGCAACGGTCGAAAGCCAGGGCAATCGCTATGATATGACAGCAGGCGCATCTTTGGAGTATGCGCAGGAGTGGCTTTCCTATGTGCGCGTGGGCCGCGCGGCCGTCTCGCCCGACCGCTCGGAAAGCCGCGCCGCTGAAAACACGCTGACACTGTATTACGCCAAAGGCAACCCAATCAGCTACCACTTCAACCGCGCCTGCACGCAGGTGTGGGTGGAGGACGGCGTAAAACCGACGCTCACGCGTACGGTGTATAACCCCGAGCTTGTGCGGCAGTTTTTCCAGAGCCGCATTGAAGCACCCGCCGGACCGGAATAACAAAACGAGTGCCGAACCAAATGGTTCGGCATTCGTTTATGTGCGCAGCGCATCACTGCACAGATGTGACGGTATAGTCCTGCGCCTCCACAGCTTTTTTCAGAACGTCGTCAGCCACCGCAGCGCTCAGCGTCACGACCGCAGTGCCTGTCTCGTGGCTCACATCCGCAGACACCACCTCCGGCAGCGCCTCAAGTGCCTTTTTGACCCGCGCAGAGCAATGGCCGCACATCATGCCCTCAATTTTCAGTGTTTTCTGCATCGTCTTTTCCTCCTTGTGTCTGATTTTATAGTTTCGATCTCCGCTGGCGTCGCGCAGCCGGAACAGATTGAGCCGCAGTGCGTTGGTGACCACGCAGAAACTCGACAGGCTCATAGCTGCCGCTCCGAACATGGGACTGAGCGTCAGTCCCAGCGGAATGAACACACCGGCTGCCAGTGGGATACCGATGGTGTTGTAGAAAAACGCCCAGAACAGGTTCTGGTGAATGATGCGCAGCGTGGCGCGGCTGAGCCGGATGGCGGCGGGCACGTCGGTGAGACGGCTGTTCATCAGAACCACGTCCGCCGCGTCGATGGCCACGTCCGTGCCTGCACCGATGGCGACGCCCAGATCCGCCTGCGTAAGCGCGGGCGCGTCGTTGATGCCGTCACCCACCATCGCCACCCTGCCTTTTCGCTGTAGGGAGCGGATGACATCCTGCTTGCCGTCTGGCAGCACCCCGGCCACAACCTCGTCCACACCGGTCTGTGCACCGATGGCCATTGCCGTGCGCTCGTTGTCTCCCGTCAGCATGACCACATGGATGCCCATGTTCTTGAGCTCGCGCACGGCCTGCGGACTGTCTGATTTGATGACGTCCGCCACGGCAATGACACCGAGGAGCTTTCCATCACGGCTGAAAAAGAGCGGCGTTTTGCCCTGCCCTGCCAGCTGTTCCGCCTGCGCCCGCAAATCATCCGGAACACTCGCCTGCATGCCGATCAGCGCCAGGTTGCCGCCGGTCAGCATTTTGCCGTCATACCGCCCCGTCAGGCCGTTGCCGGGCAGCGCGCGGAAATCCGTGACCTCCCCGAACGCAAGCGACTGCTCCTGCGCCCGCTGTAAAATGGCACGCGCAAGCGGATGCTCACTCTTCTGTTCCAGCGCCGCGGCAAGCGTGAGCAGCTCCTGCTCGCCAACGCCCGGTGCTTCAAGCACGTCCGTCACGCGCGGCTGACCGCTGGTGATGGTGCCGGTCTTGTCCAGCGCCACAATCTGCACACGCCCGGCCTGCTCCAGCGAGGCAGCGGTCTTAAACAAAATTCCGTTTTTCGCGCCCATACCGCTGCCCACCATAATGGCCACCGGCGTGGCAAGCCCCAGCGCACACGGGCAGCTGATGACAAGCACCGAAATCCCACGCGCGAGCGCGTAACCCACGCTCTTCCCGAAAAGCAGCCAGACCGTAACGGTCACGGCGGCAATGGCGATGACCACAGGCACAAACACGCCCGAAACCTTGTCGGCAATTTTGGCTATGGGCGCTTTTGTCGCAGCCGCGTCGGAGACCATGCGAATGATCTGCGAAAGCGTCGTGTCCTCGCCCACACGCGTGGCACGGCACTGTAAAAAGCCCGACTGATTCACCGTGGCGGCGGAGACGGTGTCACCGGGTGCTTTATCCGCCGGGATACTCTCGCCGGTGAGCGCGGATTCATTCACCGCACTCTCGCCGGAAAGCACCACGCCGTCAACCGGAATGCTCTCGCCGGGGCGTACCACAAAGACGTCGTCTTTGTGTACCTGCCCGATGGGCACCTCCATTTCCGTGCCGCCGCGCAGCACAGTGGCAGTCTTTGGCGCGAGCTTCATGAGACTTTTGAGCGCGTCGGTGGTCTTGCCCTTGGCGCGCGCTTCCAGCATTTTTCCAACGGTGATGAGTGTCAGGATCATGCCCGCCGACTCAAAATAGAATTCCATCATGCAGTCCATGACGGCATCCATATCCCCGCTCACCTGCGCTGCGGTCATGGCAAACAGCGCATAGGTGCTGTAGATGAACGCCGCCGAAGCGCCCAGCGCAACAAGCGTGTCCATATTGGGCGCGCGATGCCACAGGCTTTTGAAGCCCGAGATAAAAAACCGCTGGTTGACGAACATGATACAGACCGTCAGCAGCAGCTGTGTCAGTCCCATGGCCACATGGTTGTCCGTGAAAAACGCCGGCAGCGGCCAACCCCACATCATGTGCCCCATCGAGAAATACATGAGCATGAGCAAAAGAACCACCGAGACAATCAGCCGCCGCTTGAGCGCCGGCGTCTCGCGGTCGCGCAACGCATCGGCGGAGTCCGCCGCCATCTGCTTTTCTGCCGCCGCAGTCTTCTTTGACGCGCCGTAGCCCGCAGCCTCGACCGCCTCGATGATTTGCTGCTCGTCAGCCGTGCCCTCGACGCCCATGGCGTTTGTCAGCAGACTCACCGAGCACGATGTGACGCCCGGCACCTTTGACACGGCCTTTTCCACTCTGGCGCTGCAGGCCGCGCAGCTCATGCCAGTGATGTTGTATTGTTCCATCGCTTCCTCCCGAGATCCGGTCTTTGCGTAGTTTCCCGCATCTGCTGTTTTTTATTTCATCAGCTTCTGCAGTATGACGACCAGCTCGTCAATAATCTCATCGTTTCCGGCGCGGATATCGTCGGCCACGCAGGTACGGACGTGGTTGGCCAGCAGTTCTTTATTGAATGCGTTCACCGCCGCCGTCACCGCTGCTGATTGCATCAAAATATCCGTACAATATGCGCCGCGCTCGACCATGCCTCGGATGCCCCGGATCTGGCCCTCGATGCGGCTGAGGCGGTTAAGCAGGTGTTTGATTTCTTCCTGTGAGCGCTGTTTTGATTGATGGCAGCAGTCCATATGCCGTCCTCTCTTTCCAAAAATACCCCCTATGGGTATTATGACTATATACCCATAGGGGGTATTTGTCAAGTATGAAAACACGCCGCCTGCATAGCAGACGGCGTTCTGTCAGTTCTCTTTCAGTTTTTCAAAAAAGCCTTTTCGTTTGGGCTGTCCTTCATCATCCATGGTGTTTTCCAGCTTCTTGAGCAGCTCGCGCTGCTCCTTTGTGAGCTTCGTCGGCGTTTCGACCACGACGGTGACGAACTGGTCGCCGCGCGTCTTGTAGCCAACATACGGGATGCCCTTGCCGCGCAGGCGGAAGGTCGTTCCGGTCTGCGTGCCCTCGGGAATCGAGTAGCGCACCTTGCCGTCCAGCGTCGGCACCTCGATCGTCGCGCCCAGCGCCGCCTGAGAAAACGAAATCGGCATCTGGCACAGCACGTTCGCGCCGTCGCGCGTAAAAATGGGGTGCTTGCGCACGTTCACCGTCACGAGCAGATCGCCGTTCGGCCCGCCGTTGGAACCGGCGTTGCCCTCGTCGCGCACACGGAAGGACTGGCCATCGTCGATGCCCGCCGGAACCTTGACCTTGATGGTTTTGTTACGGCGCACCTTGCCCTTGCCCTTACAGGTGTTGCAGGGATCTTTGATGATCTTGCCCGCACCGCCGCACTTGGGACACGGCTGCGACGACTGCATCGTCATACCCATGAAGTTCTGCTGCGTGCGCACAGTGCCGCGGCCGTTACAGTAGCTGCACGTCTCCGGCTCCGCGCCGTCGCGGCAGCCGGTGCCGTTGCACGTCGCACACGGCTCAACACGCGAATATGTGATCTGCTGATCGCAGCCGAAAGCCGCATCTTCAAACGAAATCTCAATCTCGGCCACGACGTTCTGACCCTTGCTGGGTCCTGCGCGCCGGCCGGACGACGATGACGCGCCGCCGCCGAAGAAATCGCCGAAGATATCGCCGAGATCGCCGAAACCGCCGAAGCCGCCACCAAACCCTCCGCCGAAGCCCGCATTGGGATTGAAGTTGGGGTCGACGCCAGCGAAGCCGTACTGGTCATACAGCGCCTTTTTTTCGCTGTTGGAGAGCACCTCGTAGGCCTCGTTGACCTCCTTGAACTTCTCCTCCGCCGTTTTGTCGCCGGGGTTCTGGTCGGGGTGGTACTTCATGGCCAGCTTGCGGTATGCCTTTTTGATCTCGCTGTCCGAGGCGTTTTTCTCTACGCCAAGGACCTCGTAATAGTCTCTTTTATTCTGATCTGCCATCGGGATTCCCCTCTTTCACAGCCAAAAGGGGCGGAATCGCTTCCGCCCCGTGGGCTAATTGCTCAGTTGACCTCTTCGTAGTCCGCGTCAACCACGCCGTCATCGCCCGGGTTCTGGTTCGGGTTCTGACCGGCCTGCGCATTCGGATCGCCCTGCGGCGCAGCGTTCTTATAGAGCTTCTCGGAGATGGCATAGAATGCCTTCTGCACCTCGTCGGTCGCAGCCTTGATGGCAGCGACGTCAGTGCCCTTCTGTGCTTCCTTCAGCTTCTCGATTGCAGCCTGAACAGGTGCCTTGTCGCTCTCGGAGAGCTTATCGCCCATCTCGTTCAGGGTCTTTTCAGACTGATAAATGACCTGATCGGCGGCGTTGCGCGCATCAACCTCGTCCTTGCGGGCCTTGTCCTCGGCGGCATACTGCTCGGCTTCCTTGACAGCCTTGTCGATGTCCTCCTTGGAGAGGTTGGAAGAAGCGGTGATTGTGATCTTCTGCTCAGCGCCGGTGCCGAGATCCTTGGCGGAGACATTTACAATGCCATTGGCGTCAATATCAAAGGTAACTTCGATCTGCGGTACGCCGCGCGGCGCCGGAGCGATACCCGTCAGCTGGAACTTGCCAAGCGTCTTGTTGTACGCGGCCATCTCACGCTCGCCCTGCAGAACATGGACTTCAACAGAAGTCTGGCCGTCGGCTGCGGTGGAGAATACCTGGCTCTTTTTGGTCGGGATGGTGGTATTGCGGTCGATGAGGCGCGTGAACACGCCGCCCATGGTCTCGATGCCAAGAGACAGCGGAGTGACGTCAAGCAGCAGCAGGCCCTTCACGTCGCCGCCCAGCACGCCGCCCTGGATAGCAGCGCCGACAGCCACGCACTCATCGGGGTTGATGCCCTTGAAACCGTCCTTGCCGGTCAGTTTCTTGACAGCCTCCTGCACAGCCGGGATACGGCTCGAGCCGCCGACCAGCAGAACCTTGGAAATATCATTTGCCGTCAGGCCGGCGTCAGACATAGCCTGCTTCACAGGGCCGGTGGTCGCTTCGACCAGATGCGCCGTCAGTTCATTGAACTTTGCACGCGTCAGCGTCACGTCCAGATGCTTCGGGCCGGTCGCGTCGGCGGTAATATACGGCAGGTTGATGTTGGAAGAAGTCACGCCGGACAGTTCGATCTTGGCCTTCTCAGCGGCTTCCTTCAGACGCTGCATAGCGACCTTATCGCCGGAGAGGTCGATGCCCTCGGCCTTTTTGAACTCGGAGACCAGATACTGAATGATGCAGTCGTCAAAGTCATCGCCGCCGAGGCGGGTGTTGCCGTTGGTGGCCAGAACCTCAATGACGCCGTCGCCGATATCCAGAATAGAAACATCGAACGTGCCGCCGCCAAGATCGTACACCATGATCTTCTGCTCGGCTTCCTTGTCGACACCATAGGCAAGCGCTGCGGCCGTAGGCTCGTTGATGATACGCTTGACATCCAGACCCGCAATCTTGCCGGCGTCCTTGGTCGCCTGACGCTGGGCGTCGTTGAAGTACGCGGGGACGGTGATGACAGCCTCTGTGACCGGGCCGCCCAGATATGCCTCGGCATCGGCCTTCAGCTTCTGCAGGATCATGGCCGAAATCTCCTGCGGGGTATACTTCTTGTCATCAATGGTCACGCGGTAATCCGTACCCATATGGCGCTTGATGGACGCGATGGTGCGGTCATGGTTGGTGACAGCCTGACGCTTTGCGACCTGGCCGACCATTCTTTCGCCGGTCTTGGAGAACGCGACAACGGACGGTGTGGTGCGGTTGCCTTCGGCATTTGCGATAACGACGGGCTCGCCGCCTTCCATCACGGCGACGCAGCTGTTGGTTGTACCAAGGTCAATACCAATAATCTTACTCATAATGTTTTCCTCCTATATATCCAATGAACGTTTTTACAAATTGATATGACAAACAGCTTTTGCTGTCAGTTTGCTACGGTTACCATGGCGAAGCGGATGACCTTATCGCCTACGCGGAAGCCCTTCTGAAAGACCTCCTTGATGACGTTCTCGCCGAGCGTCTCATCTTGGGTATGCATGACTGCATTGTGCAGCGATGGGTCGAACGCCTCACCCTTCTCACCGAAGGATTCTACGCCGAGCTTGGTCATCACCTCAACCAGCTGTGTCATGGTCATCTCCACGCCCTTTTTATATGCCTCGTCGGCCGTCTCCTGCGCCAGCGCCCGCTCGAGATTGTCAAACACCGGCAGGAACTTGCCCACCGTTTCGGCGCGGATCTGCGTGTAGAGGTTATCCTTTTCCTTCTGGCTGCGCTTGCGGAAGTTATCATATTCCGCGGCAAGCCGCAGGTAATTGTCATGCTCCTGCGCGCAGGCGGCCTGCGCCTTTTCCAGCTCCGAAGGCTCCGCGGGCGTTTCCGGCTGCGGCTCGGTCTGCGGTGCTTCGTCCGTTTCCGCCGCGCTGTCGGTCTGCGGCTCGTTCGGAATGACTTCCTCCGCCGTCTGCTCTACATTCTGTTTCTCATCCATATCATGATTCCTCCGGGAAAATTATTCTTTCTGCTCGCCGGGCGCCTCGCCAAGCGTCGGTTGCTGGGGCTTGTTGAACATCCGGCCGAGATTTTCGGCGAAATAACTCAGCCGCGCGGTGATCTGTGCGTAATCCATACGTGTGGGACCGACCACACCGATCATGCCCTGCATGCCGTCGCCAATGTCGAATTTTGTAACGACAACGCTCGTGTCCTTCAGTTCCTTGGCCACGTTCTCCGGCCCAACCAGAATCTGCGTCTTGTTGGCCGATTTCATCGTAGCAGGAAGGTTCGTCAGAACATCCTCGTCCAGCGTGGCCAGCAGCTCCTGCGCCTTGTCAACGTCGCGGTACTCCGGCTGCGCCAACAGCTTTGCCTGACCGGTCATATAGACCTCGGAATGCTGCTCGCGCAGAAGCTCAGTCATATAATCGACAATCACCGGAATCAGCGATGCGGCCCCGCCGGCGCTTCTTGTCACGCGCGCAAGCACGTCAGGCGTAATCTCGTCCGCAGACAGCTCTGTCAAACTGGCGTTCAGCACCGCGGAAAGGAGTTTCATATCCGCCTCGCTCACCTCGACCGGCAGTCGGATGAGCTTATTATGGACGGAATGGTCGCTCATCATCACGACGAGAATAAAGCTGCCCGCTTCGGCAAGGATGAGATCAAAGCGCTTGACCGTCACGGCTGCGCTGCGCGAAGCCATGGTATAGGCCGGAAGATTCGTCATCTGTGAGACCATCTTGCCCACAGCAGCCATCATCTTGTCGAACTGCTGCATTTTAAGTTCCATCGCTTGATTGATGGATTTCGTCTCATCCACGGACAGTCGGTAGTCCTGCATCAACTCATCAACGTACAGCCGGTATCCGGCAGGACTCGGCACGCGCCCGGCAGAAGTGTGCGGCTGCTCCAGCAGCCCCAGCGCCGTAAGCTCGGCCATTTCGTTACGGATCGTGGCCGAAGAAAAATCCATACCGGGCATCTGGGCAATCAGCTTGGAACCGACAGGCTCAGCCGTGCGGATATAATTGTCCACGATGGCACGCAGAATTTTTTTCTTTCGCTCTGAGAGTTCCATGTCCTGCCTCCTGCCGTTGGTTTAGCACTCTTTATTCCTGAGTGCTAAACGCAGTTTACCACTCGTTGCTTGGGTTGTCAATACCTCAACTATAAATAATTTGTGAATTTCAGACGCAAAAAAGTCCCGCACGCGGCACGCCGCATTCCGGGACTTTAAGCCAACCTTCCGATTATGTACTCTGCCGCAGAAGCATGCTCTGCGCCCCGTCCAGCACCGCTGCAACCGTTTCCGGCGGAAGCTGCGGCAGCGGTATAACGGGCATGGGCGCTGCATCCTGCGGCGAGAGTGCCTTTTCAAACCACGTCACGTCGCGCCAGGCGCCGGCCTTGTATCCGGCGGCACGGAACACGCCGATGGTACGAAAGCCCAGCGCGCGGTGCAGTGCCTCGCTGGAAGCATTCGGTGACGTTACCACGCCGTAGACGGTTTTTACACCCTGCAGACTCAGAAGCTCCATGAGCGTTCGGTACAGAAGCGTTCCGTGCCCACTGCCGCAATACGCGCGGTCAAGATACACCGACAGCTCCGCGCACCAGCCGTACGCCGCGCGCTCGAACGCGCGGTGCGCATAGGCATAGCCCACGGCTCTGCCGCCGTCTTCCAGCACGAGATACGGATAGTCTGCGCCGAACGCTTCGATGCGCGCAGCAAACTCAGCCTGTGTGGGAAGCGCATATTCAAAGGTGATGGATGATTCGATATACTGC
The DNA here is from genome assembly GCA_016297855.1 of Oscillospiraceae bacterium. Taxonomy (GTDB): domain Bacteria; phylum Bacillota; class Clostridia; order Oscillospirales; family Oscillospiraceae; genus CAG-170. Next base: position 12,061 of record JAEDFW010000041.1, read on the forward strand.
GCGTAGATTTCCAGCAGCGCAGAAGCGTCCTGCGGCGCGGCAAAGCGAAGCGTCAGCATGTCTCTGCCTCCCGCGCCAAGCGTAAAAGCTCGTCAAAACAGGCGGGATTTGCAGCTGCGAGAGACGATTTTTCCGCAAATTGCAGCGGTGTTCCAGCCATATCGGTCACAGATCCGCCCGCTTCCAGCACAATAAGCGAGCCTGCGGCGTAGTCCCACGGCGAGAGCAGCGCCTCAAAATACGCCTCTGCCCGGCCGCACGCCACATCGCACAGTTCCAGGGCGGCTGAGCCAGAGCGCCGGATATCCACACAGCGGCCCATGAGGCTTCTCGCCAGACGGAACGTCGCGTCATAGCACGCGGGATAATACGGCGACGCTCCGGTATAGACCACAGCCTCATCCATGCAGCACCGGCTGACATGGATGGCTTCGCCGTTTAAGCACGCGCCCTTTCCCGCCTCGGCGGTGAACATTTCATCGGTGTAGGGATTGTAGATAACGCCGCTCACGACGCGCGCACCGTCGGCCAGTGCCACACTCACGCAGCTGCGGCGCAGTCCCTTTACAAAATTTGTCGTACCGTCAATGGGGTCGACGATAAAATGAAGGCCCTGAAGATTTGTTCCGGTGCCGCCATCCTCCTCGCCATAAAAGCCTGCGCCGGGCAGAATATCCCGCAGCGCACAGCGCAGAAATTCCTGCACCTGCATGTCGTAGCGCGTGACAAGGTCATGCTTTGAGCTTTTCCGGCGCACAGCCTTGTCAGCGTCGGCTTCTAAGATGATTCTTCCTGCTGCGCGGACGAGATCGGCGATCATTTGTACCATTGAAAGAACTCCTTGCATCTCTGTACCCCCTTGTGTCAGACACAAGGGGGTACGGTCTTTTATCCGGGTATGACAATTTCAACCGCACGCTGATGGTTGCGCACGGTAACCTGCGTTCCGCTGCCGCCGTATTCGCCATCAAGCGTCCAGGCCACCGGCTCGTCAAATGAAAATGTTGCCTCGCTGGCCTGATAGGTGATGAAATACGGCTGCTGGAAATCCTGACGCAGCAGGCAGCCCGCCGCCGCGCTGAAATCGGCGATATTTTTGAACTCGCGCACCAGCACAATTTCCGACTTGCCGTCGTTGAGCGCGATGGGCATCGTCTTGTTTGCTTTGAAGCCGCCGACCGACGTGGTGCTGCACACCAGCCCATCGAGTACATCCGCCTCGACTGTCTCACCCTGACATTGCAGACGCACATGCACGCTTTTGACTTCAGACAGCGCGCGCACGCCGTTGAGCAGATACGCGAGCCTGCCAAGCGCACGCTTGTCCTGCTGCGGCGTTTCATACGCAACGTCGGTAAACAGGCCGAAGGCCGCGACATAGACAAACCATTTGCCCTGGCCAAACTCTCCCACATCGATGGCAAACGGCCGACCATGGACAATATCATGCGCCGCGCGAAGAGGATCGTGAGAAAGGCCCAGCGTGGACGCGACATCATTGACCGTACCGCCCGGGATGTAGCCCAATAGCGGCCGGTTCTCAAGACCCATCAGCCCCGAAACCGCCTCGTTCAGCGTGCCGTCTCCGCCGGTGCAGACGATCATATCGTATTGGCTGCCGCGCGCGAGAATCTGACGCGTCAGATCCTTGGGCCCGGACGTGGTGTGCACCGTCACTTCGTACCCGCCAACGGTAAAAATCTGCAAAACCTCCATGAGATAATTGCGGATCTCTGCGTGTCCGGCGTTCGGATTGACAAAAAACAGCATTTTCTTTCCCATTTACAGTGCTCCAGTTTCCAGACGGCCTGCAGTTTACTGCGCGTTTGCGGCCATCACGTCATAAATCGCCACGTTGTCGAGGTTTGTCGTCAGCGCATATTTTGCAGCGATCTCGTCTTCAATCGTAGCAGAAAACTCATTGAGATAGTCGCGCTCTGCTACCGTGCGCCAGTAAATTTCCTCGCTCACGGCCGAGAAGTACATCACATGATAGCCAAACTTTGTCTTGACGATGCCGACATCGCCCACCCGGCGCGCAGGATCGAAACACCAGTCGTTGAATTCCTCAACCATCTGACCGGGATAAACGTCCGTAATCAGGCCGCCGTTTGACGCGCTGCCATCGGCGCTGTTGTTCACGGCAAGCTCGG
>JAEDFW010000160.1 GCA_016297855.1 Oscillospiraceae bacterium
GCGCCGGGCGAGTCGGTCGGCATGCATCCGCATGAGACGAACGCCGAGGCGTATTACATCATTTCCGGCGAAGCCACCGTGGTTGAGAACGGCGAGACGCGCATATTGACGCCCGGCGACGCCGAATTCTGCGCGGACGGCAGCACCCACTCCATCGCCAACTGCTCGGACGCGCCGGTACAGTTTCTGGCCGTGATCGTGCCGAACCGGTAAAAAAAGAGGACTTCACAAATTCCTGTGAAGTCCTCTTTTTTATGTCTGGGCTGCGCAGTCCGCCTGACCGCCGCGCAGCATCGCAAGTCCGTGCTCGAGCGCGGGCAGAACCGCCGCGAGATTCTCCCGCGCGGCCTTTGGACTGCCGGGCAGGTTCACAATGAGCGTTCTGCCCAGAATACCCGCTGCGGCGCGCGAGAGCATGGCGCGCGGTGTGATCTGCAGGCTGGCGTAACGCATGGCTTCCGGAATGCCGGGTACCAGCCGCTCACACACGGCGATGGTGGCTTCGGGCGTTACGTCGCGCGGGGAAAAGCCCGTACCGCCTGTGGTGAGCACCAGCGCGACATCGTCTTTGGCTGCGATGGTGAGCGCGGTCTGGATGGCGTTCTTTTCATCCGGCACGACGACAACCTCCGCCTCGACGGCATAGCCCGCGCCGGCCAGCTGCTCGCGCACGGCCGGGCCGCTTAAATCCTCGCGCTCGCGGCTGTAGCCGCGGTCGCTGACGGTAATGACTCTTGCTGTAAACATAGTCTGCCTCACTTTCCGAACGGGCAGGCGGGATAATGGCACGGCGCGCAGCCGAGGCACAGTCCGCCCTCGCCCATCTGCACAAAATCTTCCTTACAAAGGCGTACGCCCGCCGCGATGCGCGGCAGCACGAGGTCAAAGACCGTCGCCTTGGCGTACATCACGCATCCCGGCAGGCCAAGAACCGGCGTGCCGTCGTCATAGTAACCGAGCAGCAGCATCGCGCCCGGCAGTACCGGCGCGCCGTAGGTGACGATGTTCGCGCCGCTTTTTTTGATTGCGCCGGGGGTGTTGTCGTCGGGATCGACGCTCATGCCGCCGGTGCAGAGAATGAGGTCGGGCTTTTCTTCTCTTGCTTCGCGGATGGCTTCTTCGATGCGGTCCATGCCGTCATCGACAGTCGTGTGCTTCGTCACTTCGATGCCGTAGGCCGCGAGCTTTTTGATAAGCACCGGCGTGAATTTATCCTCGATGCGCCCGGAATAGACCTCGCTGCCGGTAGTGATGATGGCGCAGGTGCGAAGTTTATAGGGCAGGATGCGCAGCAGCGGCTCCGCGCCCACGGCCTTCTCGGCCTGTACGAGCTTTTCTTCTTCGATCACAAGCGGAATCACGCGCGTGCCGCAGAGCTTGTCACCCGGCTGCACGGGGGTGTTTCCATGGCGCGTGGCGATCATCAGCTCGTCGATGGCGTTTACGGCGTGAAGCCGCGCACTGTCGACGGTGAAAAGGCCCGCGCGCGCCGCCGTCAGCTCAATTTTGCCCTCTTTGACCTCGCTGCGGTCCATGCCGTCTGAAATGCAAAGCGCGCACAGCCGCTCGGCCGCGTCGTTTTCATGTACGATGCCGGGCTGCATTTCCCAGACGTATAAATTTTCCTTGCCCATGGAAAGAAGCACGGGGATATCTTCTTCGGTTACGACGTGCCCCTTGCGGAAACGCGCGCCCTTGAATTCGCCGGGGATGATCTGTGTGAGGTCGTGGCAGAGCACATGGCCCACGGCGTCGACGGTTTTGATCAGTTTCATGTTTCTGCCTCCAGAATTTCAATCGCGTCGCCCGGACGCACAACGCCCGCTTCCAACACGACGGCGAACACGCCGTCGGTCGGCATGACGCAGCGGCCGGTGGTTTTCTTGATGGCGCAGTCGTTATGGCACTGCTTGCCGATCTGCGTGATTTCCAATACGGTTTCACCCACGCGCAGCCGCGTGCCGACGGGCAGCGTCTTGAGCGCGATCCCGCGCGTGAGGATGTTCTCGGCAAAATCACCGGGATGCAGCTCCAGCCCCGGCGCGCGCATCGTGTCCACGCTTTCTTCCGGCAGCAGACTCACCTGCCGGTGCCAGTTGCCTGCGTGCGCGTCGCCCACAATGCCGTGGCCGCATCGGAGCGTGATCTCAGGCACGGGATGCTTGCGCTCCCCCTTTTTTTCGCTGATGCAGACGGCGATGACTTCCATCATATATTCCCCTCCCGGCAAAATGTTCCGCTCTTGCCGCCCGTTTTACAGAGCAGGCGGATGTCTGAAATCTCCATATCGCGCTGCAGCGCTTTGCACATATCGTAAATCGTCAGCGCTGCCGCAGAAACCGCCGAAAGCGCCTCCATTTCCACGCCGGTCTCCGCCTTGCAGCGCGCGGTGGCGCGGATGGCCACGGCGTTTTCTTCATATTCGAACGCGATATCCACGCCCGTGAGCGGAACGGGGTGACACATCGGGATATTCTCCCACGTGCGCTTGGCGGCCATGATGCCCGCCACCTGCGCCACGGCCAGCACGTCGCCTTTTTTGACGCGGCCTTCTTTGATGGCGGCGAGCGTTTCATCGCGCATATACACGCGCCCGGCGGCAATGGCTACGCGGTCGGTCGCGGGCTTTTGCGTCACATCCACCATCCGCGCCCGGCCCTGTTCATTAAAATGCGTAAAGTCCATAATGACCTCCAATCCCTGCGGAAGAAAGCCTCGCAGAGTTTCGCGCCCGCAGGCGCGAAAGCAATGTAAAAT
>JAEDFW010000042.1 GCA_016297855.1 Oscillospiraceae bacterium
AGGCAAAGGTCTGCAAAACCTTCACTCCCCAGTTCAAATCTGGGCGGCACCTCCAACAAAAAACGACAGGTTACGGCCTGTCGCTTTTTGTTGGAGGTGCAAGTTTTGCCTTTGGCAAAACTTCCGCTGCGGCGGGGATTGAACGTGAAAGAAACCACTGATGGGCTTCTCTCACACGATCTTCCTTTCCGAAAGCGGAAATCTGATGTCATCTATCGTGTTTTGAATATCCAGAAAAAGCGGCAGGCTTTCCCCTGTCGCTTTTTGTTTTTGCAAGCATCACTCGTTAAAGCCATTCTTTATGTGCAAAAGCCATACTTTTCTTTGATTCTGTCGAGCTTTTCCAGCATCGGCCGCGAAAACACCCACAAAAACAGCACCGTGGCCGCCGCGTGCACAAGATCGACCGGGAAGCCTGTGAAATAGTACGCCAGCAGGATTTCCTTCGTAATCGTACTCTGGTACAAAATGGCGGACGCCGGATTCATGATCCCGCCATAGACGATCAGAACCGAAAGTGCGCCGAACACGCACAGCGAAACGCGTGTGCGCCGCAGAAGTCCTTTGCGGAACAGTACGCCCGCGAGAAAGCCGATGAGTCCCATCGCAAACATCTGAAACGGCGTCCACGGTCCCTGCTGGAACAGCATGTTTGACGCCAGCATCGTCACTGCACCCACCAAAAAGCCAGCTTCACCGCCCAGCGCCACGCCGGAAAGAATGACAATGGCCGCCACGGGTTTGAAACCCGGCAGCATGAAAAATGCTGCCCGTGCCGCCACGCCCAGTGCGCACAAAACCGCCAGCAGCACCAGCTCTCTGGCGCGCGGCCGGCGCGATTCAAACGCCAGTGCGAACGGCAGCATGCACTCCAGCAGCACCAGCATCGACGTGAGGTAATATTTTCGGTTTCCAAAATAGTACGCCCCCGCAAAAATGGTCACGGGGATGAGCAGCGCGATCACGGCCAATGCCGCCGTCGTGCGTCGTGGAAGCCTTCTCTCGCCTCGCAGTGTCTGCGCCTTGTCAATCTCCGCACCCTTGCGGCTGACGCTTCCGGCCAGCACTCCCAGACACAGCAGCATCGCCGCATACAGCCGCAGCTGCGCACCGGCCGGGGCAGTCAGACCGCCGCTGGACAGAAGCGCAGACAGATCGCTCGTGCTGAGAATTTTCATCAAAATTGCCAGCGCGCCAGCGCCCGATACAAGTGCGGTCAGTTTTCGCCACAACGGCAGCTTGTCCGGCTTTTGCGCGGACGTCGCCTCTTCGCACGGCTGAACATACCCTTCGTCTGCACCATCATCGTCCTGCCGCGGCCGCACTGTGCCACCGCAGGCCAGAATCACATCATCCACCGTCACCGCGCCCGGCAGGACAGCGCGCGCCATGCGGTTGGCGGCGGTCGTGTAGAAGCTGTTGCCCGAGAAGAACGCATGCGGCGCACCTTCGGTCACCACGCCGCCGTCAAAGAACAGCGCGCAGCGCGTGGCATATTCGGCGCAGAATTCAATGTCGTGGCTGACCATGACGATGCACACACCGCTGCGCCGCAGCTGCCGCAAAATCCGCGCAAACGCCTGCTTGAACTCCGCGTCCAGGCCCTTGGTCGGTTCGTCCAGAAGCAGCAGCTCAGGCTGCAGCAAAAGGACCTTCGCCAGTGCGGCGCGCTGCTGCTCACCGCCAGACAGATCATACGGGTGCCGGTCCAGAAGCTGCGTCAGGCCGCAGAGCGCCGCCGTGTCGCACACGCGTGCTTCCCGTTCGGGGCTGTTTTTCGGCAGCACGCACAGCAAATCTTCCCGAACTGTCTTTTTCAAAAACAGCGTCTGCACATCCTGCGGCAGAAGTCCAATGCGTCCGTGCATCTCACCGGGCGAACCGCCAAACACCGTCACGCGGCCACGGTACGGTGCGCTCTGCCCGGCGATCAGCCGCAGCGTGGTCGATTTTCCTGTGCCGTTGCCGCCGAGAATCGCCAGCAGCTCGCCGCGCCGCGCCTGTAATGAAAGTCCTTTCACCACATCCGGCGAATTTTTCCCATATTTAAACCAGGCATCCTCCACCTGCAGGACAGTTTCCGCCTGATTCTTATCTTCTCCCTCCACCGGCGGTATTTCGCCCAGCGGATGCTCCGTGGAATAGCGCGCCAGCCACTCACGCCCCTGCCCCACCGTGACTGGACACGGCAGCTCACTCGGTACGGCGGCAAAAATGCGCATCGGCGCAGGCATGGCGGCAAACATCCCGTGGCCGCGCGATTTGAGCGTCTCGCCCACGGCCTGTGGCGTACCCTGCGTCAGAATTCTCCCGTTTTCCAGCACAACTGCGCGGCTGCACAGCGGAAATACCTCCTCCAGCCGGTGCTCGCTGATCACGATCGCCGTGCCAAGCTCGCGGTTGATCCGGCCGAGTGTGCTCAGAAACTCTGTCGCTGCAATGGGGTCAAGCTGGCTTGTCGGCTCGTCGAGCAGCAGCACCGACGGCTGCATCACCATGATGGACGCCAGATTCAAAAGTTGCTTCTGTCCGCCTGACAACTCGGAAACAGGCCGGTAGAACCAGTCCTCAATGCCGAAAAACGAAGCCATCTCCGCCACGCGGCGGCGAATGGTGGGCGTGTCACAGCCCAGACTCTCCAGCCCGAAGGCCAGCTCATGCCAGACCTTATCGGTCACGAGCTGATTGTCGGGATTTTGCAGCACGAAGCCGATCTTCTGGCTCTGCGCACGCGCGTCCAATTCGTCCAGCGGCGTATTTTCAAACAGAATCTCGCCAGAACGCGCGCCGTACGGCGCAAGCGCGGGCTTGAGCTGACGCAGCAGCGTCGATTTTCCGCTGCCCGACGCGCCGCACAGGCAGATGAAGCTGCCCGCCTCGATGGTAAGCGTAATATTCTCCAGCGCCGGCACAGCCGCATTGGGATAGGAAAAGGTCAGGTTTTGGATTGTAAACGCGTCCACACGAGCGCCTCCTTGCATTGCAGAATCACCGGCGTGAGGCCAAGCGCGAGGTAGATGAGCATCACGCTCACAAAGTACGCCGTGACCGGCGCACCGCGAAGAGTGGGATAATACCGCCACGAAATCGCTCCGGAAAGCGCCCCAACGAGTACATAGGCGCCCGCGAATATCAGCCATGCCAGCATCCTGCCGTCGCGCGCGTCAAAGCGGTAGATGGAAAACGCTGTGCGGCCCGGCAGGCCGTATCCCCGGCTTTTCATGGAATCCGCCGTGTCGATGGCATTCTCCAACGCCCACGTCACCACGCCCGACAAAATCGCAGCCGCGCGGCGGATGCGATCAAGCACGCCGCCCGTGGATACGTCCTGCCCCAAAGCGTGCTGCGCCTGCGCAACCTTCTTCACCTGCCCGGCATAGCGCGGAGCAAATCGCAGCGTCATGGAAAGCAGCAAACTCAGCGCCGGAATGACGCGTCCGAACAGATACAGAATCTTGTCCGAGCGCATCACCGCATTCATACACGAAAACCAGACCAGCGCGCACGCAAGTGTCGCGGCGGCGCATAGTCCGTACAGGATCGACTCCAATGTCAGCGGATTTCCCGACGGAAGATAGCACAAGATGGTTGCGCCGGCGTGGCTGAACATTGGATTGACGAGCGCCGTGAGCGCAAACATCCCGGCAATCCACCCCGCCCGTTTTCCGCCCGTTCCGCCCGAAAGCACGCAAGACCAGGCGAACCCGCTCAAAAGCGAGATCGCCTGGCACACAGGGTGCTGCAGCGTCATGGCGAAACCGATGACCAGCACGAAATATAAAAAATTGATGGCCGGATGAAAGCCGGAAAACGTATCGCGCCTCATGCGTGTTCTCTCTATCCCTGATAGTTATCGCCGACGTCCGCACCCAGATCGCAGGTGTAGACGAGCTTAATCACATCGCCCGGCTGCGGAAAATACTGGCCGCAGCCGTAATTTGGAAACTCACCGTTCACGCTGTACATCCAGCCCGACAGCTCCCCGGCATCAAATTCATAGATGTTGCCGATGCCTTCGAGATAGGCAGAGTTGCCCATTGCCGTGCCGGCGTATTCCAGATGGATTCCCTCGCGCTGCGCCACGCGCAGCAGAATATCCAGCACGCTCTCTGCGTCAGAGAATTCCTCCTGCACCGGCGCGAGGATCCACCCGTCCGCCGGGACCAGCTCGGAAACGGCCGCAGGCAACGTATCCAGCTTGTCCAGCAGCGTCGCGCAGCTGATCGAGATCGTGCACACGCTTCTTTCCGGCTCAGTGGTCGTCTCCGATTCGGCCGGCCCTTGCTGTTCATCCGCCGTCACAGTCTCATCCGCAGAAGGCGTCTGCGTCTCATCTTCCGGTTCCGTCAATGGCTCCGGCTTCGCAGCCGTTTCCGGAATTTCCACTTCCGGTTCTTTTTCGTCCGGTTCTTTCGCAGCTTCCTCCATAATCGGTGGAATTTCCGTTTCATTCTGTATTGTCTGCTCCACCTGCGGCTGCTGCGGTTTTTCACCGCCGAACGCCAGCCAGAACGCCAGCGCCAGCACGGCAACCGCCGCCAGACAGGCGAGCACGGTTTTGATCGGTTTATTCATATCTGCCTCGGTTTCTTACTGCAGCAGGTCGGTCAGCCGCAGCAGATTATACAGCATCTGCGCCACCTCACAGCGCAGGATCGCGCGCGTAGGCGCGAGCGTCTTTTCACCCGCCCCCAGCACAGCGTACTGCGCGCAGAAGGCCATCGTACCGGTGGCATAGGATGCGACGCTGCCTCCGTCGGGGTATACCGCCAGCACGCGCGTGACCTGCTCGGCAGAGAGATCGGTATCAAAACCGCAGAGCTTCGCTGCACGCGCCAGCATCGTGGCCGCCTCCTGCCGGGTGATGACACCCTCAGGGTTAAACTTCCCGTGGCCCACGCCGTTGACAATGCCGTAGGCCGCAGCCGTATCGACGTAGCTGGCATACCACGCCGTCTCCGCCACATCCGTGAAGGTGCCGCGGTACTCGGGCGCAAGCCCCAGACCGCAGACCACGATCTTTGCAAACTGCGCGCGCGTCATGGTCGCGTCAGGGGAGAATTTGCCCTTGCCCATCCCGTCGATGATCCCGTAGCCGGCAAGCGTTTCGATGGCGAACTGATTTTTGTGTCCCTTCACATCATCAAACGTCACGCCTGCGCGCACAACGGTGCTGGGTGTCAGTCCCTGCTGTGGCTCGGCTTTTGTGATAACACGCACCGCGTCGGACATATCGAATACGCCGGGCTTTGCAAGTTCCGCGCGGCGAACGGCGATGAGCGCCAGAAGCGCCTGAATGGTCGCAGTGGCGTCTGCCGTGTCGGTGTGTTTGAAGCTGCCGTCGGGCAGCTGATACGAAAGCAGCGCGTCAAAAACAGTCTTGCCGTTTTTCACGAAACGCGCGTCATCAAGCTTGATGCCCAGCGCGCAGAGCGCCAGAATCGTCTGCGAGCACGACTCGGACGTGGCCACACCCCAGGTAGAGAAACCGCCCGTCATGTCCTGCATCGCGGCCAGACACGTCACGCCAAGCGTCACAGCGCTCTCTACCGCTGCATTTTCGCGGTAGTTTGCCAGTGCCTGCAGCACGATGGCAGTCACATCTGCGTCTGCAGTCTGCTTGCCAAGGCCCCATCCGCCGTCCTCCAACTGACGGCCCAGCAGATAGTCCACATACAGCTCGCGCGTGGCCTGCGTTTTGGCGTCCTTGTTGACCGGCATGGCGTAATCGCCCGCATCGAGCGCAATGAGGGCGTAGGCTGCGGCGGTCACGCCGGCAGCAACGGTAAAGTCATAGTCTCCCAGCGGCTTCAGAAGATCCACGCCGTCCACATTTGCCGGATCCTCGCCAATCGCGGTGAGCGCGAGGATGGTGCGCGAATACTCGGTTGAGCGGCGGGTGCTGAGCACGCCGTCTGCCGCGCGCAGCTGCTCGCGCAGCGCGGCAAGAAACGGCACATAATAGCCCTTCGGCGCGGCAAAGCCGCCGCGCGCACTCACGATGACCGCCCAACCGCCCGTCTCATCGAGCACAGGTGAAGACGTGAACAAATGCTGCGCGCCGCGCAGACCGGCCTTTGCTGCCTCGGACTCTGCCGCTGCCGCCGGAACGGCCAGCAGCGAACACAAGATACATACAATCAAAAGAATCGGCAATCTTCGTTTCATCATTGGTTCCTCCAGTCCCATGTTCTCCACCGGATATCCGGACAAATCAGACCTTTGATATGCGCAGAGTATACCATACAAACGTGGAAATGGCAAAGCAATTATTCTGGAATCATTCTGTATTGCAGGATATTCATGTCAATTTCATAACCAAATCCCGGCTTTGGCTGCCACTCATACCGGTTTTTCCCTTCACCGGGAAAAAGCGCCTGCATAATATGAACGATCGTCCCGCCGTGCACCACGGCCAGCACGTCTCGCTTCTGCGCGCGCAGCGCGGCAAGTGCGCGCAATACGCGCTGCTGAACCTCGCGTTCCGACTCGCCGCCGGGCGTATGGTTCTCGGCCATGTCACCCGCGAGCCATGCTTGATACGCCGCGCGTCCCTTCAGCTCGTCGTAGCTGTGCATCTCGAACGCGCCGAAATCCATCTCGCGCAGCGCCGGCCAGCGCTCGTGCTTGGTCTCGCCGTAGATCGCAGCGAGCGTCTGCTCGGTGCGCAGCATCCCTGACGTGACGATCAGCAGTCCCTCCGGATCCGGGTAGCCGCCATTTTCGCGCAGCGCATCCAGCTGCCGCATGCCTTCTTCGCATAAGGGAAGATCGGTGCTTCCGTAGTACAGATGCTCCAGATTGCCGCGTGTCAGCCCGTGGCGCAGCAAATACAGCCGATTCATCCTTTCAGCTCCAGCGGCAGGCCGCAGAATATGCGCGTCACACGCGACGCACGCCCACTCAGTTTCGTGAGTAACCGTCCCGTCTGTTCACGCCAGGCACGCTCCAGGGGATCGATCGGCACCACACCGCAGGAAATATCGTCACAGATGACGATTTTGTCCGCCAGCGTGTCCAAATCCGTCACTTCCATCGAGTCAAGTCCGGCCTGCACGCACGCGAGTGTATAGCGCTCAAGATGCTCGATGCAGCGGCGGCTCGTGTCCAGCGTCGTGCCGCTGCAGGTAAAAAAATCGCCATCGGACACACCAAGCGCTTCTTTTGCATAGGCGCGCTTGCCCTGATACGCGCCGCCGATAATCAGTTCCATTAGATGATCCCTCCCAGAACGGCCATTGTCACCACGCCAGTCAGTTCGCCCAGTGTGATGGAAAAGCCCGAAATATCGCCCGACATTCCGCCGAGGTTCTTACTCGCGCCATAGCAGCACGCCTGGCACACAAAACTTGCCAGTATCACCGCCAACAGCGCCGCGATCCGCCCGCATGCCGCCAGACAGCACGCTGCAGCCAGCAGCAGCACGAGCTCAACCAGCAGCACCGCACACTGCGCGCGCGTCTTTTTCTTCGCAAAGCCGCCCGCATACTGGCTGGTGTGCATGGGCGCAATGCGCTGTACGGCCAGCACCGCATTGCAGCGCGTCACAGCAGGAATGAGCACAAACGCAGGCCAGCTTGCTGCAACGTCCATGTCGCAAAATGCTGCAAAGCCGCCCAGAAATAAAAGCGCCACGCAGATGACCGCAAACGAGCCGACGTGTGAGTCCTTGAGTATCCGCTGCCGCTCGGCAAGATCGCGGCGCGACAAAATCGCGTCGCAGCAGTCCATAAATCCATCCAAATGGATAAAGCCCGTGAGAAGATACGGCGCAGCCATCAAAACAGCAGCCGCCAGCGCGCCTATAAATCCAAGCGCGCCAAAGCCCCACATCAAAAGCGCCCAGATTCCGCCCAAGATCAGCCCAACCACGGGCAGATACACCAGCATCCAGCCGCGCGCGGTTTCATCCCATTTGCGGTACGGGCACGGGATCGCGCAGAACATGCCCCACGCCATAAAAAACGCCGCGATATGCTTCTTCATCCCCGCCATTCCCCTTTATACCAGAGCGCGTTTCCCGCACAAAGCTCTGCCACACTGCCGCATACCTGTGCGAGCCTGCGGTCGATCAGCGCCAGACCTGCGCGGTAGCGCGCAGTCCATTCGTCATAAATTCCCGCGTCGGCGTAGATACAATCGCTCACAAACACGGTGTATCCCGTCCGCGCGGCAAATTCCGCCAGCTCGTCCGCCACGCGCGCAGGCGCAGCCCGATCCAGCCGTCCGTCCGCCAGAAACATCTCGTTTGCCAGAAGCGCCGTCACGCTGTCAAGCAGAAACGCGCCGCTCGTGTCGGCTCTGTCCAGCGCGTGCAGGATGTTCTTTCCGCACTCTATCGTTGTAAAGCCCCAGCCGTCGCGGTCTTGAAGATGCCGCGCGATACGGGCGCGATCTTCTTCATCGTGCGGGATCATGGTTGCCAGATAGTAGATGGGCCTGTCCGGCTGCATCGACTTCACAATCTTCTGCGCCAGCATCGATTTCCCGTTTTTCGCGCCGCCTGAGAGCAGATAATTCATCGTTCATACGTTCCTTTACGTCAATAATCCCTCTTCCATCAGCCATTCGACCGAGCTTTGGCACTGCATGAGCTCCAGCGTCACGCCCGCCTGAGGCGCCAGTTCGTCCAGCCGCTTCAAAAACAGCTTCATATCCAGCGTTCCTTCATACAGCGGCTGATGCAGATCCATCTTACCGTCATTGTTGTGCGCATGTACATGCTGCAGATACGGCGCGCATGCTTCCAGCCACGTCATGACCGGCTCCTTGGACACGATCGTATTCGCGTGCCCCACGTCGAGGCACAGCCGCAGCTTTTCACTGCCCACCTGCCGCACGATCTGCAGCAGCAGCTCCGCGCGCGGTTCCATTACGTTCTCCAGGCAAAGCGTCATTCCGTCCGGCACGCGCGGCAAAAATGACCGCCAGAACTGAACCGAGCGCTCAACGAACCACTCCGGATGATACACCAGGGGCACAAAGCCCGCGTGGACGATGAGCGTCCTGATTTGATACTGCGCAGCGAGTTCCACCGCCTGCGTCCAACGCTGCTCCGCCAGACGCAGCGCAAGCGGGTCAATGGCCGCCGGTGTCAGTTCGTTGAACGGCGCGTGCATGACAAGCCGCTTTGCCGCCGCGCAGCATCGTGTGAGGTCGTCGCAGACCTCGTCAAAGCCATCGTCCATATTGCGCGCCGTACAGAACTGCGCCAGTTCCATGCCCACACCGAACGCCTGCGCGCACGCGCAGGCGTCGGCGCCAATGGACGACAAATACAGATTTTTTCTTTCCATGATAAACCCTCTTTGCTCCACCGTATACAAAAGCGCCCGGCAGGCTGCGCCATTACGCAGTCAAACCGGGCGTTCGCACGCCACAGGCGTGCCGTGCATCCGGTTTCGGCGGAAGCATGATTTGCCGCGGGTAGTCTGACTTATCCGCACGCAGGCGGCTTCACAGTGACCGACTCGCGGGGCCTTGCACCCCATTTCCCTGCCGCAAAGAAGCGGCAAAGCGGCAAATCGCAGCAATTACGCTTTGATTCTTATAATCTGATTCGTTATCCCAGCTTCTCCAGATACGCCTGCAGGCGCAGCAGCAGCGTGGCCGCGTCGGCACGCGATGCGATGCGCTGCGGCTCGAGGCGGTCGGCATTGCCATTGACAACGCCCGCGCCCACGGCCCAGTTGAGGGCAGAGACCGCGTAGGGTGAGACGCTCTCGGCGTCGGTAAAGCCTGCGAGATTCTCCTGCAGCGTCACGGCCTCAAGCCCCTGCGTGATGGCGTAGCGGTAAAGGATCGTGACCATCTGCTCGCGCGTGACCGGCTCATTGGCGCGGAATGTGCCGTCGGGATATCCCTGCACGATTTTGTTGAAGCCCGCCCAAATGGCCGCGTTCATCGCCCAGTCGGGGATGGGATCGCTGGCGAGGTTCGGGAAGAAGAACGCCGGGAAATCAGGGTCTGGCGTGAGAACAGGCTTGCCCGCCATACGCCAGAGCGTGGTGACCAGCATCCCGCGCGTGAGCTGGCCGTTGGGGTCAAACTTTGTGGCGGAAACGCCCTTGATAATACCGGCCTCGGCTGCCTCTTCCACGGCTGCATAATACCAGTCGGTCTTTTTCACATCGTCAAATCTCGTGTTCTCGGAATCGCACACGAACTGCAGCACGAACGAAAGCTCCTTGGACATCCCGTCCTCTGCGCGCTGCACATAGAAGCAGACGCTCTTCCACGAGCCGGAAACGGTGATGGCATGCGTGGCCTCGTCGCTGCCGGTTTCCTCGCCCAGATTGAGCGAATACTGCTCAGCCGGCGTCAGCCAGCTGCCGGCCAGCCAGTTTTCATATTCGCCCTCAGCCTTGCGCTCATAGGCATAGACATACGCCTCAGCGTCCAGATTCAGCGTGATCGCATACGCGCCATCCGGCAGAACGACGGTGTACACAGGCGTTTTTTCGTCGATGGGCTGCTCGCCGTAAACGCTGGCCGAAGCGGGTGAATACCAGCCGTCATAGTCTGCAAAATAATACTGCTCGGCACTTTCGATCACATCTGCTTCAGATGACGAGGTAATCTTGCCATCGTGGACGCCGACCCAGAGAACCTCTATTTCGGCTGAGGCAAATACGGTACCCACGCTCACGCACAGCGCAAGCACGAGCAGCAAACTTACAAGTTTTTTCATGATTGTTCCTCCTGTTACAGTGTTTTGCGGTTCACCATGGAATAGACCTTTAATACGGCGATCTGTGTCTTGGCGTCGGGAATGTTCCCGGCCATCACGTCGGCATACAGCCGTTCGAGCGGCACGCGCGCGACATTCAGAAACTCGTCCTCATCTCTGTCGCACGCAGTGAAGGTGATATCCCGGGCAAGGAACATCTCGATGGCCTCGTCCGAGTACGCGCATGCCGGATAGAACACGCCGAGACTCTGCCAGCTGTCTGCCACCGCGCCCGTTTCCTCGCGCAGCTCACGCTGCGCAGCGAGCAGATGATCCTCATCCCGGCTGTCGAGCTTGCCTGCCGGAATCTCAGTCAGCACCTGCCCCACCGGATAGCGGTATTGCCGCTCGACGAGCACGTCGCCGTTGTGCAGAAGCGGAATAATACACACCGCGCCGATGTGGCGCAGATACTCGCGCGAGGCGCTTTTTCCGTTCGGAAGCAAAACCGTGTCTTCAAAAACATGCAAAATTCTTCCGTCAAAAATTTCTTTCGACGTCAGCTTCCGCTCGGCAAGCTCCTGTTCCAGCATCGCACCACATCTCCCAAATGATTTTCTCCATCTTACAATGTCCCGCTACCATTGTCAATCGTCCGGCGTGCAAATCCGGAAAAACGGTCGGATTTGGCAGCGTATTTTCACAGAATACGCACAAACTACTCCCGCAGACAAAACCGGGAACAACGACGCACAAGGGCAAACGCCAACGGTTTTAAAAGGACGCTTTTTATGAACCGACTGTCCGTCCACGTTCCATATTGCGGTCAAAACGGACGTTTTTTGCTGCCGCGCATCGCCGGAGCAGTCAAAATACATCCTGCAGTCCGATTCACCCGCTGATCCGGGCGGGCTGCGCCGTACGGCCAGCGATCGTGGCCGGGGCAATGTCTGCAGGGCGAGCACGCCTGGCACAAGGGCCGGGGATGTCCCCGGCCCTTCGGCTGCGTACATATTACGTTTGCGCGGCATATAAACACCCGCTCGGGCGTCACTGCCCGGGCGGGTGTTTCGCTTATTCTTCGGGTTCTTTGGATTCTTCCGGTTCTTCCCCGGAAGCAGGCTCCTGCTTGGGGAACTCGATTACCTCGATATAATTCTTCTTGCAGTATCGATCCTTCAGCGCCGTCAGCTTTTCCCAGTTGGCCCAGATCACTGCTGCTGCACCTGCGATCGCCGCGACGATGCCGACAACGATCAAAACGGTTTTTAAACACTTGGAGCACTTCATACGCAATTCCTCCTGTCTCACTGGCTATTATACCCTACATCACAAATACAGTATACGCGCACGGCGGCAAATTTGCAAGCGTTCTATACGCGCACAACAAAATCTGCCTTGCGCGGTTTGGCAGGCGCAGGCTGCCGCGCGGCATAGCCCAGGATACAGTGGCCAATGCCGATATAATGATCCTCCAGACCCCACTTTTTCAGCAGCGCCTTTCCCTCAGGCATCTGAAATTCCTCTCTGGCGCGGTGGATCCAGCAGCCGCCCACGCCGAGGCTGTGCGCGGCGTTGAGCATGTTGCCGAGAACAAGGCTCCCATCCTCCACCGCCGTATTCACTCCGGCGTCAGCCAGAACGACGCAGACCGTCGGCGCGCCGTAGAACGGATGCGCATCGGGATTGCCAAGAATGGCAGCATTCAGCTTTTCCAGCTCTGCAATGTCCTCTTTTTTCTGCAGCACAACAATCCTACACGGCTGGCGTCCCATGCCGCTGGGCGCGTAAGTGCCCGCGGTCACGATTGCATCAAGCTCTTCCGGCCTGATCTGCTCCGGGCGATACTGCTTCACGCTTTGCCGTCCGGTCAGGCATTGGATGACTTCATTCATATCAAAAACCCCTTTCTGCATGATTACACATATCCGTACATTCCGCGCACCGACACCTCTCCGGAGCTGACCGATCCGGTCGTGCCGTCGGGATATTCGACCAGCAGCTGCGCATCGGGACCCACGCCCGTGGCGCGGGCCGGTGTCTGCGTCTCACCGCGCAGGATCACGACGTCCTTGCCCACCGTGACGCAGCGCGCAGCAAACCGCCCCACCCACGCCTCTTTCCGGGTCATCAGCTCCCGGTTCATGCGCGAAAGCGCCTGTACCAGCGCGGCGGCAAGTGCGCTGCGGTCGACGGGTTTGCCGGTCTGCTCCAGCACAGATGTGGCAATTTCCGACAGCTCCGGCGGGAACGCAGGCTGGTTGCAGTTGATGCCGATGCCGACAACAACAGACTCCGCCTCGTTCGACTCCGCGACCAGCGACAGCTCCGTCAGGATGCCGCATACCTTCTTCCCGTTGATCACCGGATCATTCGGCCATTTAATCTGCGCCTGCAAGCCGGTCACTTCCCCGATCGCGTCGCACACCGCCACGGCGGACAGCGCCGTCAGGTGCATCAGCTGCTGCGGCGAAACACCGGGGCGCAGAATACAGCTGAAGTATAGTCCGCCTTCTTCCGAGATAAATCCACGTCCGCGTCGGCCGCGTCCGGCTGTCTGCCGCCCGGCAATGACGCATGTGCCCTCCGGCGCGCCGGAGGCTGTGAGATTTTTGGCGTAATTATTGGTGGAATCGACGCTTTCCAGCACCACCATGCGCGTCTGCCACGGATGGCCCTCCAGCGCCTTTGTGATCTGCACCGGCGAAAGCCGGTCAGGGCACGCTGACAGCCGGTAGCCTCGATTGGTGGCAGCTTCGATCTCATAGCCCTCCCGGCGCAGCTGGCTCACAGCCTTGTTTACCGCCGCACGCGACACGCCGAGTTGCCTGCTCATCTGCTCACCGGAGACCGGGCCTCCGGCAGACAGCAGCAGCGACAGTACTTCTTCCTTCGTCATGTTTCCTCCTCATCTGCAAAAACTGCTTGCTTTTCCGCATTATATCTGATATGATGCGTATTGTAAACAAAGTACAAAAAATAAGTTTACAATTGGAGGCATCTCATGAAAGCACGCAATCTAATACTGACAGCGCTGTTCGCCGC
>JAEDFW010000043.1 GCA_016297855.1 Oscillospiraceae bacterium
GATGATATTGTTGAGACGAAAACAGCAATTCTGACAGGGGAGGTCTGCTTATGATACAGGATTTGGGAGCCGGGCTCTGCAGCTGCGGCAAGATTCACGCGGCTGCGATCAACGATGTGGCGGCAGAAAAAGGCGCAATACGGCGGCTGCCGGAATTCGCGGCGCGGTATGCGGCGAAAAAGCCCTTTGTGTTGGCGGACAGGAATACCTTTGCCGCCGCCGGGCAGATGGTGTGCGAAATTCTGGAGCAGGCCGGGCTGCCTTATGCAAAGTATGTGTTTGCCGACGCGCATCTGGAGCCGAACGAGCAGGCAGTGGGCGCGGCGGTGATGCACTTTGATGCCGACTGCGATCTCATCATCGGGGTCGGCTCCGGCGTCATCAACGATATCGGCAAGATCCTCAGCAGTATCTCCGGGCGAAAATACATCATCGTCGCCACGGCACCGTCCATGGACGGCTATGCCAGCGCCACATCGTCGATGTCCTTGGACGGACTGAAGGTGTCACTGCCGACGCGCTGCGCCGACGTGATCATCGGCGACGTGGATATTCTGAAAAATGCGCCGCTGCATATGCTCAAGTCCGGTCTGGGCGACATGCTGGCCAAATATGTCAGCATCGCCGAGTGGCGCATTGCACACATCATCACCGGCGAATATTACTGCGAGCGGGTCGCGCAGCTGATCCGCGACGCGCTGAAGGCCTGCGTCGACCATGCCGAGGGCCTTTTGCAACGCGATGAGGCGGCGGTGCAGGCCGTGTTCGCAGGGCTTGTTACCGGCGGTGTGGCGATGGCGTACGCGGGAGTGTCCCGGCCTGCCTCCGGCGTGGAGCACTATTTCTCCCACGTCTGGGATATGCGGGGACTGGAATTCGGCGCGCCGGTCGAACTGCACGGCATCCAGTGTGCTATGGCGACGCTGAAGGCGGTGCAGCTCTACGAAGCGCTCAGACACATTCGGCCTGACGC
Organism: Oscillospiraceae bacterium; assembly: GCA_016297855.1. Lineage (GTDB taxonomy): Bacteria > Bacillota > Clostridia > Oscillospirales > Oscillospiraceae > CAG-170. The sequence continues at coordinate 974 of JAEDFW010000043.1, forward strand.
GCAAAAAGCCGACGCTTATGTGGCGGCCTTTGACTATGAGCAATGGAAACAGCAGCTGCGAAACTTCCTGGGCAAAAGCGCCCAGACCATGATCGCGCTGGAGGAAAAAGAGGGAAAATACTGCAAAAAGACGCATCCGGCGCGCTTTGCAGTCATTCGGAACAACTGGGATGCGATCGTTCAGATTCTGGATGAAGAACTGCCTCCGGCGGCGGAATTGGAGAAGCTTCTGCATACGATTGGTATCCCTACAGATCTGAGCGCCATCGCGGTCGATCACGCTTGCGCGCAGATGACTTTCCGGGCGACAAAGGATATCCGGGATAAATATGTGCTGTCCAGACTGGCTTGGGATCTCGGCGTTCTGGACGAACTGTGTGCGCTTTTATGACGGAGGTGCGGTTGTGAAATACGATGTTGCGATCATCGGCGCCGGTGTCATCGGCGGTATGGCGGCGCGGGAGCTGTCGCGCTACCGGCTGAAGATCTGCCTGCTGGAACAAGAGAATGACGTGGCCATGGGCGCGTCCAAAGCCAACTCCGGCATTATCCACGGCGGCTACGACCCGGAGCCGGGCACGTTGAAAGCGCAGATGAACGCGCAGGGCGTGCCGCTTCTCTACGAGGCGGCGGCAGAGCTGCATGTGCCCTGCAAACAAAACGGCTCCTTCGTGTGTTCCTTCGGAAGCCCCGAAGAGGATGCGGCGGTGGAAGCGCTTCTGGAGCGCGGCCGGGCCAACGGCATTGACGGCCTGTCCATCCTGACGGGCGAGCAGGCGCGTGCACTGGAGCCGAACCTCTCACCGGAGGTCACAAAGGTTTTGAACGTGCCCGGCGCGGGAATCATCTGCCCCTACGAATTGACCATTGCCGCCATCGGCAACGCGATGGATAACGGCGTGGAGCTGAAGCGGAATTTTCAGGTCTGCGCCATTGAAAAGCGGGAAACGTTTGTTCTGACGTCCTCTGCAGGCGAACGCGTGGAGGCCGGTTATCTTGTCAACTGCGCCGGCGGGTATGCGGACCGGATCGCGGCGATGGCCGGGGATGGATCTTTCACTATCCTTCCCCGGGCAGGCGAATACCTGCTTCTGGACAAGCAGGAGGGCGGGCGCGTTTCACGCACCATGTTTCAGGTTCCCACCAAAGAGGGGAAGGGCGTTCTGGTCACGCCCACAGTGGACGGAAATCTGCTGACCGGTCCTACGGCTGGACTGGTTGCCGGACCCGACAGCACACAGACCACGCAGGCCGGACTGGCAGCTGTGGCCCGGCTGGCAGCCAGAAGCGTGCCGTCGGTTGATTTCCGGAACGTCATAACGTCCTTCTGCGGCGTGCGCAGTTCCGAGCGGCATGGAGATTTCATCATTCAGGCGTCGGAGCAAATGCCGGGACTGATCCATGCCGCAGCCATTGACTCACCGGGTCTGACTTCCTGCGTGGCAATTGCAAAACGAATCGTGGAACTCCTGCAGAGCCAAGGCCTGACGATGACGGCAAACGAAGATTGGGACGGACGCCGCGAGGATCCCCATAAATTCCGGCACATGACGCAGAACGAGCAGAACGCCTTTATTCAGTCACACCCGGCCTACGGGAAAATCGTATGTCGCTGTGAGACCGTCAGCGAGGGAGAAATGCGCGAGGCCATCCGCCGCAATCCGCCGGCGTGGGATCTCGACGGTGTCAAGCGCCGCACGCGGGGCGGCATGGGACGCTGCCAGGGCGGCTTCTGTTCGCCGTATGTAATGAAGCTCATTGCGCAGGAGCGGGGCATTGCCATGGAAGAAGTCACAAAATGCGGCCCCGGCTCCGAGCCGCTGCTGGGGCGGCTTTGAAGGGGGAACACGTCATGACGCATGACATTGTGATTATAGGCGGAGGTCCTGCCGGTATGGCGGCAGCCGTGGCGGCGTATGACGCCGGCTGCACCGATGTGCTCATCCTGGACCGGGAACCGGAACTGGGAGGCATTCTGCGCCAGTGCATCCACGCAGGCTTCGGCCTGCACAAGCTGGGCCGGGAACTGACAGGCCCTGAATATGCGGACGTTTACAGGCGGGAGGTTCTCAAACGCGGCATCCCGGCGCTGTATGAGACGACTGTTACAGCAGTTTCTCCCGACAAGGTGGTCACGATCCGGAACCGGGACGGCATCCAGACGATACAGGCCAAGGCCGTGATTCTGGCGATGGGCTGCCGGGAACGCAGCCGCGGTGCCCTGAATATTCCGGGCACCCGTCCCGCAGGCATCTACAGCGCGGGTACTGCGCAGAAGCTGATCAACTGTGAAGGTTACATGGTCGGCAAGCGTGTTGTCATCCTTGGCTCGGGTGACATCGGCCTCATCATGGCCCGCCGCCTGAGTCTGGAAGGGGCGAAGGTGGAGGCAGTCTGCGAACTGCTGCCCTATTCCGGCGGCCTGACGCGCAATATCGTGCAGTGCCTGGAGGACTTCGATATTCCGCTGCATCTGAGTACTACCGTCTGTGAGATCCACGGAAAAAAGCGGGTGGAAGGTGTGACCATTGCCCGGGTGGACGAGAAAAGGCAGCCCATAGAGCAGACGAGGCGGTACATTCCCTGCGATACGCTGCTGCTGTCGGTGGGCCTGATTCCTGAGAACGAGCTGACCCGGGCTGCAGGGATCCCCATGGACCCGGTGACGAACGGCGCGTTGGTGGACGAGCGCTGCCAGACCAGAATGCCCGGCATCTTCGCCTGCGGCAACGTGCTGCAGGTGCACGATCTGGTGGACTACGTCTCCGACGAGGCCGAGCGTGCCGGACGGGGCGCGGCTGCCTATGTGCAGGAGCGGAGTGCATCGGCACGCTGCGTGGCCGCCAAACCGGGATTCGGCGTGCGCTATGTGCTGCCCCAGTGCATCCATACGGATGCAAACGAGGACGTTTCCCTGTTTTTGCGGGTGACACAGCCCTTTGGAAACGTGAAACTCACGGTTCGCTCCGGCGATGCGGTGCTGGCTGAAGGAAAGCGGCTGCGCGCCGCTCCGGGCGAGATGGAAAAGCTGACCATCCCTGCCGCGCTGCTGCAAACTGTGACGCAGGATATCACGGTATCGTTGGAGGTGCTTGCATGAAACGAACCATTACCTGTATCGTGTGCCCGAGAGGCTGCACCATGAGCGCCGAGATGAAGGACGGGACCATTACGGTTACCGGCAATTCCTGCCCCCGGGGAGAAAAGCATGCCATCAGTGAATGCACCAATCCCGTGCGGACGCTGACCTCCACGGTTCGGGTCTGCAACCGGGAAGACGTCATGGTTCCGGTGAAATCCGCCGCGCCGGTGCCCAAAGAAAAGATGATGCAGATCATGACCCGGATCCGTTCAGCCTGCGTGGCCGCTCCGGTAAACATCGGCGATGTGATCGTGCCGGACGTCTGCGGCACCGAGATGATTGCGACAAAGGAGATCCGATGATGGATAAAACAGAACTTCTGCGCAGCATCCGGCTGTATCTGTTTGATATGGACGGCACGCTGTATCTGGGTAACCGGCTCTACAGCTTTACCATAGAGCTGCTGCAAACGCTGAAGCAAACCGGGCGGCGCTATCTGTTTATGACGAACAACTCCTCGAAAAGCGTGGAGGATTATATCAAAAAGCTGGACACGCTGGGTATTCAGGCAGACCGGGAGGACTTCATTACATCCTCTCAGGCGACCGCCTATTACCTGAAGAAGGAGCACCCCGGCAAGCGGCTCTATGTCTGCGGAACGCAGTCTTTGAAGCGGGAATTGAAGCGCGAAGGCTTTTCCGTGACCGAAAATGTGGACGAGACGGACGTGATCGTCATGGGCTTTGACACGGAACTGACCTTTCAGAAGCTGCGCGACGTCAGTTATCTGTTGCTGAGCCGCGAATCCATCCCCTATATCGCCACCAATCCGGACTATGTCTGCCCCACGGAGTTCGGTGCCGTGCCGGACTGCGGCAGCGTCTGCGACATGATCTTCAACGCCACGGGCAAGCGCCCGGTGGTCATCGGCAAACCAAGCCCGCTCATGCCGCAGCTGGCCATGGAGCAGTGGGGCTATGGCAAGGAGGAAACGGCGGTGGTGGGTGACCGGATCTATACCGACGTGAAATCCGGCCTCAACGCCGGGATCACCGGCATCCTTGTCATGAGCGGCGAGACCACGCCGGAGATTCTGGCGGCTTCGGCAGACAAGCCTCATCTGGTTCTGAAGGACGCCGGAGAGATTCTCGCAGCGCTCCGGGCATAATTGCACCCGGATGCGCGGCATTGAAACTGCGCATAAAAACGCCCCGTCAGCGTATATGGGTTACGCTGACGGGGCAGTATTGTAGGAAGAGGCCTTGCAAAGTCAGTCGAAGCGCGTCGTTTCGCGCAGCAGTGTGAGCGTCGCACCCTGCTGCAGAAGCTGGCTGATCTGCGCGGAAGCGTCAGCGCCGAGTACGACAAACTGCGTCTGTCCCGGCACGGGCGAGACCGTTTCTGCCGGCATATCGGGCGAAAAGACGCAGTAGCCACTGAGCGTTTCATCCGCTTCCGCAGCCAGCGCCAGCACGGTCTTCCGCTGCAGCACGCGGTAAAGCGCCTCATTCGCCGCGTCCAGCGCCGCGCCCACATCTGCTGCGTCCGGTTCTGCCCGCACGCCCAGCATATGACCCGAGAGATACAGCGCGCGCACCAGCGCCCGGTTTTCCTCGATTTCGCGTTCGGTGAGGAAGAACGCCGCGCGCAGCTGCTGCGCGTTCAGCGTATCGGCGGCAGCCTGCATTCCGCTCGCGTCCGTAATGGCGAGACAGCACACCGCCGGCTCGGCGGCGGGAGGCTCTTGTGTTGTTGGACCGGCCGGCGGATCCGGACGGTCGGTGGAAACCGGCGGCGCTGACGAGTCCGGCTGCTCCAGCTGCGCGATGCGGTAGGCGATGAGGTTTTCGGCCTTCTCAATAAACAAAGAATCCTCGTAGACCTGATTGCCGTTGCTGAAGCGCAGCACCGTGTAGCCACCCGCGCTTGTGAGCATCGAGGTACTCAGGCCGAAATGCGACGCGCAGAGGCTCAGCGGTACATACAGAATGCCGCCGCGATAGCTTACCGAGACGCTGGAAGTTTTGCCGTTTTCATCCTGTACCGTCTCGGCGGCGAGGTCAAAAACGAGGCGCGCGCCGCGCGTAAAGAGCACGAAGGTCTGTTCCTCGGCGTTATACGCCGAGGATACGCCGCCCGGCGCAGCGTCAAATACCGTGTACGGTACATAAAGACCGCCGGACGAGTAATACGGCGCGACGCCTGTGAGTGTGAGAGGGATGGTGTCGTTCACAGCGACGAAAAATACGTCTTCCGTCGCCGCAGCACCCGGAATCAGTGCCAGCAGCACGATGAGCGCGAGAACCAGCGCGAGGATCGTTCTGCATTTCATGCGCGTCGCCTCCCGTCGTAATATGGAATCAGATGCAAAAAGTATAGCACAATCGCGCCCCGGCGGCAAGCAAAATCGGTTGCCGGATTCTGGAATGCGTGTTATACTTGACAAAAGGAGGCGCAGATATGAAACGCATTGAAAAGGAAAACTACTATCTGGATATCGCGCAGACGGTGCTCGAACGCTCGACCTGTCTGCGCCGGTGCTACGGCGCGATCATCGTGCGCAACGACGAGATCGTCGCCACCGGCTACAACGGTGCGCCGCGCGGCCGGAAAAACTGTGTCGATTTGGGCTTCTGTGTGCGTGAGCAGATGCGTGTGCCGCGCGGAGAGCGGTACGAGCTGTGCCGCAGCGTCCACGCCGAGGCCAACGCCATCATCTCCGCTTCGCGCAACGAGTGCATCGGCGCGGATCTGTATCTTGTGGGTAAGGACGCAAAAACGGGGCAGATTCTGGGCGATGCGACGTCGTGTTCGATGTGCAGGCGCACGATCATCAACGCCGGCATCCGGCGCGTGGTCATCCGCAACACGCCGACAGAATTTACCGTCGTGCCCGTGCAGCAGTGGATCGACGACGATGAGTCACTGTTTGATCTCAGCGATCTGAGCGAGCTGGGCTTGCCTGTGCCGGAGGCGAATGAATAACTTTACCGATTTTGGGCGATACTTCCTGTAAAAGGAGGGATCGTATGGTCAAGGGTGTGACACGGCAGGTGGTCATGGTACGCTCGCCGGACGCAGAACTGTTTGAGCAGGCGATTTTTATCGTCCGTTCCGACGCTGTGGGAAAAGACGGTGTGACGGAGGACGAAATTCTGCAGCAGGCTCGCTCGGCTGCCGGGCGGTATGTTGCACAGCGCGTGCCGGGCGCGCGGCTGACGGCAAGAAGGCTGATCGCAGATCTCGCTTTTGCTGTCATGGGCGGTGCGCTGGTGGGACTTGCCTGGCTGCTTTCCGGTTTTTTTTAAACAAATTGTGCAATCGCTGCAGGCGCCGTATCGGCGCCTGTTTTTTGCCGCGCAAAGCATGGCAATAAGGCCAGATGCCGGCTGAGCCGGCACAGCCCGTATGCGCGGAAAGCCGCATGTGCGCCGTCTTTGCCTGCTTGCTTGGCGCGCTGCCGGCGCAGGAAACTTTTTGCGACAAAAAATGAAATAGGTCTTGCCTTTTCCGAACCCCTGAACTATACTATCTTCGAAAAAATGTTAGTTAATGCTAACTCCAAAAAACGGCGGATGGAACCATCCGCGTTCGGCATAGAATTGAAAGGGGTGCATACGATGAAGCTGGATGAATTACAGGCCGGTCACGCCGGAATCATCACCGCCGTGGGCGGCGAGGGGATTCTGCGCTGCCGGCTTTTGGATATGGGGCTGATTCCGCAGACAAAAATACAGGTGACAAAAATCGCGCCGATGGGAGATCCCATGGAGCTTTCGCTGCGCGGCTACAGCCTGACGCTGCGCAAGGAGGACGCGCACAATATTGACGTTGAGGAGGACGCGGTATGATCTTTGCGCTGGCAGGCAACCAGAACTGCGGAAAGACGACGCTGTTTAACCAGCTGACGGGCGCGAATCAGCACGTCGGAAACTTTCCGGGCGTCACGGTCGACCGCAAGTCGGGTGACGTTCGCGGGCAGAAGGACTGTTCGGTGGTGGATCTTCCCGGCATCTATTCGCTGCGGCCGTATACGGCCGAGGAGATCGTGACACGCGATTTTATCATCCATGAAAAGCCAGACGCGATCATCAATATCGTAGACGCGACCAATCTTGAGCGTAATTTGTATCTCACGCTGCAGATGCTGTCGCTGCGTGTGCCCACGGTGCTGGCGCTCAACATGATGGATGAGCTGACCGGCAACGGCGGCTCGGTGGATGTGGAAAAGCTGTCGCAGGGGCTGGGCATTCCGGTCGTGCCCATCTGTGCCGCTTCCGGCGACGGTGTGAGCGCGCTGATCGATGAGGTCATGCGCGTGGCGCAGAAGCGTGTTTTGCCTAAGGTATACGATTTCTGCGCACCCGGCCCGGTGCACCGCTGCATCCATGCCGTGTGCCACCAGATCGAAGACCACGCACTTCTGGCGGGCGTGAGTACGCGCTTTGCCGCGACGTGTCTCATCGAGGGCGATCCGCTGCTTTCCAGCAGCCTGCAGCTCGACCAGAACGAGCTGGAGCTGATCGAGCACTCCATCGTGCAGATGGAGACCGAACGCGGGCTCGACCGCAACGCCGCGCTGGCCGATATGCGCTACAGCTTCATTGAAAAGCTGGTCGCGGACGCGGTGGTAAAGCCCCGCGAGAGCAAGGAGCACCGCAGAAGCGTCCAGGCGGACAAGCTGCTTACGGGCAAGTATACGGCCATCCCCATTTTTCTGGGCGTGATGATGCTCATCTTCTATCTGACGTTCAACGTCATCGGAAGCTTTTTGAGCGACCTCCTCGCCATGGGCATCGACGCGCTCACCGCGCTGGCCGACCGGGCGCTCACGGCCTACGGCCTCAACCCTGTGGTACATAGCCTGCTCATTGACGGTATTTTTGAGGGCGTGGGATCAGTCCTGAGCTTTTTGCCCATCATCGTGACGCTGTTCTTCTTCCTGTCCATCCTCGAGGATACGGGCTACATGGCGCGTGTGGCGTTTGTGATGGATAAGCTGCTGCGAAAGATCGGCCTTTCGGGCAAGTCCATCGTACCGATGCTCATCGGCTTCGGCTGCACGGTGCCTGCCGTCATGGCTACGCGCACGCTTTCTTCCGAGCGTGACAGGACGATGACCATCCTGCTCACGCCCTTCATGAGCTGCTCGGCCAAGATTCCCATCTACGCGTTCTTTACCGCGGCCTTTTTCCCGCATAACGGGGCACTTGTTATGATCGGACTGTATGTGACGGGCATTGTCATCGGTATTCTCGCCGCGCTGGTGCTGGATAAGGCGGCCTTCCGCGGCAAGCCCATCCCGTTTGTGATGGAGCTGCCCAACTACCGCCTGCCGAGTGTCAAGAGCGTGGCGCTTCTGCTGTGGGACAAGGCAAAGGATTTTCTGCAGCGCGCGTTCACAGTCATTTTCTTTGCCACCATCATCGTCTGGTTCCTGCAGAGCTTTGACGCGCGGCTGAACGTCGTATCCGACAGCGCAAACAGCCTGCTGGCCATGCTCGGCCGGCTGATCGCGCCCATCTTTGCGCCGCTGGGCTTCGGCGACTGGCGCTGTGCCACGGCGCTGGTCACGGGCTTTATCGCCAAGGAATCGGTCGTGAGCACGCTCGAGATTCTCGCTGCCGGCAGCGCAATTACGGCGCTGTTTACCACAAAGACCGCCGTGAGCTTTCTCGTATTCACGCTTCTGTATACGCCCTGCGTGGCAGCCATTGCCGCTATCCGCCGCGAGGTCGGTTCCGGCCTGCGTGCTGCGTGCGTTGCGCTGAGCCAGTGCTGTGTTGCGTGGCTGGCTGCGTACTGTGTGTACTGCGTGTCGCTTTTGTTGTAAGGAGGCGCTCGGATGCTTGAAGTTCTGGTTCTGGCGCTGCTTGGCGCATGGTCGGTTTTTGCACTGCGTTCGATGAAAAAACGCAGGAAAAGCGGCTGCTGCTCATGCGGCTGCCAAAGCTGCGGCGATTGCAGCGGCTGCAGTAAAAAATGAAACTGCACGGGGCTTTTTCCCGCAGACGCGAAAAAATGCTGAAAGCCGGATCATGACTGCTTGCGGTCATGATCCGGCTTTTTTCCTGCGATTATTTTCCGGTCGCCTGGTCGACGAGCACGATGTCCACCAGATAATACTGCCCGCCGCGATAGACTGTGAGCGTCACGGTATCGCCGGCGACAAACTGGTTTTTCACCTTGTTCAGCTCGTCGATGGAGGTCACGGGGATGTCGTTGATGGCGGTGATGACGTCCCCCTCGGAAAGACCCTTGGCTTTGGCGTCACTGCCTTCGGCGACAGAGGTGACGTAGATGCCGGACGGCAGATGGTAATACGTCCGGAACGTGTTGGGAAGCGTCTCGCCCGTGATGCCGATGGCCGGACGTCCGGCGACATAGCCGTTTTCAATCAGTTCGTCAATGATGGGCTTGGCGACGGAGATGGGAATGGCGAAGCCCAGACCTTCGATGCTGGCAGAGGAATAGTACGAGCTCATCTTCATCGTGTTGATGCCCACGACCTGCCCGTAGCAGTTGATAAGCGGGCCGCCGGAGTTGCCGTTGTTGAGCGCGGCATTGGTCTGAATCAGCGTCATCGTACGGTCGCCCACCGTAAGGTCCCGATTGATGGCGGAAATAATGCCGTTTGTCATCGTGCCGCGCAGCTGTACGCCGAGCGGGTCGCCGATGGCCACGACCGAATCGCCCACACGCAGTTGGCTCGAATCGCCGAACTGCGCCGGCTGCAGGCCGGAGGCGTCCATTTTAAGCACTGCGATATCGCTCGTTTCATCGCTGCCGACCAGCATGGCGTCATACTGGTGATCGTCGCTGGTCAGTACAGAGATCACCTGTGCATTTTCAATGACGTGGTGGTTGGTGATAACGTAGCCGTCGGCGGACATGATGATGCCCGTGCCGCTGGCCGTGCCGGAGGGCGTGGCTGTGGTGATGGAGACGACGCTGCCGATCACCTGCTGGTAGATTTCCTGCAGGCTGAGCGCAGATTCCTCGTCTGACGGGCGCGTCTGCACCGAGCTCGGCGAATCTGTAATTTCCAGCGTGACACCCGTGCCGAGCGGCGCGCTCTGATGCACCTGCGCATCGGAAGAGACGGCGTCGGACGCAGCCTGCTGCGGCTCAGAGACGGACGGCTCGGAGGTTTCCGGCGTCGCAGCCGGCTCCTGCTTTGCGCCGAGCGAAAGCGTAAGTCCGGACGGCGTGCGCTCGATGGAGACAGCATAGCTTCGCACCACATAGACGATGCCTACCGTGAGTGCGATCAGAAGCGCCGTTGCCAGAATGCCGATCAGCGCATTCATTCTGCGCGTATGACGGCTGGAGCGCATCGGCGTTCTTTCGGGCGGCGGATAGTAGCCGCCGGATGACGGCTCGTCGTAAGCGTGTATGGAATTGTCGTCATAAAAGCTGTTGTCATCAAAATAGCTCATAATGATACCTTCTGACTGCGGCAGCGCTGGGCGCACTGCCGCAAAGAGATCGTGCCGCCGGCAAGACGTGGCGGGGCGGATACAAAGATCTGATACTGCAAGTATACCCGGATTTTCTCCGGCAATGTTGAACGTTTTGTAAATCCCGCGTTCAGCGCACGACCGGCAGCGTGAAGCTGAAGCGCGTCACGCCGTTTTCGCTCTCAGCCCAGATATCGCCGCCGTGCGCGCCGACGATGGTTTTGGCAATGTAGAGCCCGAGGCCCCAGCCCTCACGGTCGGCCGAACGGCTCTTGTCGGCCTTGTGGAAGCGGTCAAACAGCAGCGGCAGCTCCTCCGGCGCGATGGTCTGGCCTGTGTTCTGTACCACAACGCAGGCGGTGGACGATTTTACGCTCAGCAGCAGGGAGAGACTGCCGCTTGGCGAACAGAACTTGATGGCGTTGTCGATCAGATTGTAAAGAACCTGTGTGATGCTGTCACGCTCCGCGCGTGTCCAGACAGGCTTGTCTGGCAGATCGACGCTGACCTGTAGGTGCCTGGCGTTGATCTTCTGCTCGAAGGTGATGAGCACGTCGCTCATTGCCTCCCCCAGATCAAAGCGCGTTTTGCGGCTTTCCTCAATGCCCTGCGCCTGCATCCGCGAAATATCGAGCATATTGCGCACGAGGCGCGAAAGGCGCCGGACTTCGCCCGATACGATCTGCATATAATGCTTCTGTTTTTCCGGCGGAATGGTGCCGTCGAGCATGCCGTCAATATAGCCGCCGATGGTGGTCATGGGTGTTTTCAGCTCATGACTGACATTGGCGACAAATTCCTGCCTGCGCTGCTCCGATTCCTCCAGCGAGGCGGCCATGGTGTTAAATGCCTGCGCCAGGTCGTTGATCTCGCGTGTATTCTGATTGGAAACCTCCACACGCGCTGACAGATCGCCCCGGCCGTATCGCCGCGCCGTCTCGGCTACCTGCGCAAGCGGCCGCACCTGGCTGCGCGAGAAGAAGGTCGCCGCCAGAAGCGCCACGATGATGACGATGATCGCCGGATAGAAAAACAGCGCGCCGCTGTGCGAGACAAGTTCCAGCGTCTGCGTCATGGCCGACGAGACGATGACATAGCCAATCGTCTCTCCGGTCATGTTGGAGCTGATGCACACGCCCGTGATATAGCGCGGCGCGTCGTAGATGCCCGCGAGCGTATCTGTCTGCGGCACGTCGCCGCCCTGCGCAATGGAGGAAAGGAAGGCTGCGTCCACCATTTTCCCGAGGTGCTGACAGCTCAGCTGCTCGCAGGAACAGAGCAGAACTGTACCTGTCTCGTCGCATACCAGCGCCTCGGCGCCGCCGATCTCAGAGAAGAAGGAAAGGCTCATTCGAAAATCCCAGCTGCTCTCCAGCTCGCCCGACGAGTCATAGGCCCGCGCGAGATTCGCTACGGCCTCGGCGTTGCCGCGCAGCGTATCAATGGCCTGTGCCTGCAGGGAATTGCGCATAAGTGACAAGAAGGAGATGCCTGTGAGCAGCATACAGGCCAGCAGCAGCGTGGCGATCATGGTGAACTGCCGGCGGAAGGTTGTTTTCATGTGTTACACGACCTCGAATTTATAGCCCACGCCCCAGACGGTCTTCAACGACCACTGATCCGAAACGCCCTCAAGCTTTTCGCGCAGCCGCTTGACATGCACGTCCACCGTGCGGCTGTCGCCGAAGTAGTCAAAGCCCCACACCTCGTCGAGCAGCTGATTGCGGGTGTATACGCGGTTGGGAGATGACGCCAGATGGTACAGAAGCTCCATCTCCTTTGGCGGCGTTTCCACACGCTTGCCGTCGACGATCAGCTCAAATGCATCCAGGTCGATGACGAGCTTGTCAAAGACCAGCCGCCGCGCTTTGCTGCCGTCAGGCTCGGTAGTGCGTCGCAGCACCGCCTCGATGCGGGCCAGCACCTCTTTCATTTCAAAGGGCTTGGTGATATAGTCGTCCGCGCCCTGCTTTAGACCAGAGACTTTGTCGCTGGTTTCCCCCTTCGCTGTGAGCATAATGACGGGTGTCTGTCCTTCCTGCCGGATCTTCTGCAAAACGCCCCAGCCGTCAAGAACGGGCAGCATGATATCCAGCA
>JAEDFW010000044.1 GCA_016297855.1 Oscillospiraceae bacterium
GCGTACTGGCCGTCGAGGAACTCGCCGTCCTCATGCATGATGAAGAACTGGCTGCCGGCAGAGTTGGGAGACTGCGCACGCGCCATGGACAGAACGCCGCGTTTGTGCGAGAGGTTGTTGTTCACGCCGTTGAGCTTGAACTCGCCCTTGATGCAGTAGCCCGGGCCGCCCATACCGGTGCCTTGCGGGCAGCCGCCCTGGATCATAAAGCCGGAGATTACGCGGTGGAAGATCAGCCCGTCGTAGAAGCCGCTGTTTGCGAGGCTTACAAAGTTGCGCACGCTCTGCGGCGCTTTCTCGGGGTACAGCTCACAGACGATCTTGCCGCCGTTTTCCATGGTGAGCGTCATGATGGGTTTTTCCATAGTTATGTCCTTCCTTTCATTGCCCGGTCGATCTGGCGCTTGGCGTCTTTTTTTGCCGCATCCTCGCGCTTGTCATAGAGCTTTTTGCCCTTGGCCAGTGCGATCTCGACCTTGACCAGCGACCCGCGGAAATAGACCGACAGTGGAACGAGCGCGTAGCCGTCCTGCTTGACCTTGCCGAAGAGCTTTGCGATCTCACGCCTGTGCATGAGAAGCCGGCGCGGCCGCAGCGGGTCTTTGTTGAAGATATTGCCCTGCTCATAGGGCGCGATGTGCATCTGCCGGATGAACAGTTCACCGTCTTTGATCTGGCACCACGCCTCTTTTAGGCTGAGCGTGCCCAGACGGATGGATTTGACCTCGGTGCCGGACAGCTCGATACCGGCCTCAAATTTTTCTTCAATAAAGTATTCGTGATACGCCTTCTGATTTTTTGCCGCGATCTTCACGCCGCCGTCCGCCATCCGATGCACCTCCTGTCCGGCAGAACTGCTGATACACGTATTATACCATGCGTGTCAAGGAAAATGCAGGCAATTTGCTGCCGGGGGTTGCAAAAATGGAAAGGTGGGGTTATAATAGAACAAACGTTTCAGAATGGAGGGGTGCGGCGTGCGGAAAAATCTGCCGATCCAGGTGTTGGCCAGCTGCGGAGCCAACGGCGAGATCACGCCGCTGCGCTTCCGCTTTGAAGATGGCGAACACGCGCTGCATACGGTGAAAATTGTTGAAGTCGTGGACAGCCGAGCGATTGAATATGTGGGCATAGAGGCGTTCTGCTATCTGTGCAAGGCTGAGTGCGACGGTCGCGAGAAGGTATATGAGCTGCGCTATACCGTGCGTTCACACCGGTGGACGCTGTTTCGAGAGGTGTACTGATGGCCGAAAAGGTGATTTTTCACATCGACGTCAACAGCGCGTTTTTGTCGTGGACGGCGGCCTGGCGCGTGCATGTGCTGGGGCAGACGGTCGATCTGCGCGAGATCCCCGCGGTGATCGCAAACAGTGCGAATGTTCGCACCAGCATCGTGCTGGCCAAGAGCATCCCGGCAAAGAAGTGTGGCGTTAAAACAGGCGAGCCGCTTGGCATGGCGCGCGACAAATGTCCGAATCTGGTCGTGGCCGAGCCGGACTATGAGCTCTACGTCACGGCCTCACGCAGGCTGATGGCGCTTCTGCAAAGCGTGTCGCCATGTGTGGAGCAGTTCTCGATCGATGAGGCGTGGGTCGACATGACCGGTACGCAGGGGCTTTACGGCCCGCCGGTCTTGGCCGCCGAGCAGCTCAAAGCGCGAATCCGAAACGAGCTGGGCTTTACGGTCAATATCGGCATATCGTCGAACAAACTGCTGGCCAAGATGGCGGGCGATTTTGAAAAGCCGGACAAGGTGCATACGCTCTTTCCGTGGGAACTTGAGAAAAAGCTCTGGCCGCTGGGCGTGCGCAAGCTGTTTATGGTCGGCCCGGCCACCGAGCGAAAGTTGGCGCAGATGGGCATCTGCACGATCGGAGAGCTGGCGAAGGCCGATCCGGTCTTTTTGCGCGAGAAGCTGGGCAAGCCTGTGCTCACGCTGTGGCAGTCCGCCAATGGCCGCGACTGCGGTGAAGTGCAGCCGCCGCCGGAGGTGAACAAGAGCTACGGCAACGCCATGACCACGCCCGCCGACGTGACCACGTTTTTGCAGGCGCAGCAGGTGCTTCTGTCACTGTGTGAAACGGTGGGGATGCGCCTGCGGCGCGACGAACAGGCGGGTGTGTGCGTGGCGGTGCAGCTCAGGGATAAGAACTTTTCCAACTGGTCGCACCAGCTGCAGCTGCCTGCTGCGACGAATGTGACAAGCGAGCTCTACGACGCGGCGTGCCGTCTGCTCCGGCGCATGTGGAACGAAGACGCGCCGCTGCGCCAGCTCGGCGTGCAGGTGACGAAGCTCTCACCGGCGGGCTGCCGCCAGTGCAGCCTGTTCGACAAGGCGGACTATGAACGCCTCGAGAAGCTCGATACGGCTGTCGACGCGATCCGCGATAAATTCGGCGAACAGGCCATCATCCGCGGCACGTTTTTAAAGGGTGCGGTCGGCAGCATGGCCGGCGGGCTGCACAAGGAAAGACGCACAGGCATCACGAAGCCCGTCGACGATCCTGCGGCGAGAATGCTGAAAAAGCTGGGGATAGAGACAATATAAGAAGAGCACGACAGGGCAGTTGCCCGTAAAACAGTGAATCCCCGTCTTTTTCCCCATTCTGTTTGGCCGCACGAAAACGATGGAGCACCGGAGACAAAAAATGGGCCGCAGGAGACACAAAACCGCGCCTATAAAAAGAATTTCCGCTCCATGAGTTCTTTTGCCGGTCGGCACATGGCCAGAACGAGCAGCATGCCGCCAAAGAGCATCAGGGCGGTCATCGGGTACATAAACCACACGGCGAAACGGCCGATATCAAAGGTGATATAGATCAGGAATTCAAGCAGAGGCATGAACGCGCCAAGCGCGATGCACGCACCGCCGATGACATACAGTCTGCCCCGACGCAGGTATTTGAGCAGCGTGACCACCGCCGTGGTGATCAGCCCGATACAGCCCGTCACCGGAAAGGCAAAGCTCAAGAACCAGCCTCCGCCGGTTGCAAGATCGATGTACAGCAAATACAGCCCAATGGCGGCAAAACTGCAGGGGACAAAGACCACCGGGTTCGGCCTGCGGAACCAGAGTGGCAGCACGAACAGGACATATCCGACGTTCAGTGCCCCGGCGACAAATCCCGACCAGCTCATGCGGGCGTGAAGCTGAAGATCGATCATCAGCGTGATCAGCAGCGCCGTCACCATGAGCGTGGTCGCCACGATCGGGATGATCCGCGGGCGCACCTGCGGCGCGGCAGACCGGTGGTAAGGATACAGCGGCTCGGCTTCCTCCCGGAGAATATCGGGATGGATGGCCTGTGTTCCGCAAAGCGGACAGCACCGTTCCGTGTCCGCCAGTTTTGCTCCACAATACATACAATACATAGTTATCTCCTTTGCCGTTCGCCGGAATTGCTTTCCACCAGAACCGGAAGACCCATGTCCCGCAGCACACAGTGGAAGTGGTATTCCAGCTCCGGTTCGGCGATGTTGCGGATGAAATTGATGTAAAGCGTGTTCCCGTAGGACAGCACGCCGCAGTTATACGGTGACGTGGCCTGGACGCCAAGAATGAAGTCAAAGCGCTCCACATACGGCTGCATTTGCGCCGGAAGCTCCACCGCGCCGAGGTTCGACAGATTCAGGCAGGATTTCCGCTCGCCGACCGCGTTAAAAACCATTTTCATCACGGCGTTCTTGATGAACAGCGGCATGGCCCGCACGAAAAGCGAGCGTTCGCTGTTGACGTTGGTGGCAATCATGCTGCTCATAAATTTGGGGTTGATCTCCAGCGCCATGCGGCTGCGCACGATGCGGCAGATCTCCTCGAACGTATATTCTCCCAGCCGCGGATCGATCTCCGGGGTGGTGTAGAGCGCAAAATTGCGCAGGGTTTTGCTTGGGAAGAGCTTTCGCAGATTGACGGGGATCACGACCCGGATGTGTTTGCGGTGCCTGACGTTCGGTACGCGCTGCTTCTGCAGATTCTGAATGGCCAGCATCATGGCCGCGCATAAGAACGCGGTCAGGCTGACGCCGCAGGCATGCGCTTTGGCCAGTACCTGATCGACGGGCAGCTGCAGGCAGGTAACGTGCAGAAAATCGTCCGGCTCCGGCGTGCCGCGGATGCGCCAGGCGTCAGCTGCGCGCCGGCTGGCACTGACCGCTCCGGAGTACTTCAAAAAGCTGTCCTCCAGCTCCTCGGCAGAAGGCTCCTCCAGCCGGCCGAGAACGCCCTGGCCGGCGGGAATGTCGAGGCCGTATTTCTGCTGGATATACTCCGCCGTCAGCGTTTTGAGAAAGACCAGCGCGCCGTTTCCGTCTGTCAGTGAGTGGAACAGCTCCACGGCGATCCGCCTGTGATACACGATGACGCGGATGGCGCACCGGCGCACCTCGTCCCGGGACATTCTTACCAGCGGGCAGCTGCTTTCCTCCCGGATCTGCGGCACCTGCCGAAGCTGCTGGATATAGTACCAGAATACGCCGCGCCGCAGCCGGGCGGCAATCGAAGGAAAGCGGCGTACCGTCACATCCAGCGCGGACTGCAGAACGGGAACATCGACTGGTTCAGTCAGCGTCACAGACACCCGAAAGACGTTGCTCCAGTTTTGCCTGCGGGCGGCAGGGAAAATCTTGGCCGCATTGTCCAGCCGCATCCACCGGAGCTTATCTTCTTCCGACAGATGCGCGCTGAGGAAGCGGTTGATGGTGTCAAAGTCCTCGGCGTCCTCCTTCAGACCGTACAGGACATACCCGTGCCAGCGTTCCGGACGGATAACGAGCCTGCTTTTTCTTCCCGCAGCCAGCAGTTTCTCGTGCATGAGAGTGGAATCGCTGCGCATGATCTCGTCTCCGCCGACAAAAATCAAAGACGGAGGGATATCCTGCAGATCCCCGAACAGCGGCGAGACGTAAGGATCTGTGCGGTCGGTGCAGTAACAGCCGGCATAGTAATCCAGCGTCTGTAGGCTCATGGACGGGTCGGCTTCTTTGTTGCTTTCATAGGATTCTCCCGAGGCAGTCAGATCCGTCCAGGGAGAAATGGCGATGATAGAGCCGGGCAGCGGCAGCTGCATATCCCGCAGCTGCAGGCACAGCGCGTAGCAAAGTCCGCCGCCGGCACTTTCTCCGCACAGGGCGACTCGCTCCGGCGCGTAGCCTTTGTCCAGCAGATACCGATATGCGGTCTGCGCGTCTTGCAGCGCGGCCGGGTAGGGGTGTTCCGGAGCCAGCCGGTAGCCGGTGCAGAACACGCGAACGCCGCACCGGGCCGCCAATGTGGAGGCAAAGCCCTTCGCGTATTCCAGATCGCCGCAGACGTACCCACCGCCGTGCAGATACAGAATTACGCCCTGCCTGCGCTCATCCTTGGGAAGCACCCAGCAGGCAGGGAACGATTCAAAGTCATGCGGCTTCATGATGACGTCTCTGCGGTATCGGATCTCCATCAGTTCGCCGACTTTATTTTGCCCTCTGCGCAGTGTCTCCCGGGAGCAGCTGTTCAGCAGAGGTTTTAACAGATGCAGTTGCGTGCGGATGGCTTTCGCGGATAGTGCCATAGACGTCGTCCTTTTCCTTCAGTTTTATCTATGATACCATAGGGCGTCCATGTTTCGCAAGCTACTGTCTGTCCCGGTACTCTATGCGCGGTAGAATCGGGTCTCTACGCCTGCGACGGGAAATCCACTTCGTTTTTGACGATGAATTTGACTTGACAAGGCGACGGATTTGCACTATGTTCAATGATAGGATGAGATCCAAAGGAGACGCGGAATGAATCAATCCAATTATGACAAAATGCGCGATGCGATGCGCGCCAGGTTCCTGATGTACGATCAGGAGGCGATGATACAGAAATTCTCCCTTCGCGCGGATGAAGCGTTTCTCTATATCCGCCTGCTCGGCAGAGTCTACCGCATCGGCCGCACAGACGGCGTCGTGAGCCGGCCTGACGGCGAGTCTGATTTTTGCGCGGCGGACTATCTGGAGAGTCTCACAATCTATGACGTGCTGTGCTGCTCCAGACCGGACTGCTGCCTGTCAGGGCAGTATGCCACGGCCCTGAGTCTGCCCGGCGTCGTATACACCGGCCACACCTGCCATGCAGCGCCGGGCTGTGGAACATCCGCCGCGGCTGCAGCGTTTGACCGGCAGCCGCAGCGGCTTGCGGATGCCTGCCGGATGCTGCGAGGCACGCCGGAGACCGGCGGCGACGTGGCTTTCCGCATTCCGGTGTTTGATTTTCTGCCGGTTCTGCTCCGGTTCTATCATTCTGACGAGGAGTTTCCCGCCGGCATCACGCTGCTCTGGGATACGCATGTTCTGGATTTTCTGCATTATGAGAGCCTGTGTTATGCGGAATCGCTGCTGCTCCGGCGGCTGCGCGAGCTGACAGAGCGACAGTGAGTGCGCTGCCTGATAAGCTTCAAAAGATTGGATAATGGTAAAAAGCGCCGCAGGCGGCCGGCGCGGTACAGACGGAGGAATACGACATGAATAAATCAAATTACAAGGCACTTTTACCGATCGGTGTATTTCTGTTGCTCTATCTTGGTCTGGGGATTTTATTTGAATATGGGCTGAAGATCGAGATGGGCTTTTACAGCATCCCCATCGTTGTGGCGTTTATGGCCGCAATTCTGGTTGCGTGCCTGCAAAACCCGAAGCTCGGCTTTGAAGAAAAACTGGAAGTGATGGCGCGCGGCGTCGGCGATAAAAACATCATTACGATGCTGCTTATCTTCATGACGGCAGGCATATTTGTCGGCGTAGTCGGCCGCTCCAGCGCCGAGAGTGTAGCGTATTTCATGCTGAGCCTGATTCCGGCGCGCTTTGCCGTGGCGGTTTTGTTCGTGGTCAGCTGCTTTGTCTCCACTGCGATGGGTACGTCCGTCGGAACCATCTCGCTCATCACGCCCATTGCCGTGGCAGTGTCGCAGGCGTCAGGCTTTTCTGCGCCGCTCTGTATCGGCGCGGTCATGGGCGGGGCAATGTTCGGCGATAATCTGTCGTTCATCTCTGATACCACCATCGCCGCCTGTAATGGTCAGGGCTGCGCGATGAAGGATAAATTCCGTGAAAACTTTGCCATCGCGCTCCCGGCAGCGCTGGTGACGTTGGCGCTCATTCTGCTGCTGTCGTTCCGGGCGGAGCTTGCGGGCGCGGTGGAGCACGAATACGATCTTGTGCAGGTCATCCCGTATGTACTGGTGCTCATCGGCGGCATCGCGGGCGTGAATGTGTTCCTCGTACTGCTGGCGGGCATCGTCTCGGGCGCTGTGATCATGCTCTCGACAGGCGCGGCGACCGGGCTTGCGCTGCTGGCCGGCATGGGCAGCGGTGCGGCCGGTATGTTCGAGACGTCGATGGTCGCCATTCTGGTGTCGGCTATGTGCGCGCTGATCCGCGAATACGGCGGTTTTGACGCGCTTCTGGGCGCGATCCGGCGCGTGTTCCGCGGCAATAAGGGAGGCCAGCTGGGCATGGGACTGCTCGTGGGCCTGATGGATATCTCCACGGCGAACAATACCGTCGCCATCGTCATGGCAAACCCCATTGCAAAGCAGATGGCTGTGGACTATGAAATCTCGCCGCGCAAGGCCGCGTCTGTTCTGGATACGTTCTCCTGCGTGTTCCAGGGCGTGATCCCCTATGGCGCGCAGATGCTGGTGGCCATCACCGTGGCCAATGAGCTTGGCTGCGGCGTATCGGCGTTCGACATCCTGCCGAACCTGTTCTATCCGGCGCTGCTGCTTCTGAGCTCACTGGTGTTTATCTTCTTTGTCCCGGAGCGCAGCCGGAAAAAATAAAACCATCGATCCCGCGCCTGCGTACATCGCAGGCGCGGTTTTTGTGCGGGGCGGCAAAATATTTCTCGCGCAACCCCTTTTTTTATGATGCAATAATGTGTATAATAACATAACATATTGCATGATGGGGTAGTGTGCGATGCATTCTGAAGAGAACCATTCAGCGTTTGATACACAAACGCTGGAAGAAATTAAACATCTTCTGCAGTCCGGTGCTGATGCAGAAGCAAAAGCGCCCGCTGCGCCTGAAGAGCCGACTGTACCTGAAGAACCGTCTGCGCCCGAGGAGTCGTCCGCGCACCGGAAGCGGGAGGAAGAAAAAACTCCGCCTGCATTTGAGTGGTACAGCATGCTGCACGACTGGGTGTATGTTCTGGCGGTATTGACGGTCATTTTCGTATTCTTTTTCCGTCTGGTCGGCGTGGATGGCAGTTCGATGTACCCTACGCTGGTTGATCATGATTATCTGGTGCTGGAAAGTAACTTCCTGTACAAAGATGTCGAGGCCGGCGATGTCGTGGTGCTGAGTGTCGATTGCTTTGCCGATGATGGACCTATCGTCAAGCGTGTCATCGCCACTGGCGGTCAGACGGTCGATATTGACTTCGATACCGGCAGCGTCTACGTCGACGGCGTGCTTCTGGAAGAGACGTACATCTATGAGCCGACCTACCGCAGCTATGAAGAGGTAGGTCTGGCAATCGACTATCCCGTCACGGTGCCGGAAGGTTCGGTATTTGTGATGGGTGATAACCGCAATCACTCGGCCGACAGCCGCTATTCTCCCTGCGGCTGCGTGGAAGAAAGCCGGATTCTGGGCAAGGTTCTGATGATCCTCGTGCCAGGACGGCAGACGAACGAGTTCGGCGAGATCACGGGCGGGCGAAAATTCGGCAGAATTGGAACGGTGTCCTGATGGAAAAGGAAACAATGAACATCCAGTGGTATCCCGGTCATATGACCAAGACCCGCCGGATGATGGAGGAAAACCTGAAGCTGGTCGACGCAGTGTGCGAGGTTCTGGATGCGCGCATCCCGATTTCCAGCCGCAACCCGGATATTGACGCGATTTGCGGCAATAAACCGCGCATGGTGATCCTCAACCGCATTGACATGGCAGATCCTGCCGCGCTGCGGCAGTGGACGCAGTATTTTGAATCGAAGGGTCTGGCTGTTTTGCAGACCGACTGCAAATCCCGGCGCGGCATTAACGGCTTCGTGCCTGCCGTCCGTCGGCTGCTGGCCGAGAAGATCCGCCGCTATGAGGAAAAGGGGCAATCCGGCAGGCCGCTCAAGCTCATGATTGTGGGTATCCCCAACGTGGGAAAATCCACGTTTATCAACCAGATCGCGGGCCGCAAGGGCGCGAAGGCGGAAAACCGCCCCGGCGTCACGCGCGGTAAGCAGTGGGTGACGGTAAATCCGCAGCTGCTGCTGCTCGATACGCCGGGCATTTTGTGGCCGCGCTTTGACGATCCCGAGACCGGGATGCGTCTGGCCTACACCGGCGCGGTGAAGGACGATATTTTGGACGTGCTGACGCTCTCCTGCCATCTGATGGAGCTTCTGACCCTGCGCTATCCCGAGGCCATAAGGGCGCGCTATCAGATCGAGATTCCGGAAGAAATTGACGGCTACGCGCTTTTGCAGGCGGCAGGCCGCCGGCGCGGATTCCTCGTTTCGGGTGGTGAGATCGACGACGAGCGCATGGCGCGCGTGCTTCTGGAGGAATACCGCAGCTGCAAGCTGGGAAAGTTTACCCTTGAGATGCCGGATATGCTGGAGGAAGCGGAATGAAAGAAAACCCTGTCGATCTTTGGCGCTATGAGCGCGAGGCGTTCGCCGAAGGCTTTGCGGTCGTGTGCGGCGTAGATGAGGCCGGACGCGGTCCGCTGGCCGGGCCTGTGTGCGCGGCGGCGGTCATTTTGCCGCGCGAGACGGTGATCGAAGGTCTGAACGACTCAAAAAAGCTGACAGACCAAAAACGCCGTGCGCTGTATGACGTGATTACCGAGCGGGCTGTAGCCTACGGCATCGCGTTTGCCTCCGAGCAGGAGATTGACGAGATCAATATCCTGCAGGCGACGTTTCTGGCCATGGAGCGCGCAATGCAGAAGCTCACGGTGCGCCCGCAGCTGGCGCTCATCGACGGTAACCGGGCAAAGGACTTCGGCCTGCCGGTCAGAACCATTGTCCATGGAGACTCGCTGAGCGCGTCGATTGCCGCAGCGTCGATTCTGGCAAAGGTCACGCGTGACCAGCTGATGGAGGAGCTGGACGGCGAGTATCCGCAATACGGCTTTGCCGTACATAAGGGCTACGGAACCAAGCGGCACTATGAGGCGCTGCGTGAGTTTGGGCCTTGCCCGATCCATCGGCGCACGTTTTTGAAGAAGTTCTATGGAGAATAAGCAGCTTTTGGGCGCATGGGGCGAGGTGCAGGCCGTCGACCATCTGCGCAAAAAGGGCTATGCCATTCTGGCCTGCAATTACCGCTGCCGGCTGGGCGAGATCGATATCATCGCCAAAAACCGCGATTTTCTCGTCTTTGTCGAGGTGAAGCTGCGCAAATCGGCCGCTTATGGCGAGGCAAAGGAGTTTGTGGACCGCAGAAAGCAGGACCGCATCCGCCAGACCGCGGAGCTGTGGCTCAGTGAGCACGATACAGACCTGCAGCCGCGCTTCGACGTGATCGAAGTGTACGCGCCGAACGGCGAAAAGACTGCGCGGCCCGTCATCTACCATTGGGAGGACGCGTTCGCATGAGAAAGCTTCAGGTATTTGACGGCCACTGCGACACGGCGGTAGAGCTGTGGCGGAGGCAGGAAATGCTGGCTGATTCCTCTTGTCAGGTCTCGCTGCGAAACGCGCAGAAATTTGACGCATATGTGCAGTTTTTCGCGTTTTGTACCGCGTGGCTGCCGCCGGAACTGCAAAATCCGGACGCATTTTCCGATGCTTTACGCTATTTTTGCGTGCAACTGGCGTGCAACCGCGACGTCGTTTTTTCCTGCCGGACGGCGAAAGACGTCGAATTGGCGCTGACCGGTCACGCGCGCGGCGCGCTGCTTTCCATTGAAGGTGCCGAGGCGATCGGCTGCGATCCCGGGCGGCTGGACGAGGCGTATGCAGCCGGCGTTCGCATGACAACGCTGACGTGGAATCACAAAAATGCGCTGGCTGGCTCGTGCTTGACGGGCGAGGGCCTGAGCGCGCAGGGACGCGAATTTGTCCGGCGCGCGCAGAAGCTTGGCATCATCATTGATGTCAGCCACCTGTCCGACCGCGCGTTCTGGGATGTGTGTGAGCTGGCGGAAAAGCCCATCGTGGCCAGCCATTCCAACAGCCGCGCCGTATGTCCGCACCCGCGCAATCTGACCGACGATCAGTTCCAGGCCATCTGCCAGCTTGGCGGCACGGCGGGGATCAACCTCTACAGCCCGTTTTTATCCGGCGAGGCTTCGTCCCTGAATGATGTTTGCCGCCATATTGAGCATTTATTTGAGATTGGCGGTGCGGGCCATGTGGCGCTGGGCGGCGATCTCGACGGCTGCGATACGCTGCCGGCGGGCATTGCAGGTATACAGGACTATGACAAACTGGCCGAAGCGCTTCTGGCGCGCGGCTTTGAAGAAACAGATATACGGGGGATTTTCTCCGATTCATTATTAAAGGTTGTGAAACAATGCATTATGTAAGTACCAGAGATGCAAGCCTGCGCTTTTCATCCGCGCAGGCCATCGTGCAGGGCCTCAGCCGAGACGGCGGTCTGTTTTTGCCGGAAGAAATTCCCGCACTGCCCGAGGGCAAGCTGCGCGAGATGGCCGCGTGGAGCTATCCGCAGCGCGCGGCATATGTGATGAGCCTCTATCTCGATGATTTTACCGAGCAGGAGCTGCTTTCCTATGCCGAGAAGGCCTATGGCCCGGCAAAGTTCGACACGCCGAAAGCCGCGCCGCTGACGCAGGTGGGGCAGAACACCCACATTCTTGAATTGTGGCACGGGCCGACGTGCGCGTTCAAGGACATGGCGCTGCAGATGCTGCCGTATCTTCTGACGGCCTCGCTTCGCAAAACGGGCGAGGAAAAGACGGCCTGCATTCTGGTCGCCACGTCAGGTGACACCGGCAAGGCTGCGCTGGAGGGCTTCCGCGACGTTGACGGCACGAAGATCCTGGTATTCTACCCCAAGGACGGCGTGTCCGATATCCAGAAGCTGCAGATGGTGACGCAGGAAGGCGAAAATGTTGGTGTATGCGCTGTAGAAGGAAACTTTGACGACGCGCAGACGGGCGTGAAGCGCATTTTCTCCGACGAGGCGCTGCGCGAGCAGCTGGCCGCGAATGGCTATTTCCTCTCGTCTGCAAACTCCATCAACTGGGGCCGCGTGCTGCCGCAAATCGTATACTATGTTTCGAGCTATTGCGACCTGCTCGATGCCGGGAAGATCACAATGGGCGAGAAAATCAACATCTGTGTGCCGACGGGCAATTTCGGCAACATTCTCGCGGGTTACTACGCAAAGTTGATGGGTGTGCCGGTAAAGACGCTCATCTGCGCGTCGAACGCGAACAACGTGCTGACTGAGTTCATCGAGACCGGCGTATACGACCGCAACCGGCCGTTCTATCAGACGGCTTCGCCGTCGATGGACATCCTCATTTCGTCGAATCTCGAGCGGCTGTTGTATCTGCTCAGCGGCGCGGACGAAACCGTGCGCGGGTATATGCAGCAGCTTGGCCGGACGGGACGATATGAACTCGCTCCCGAGCTTGCCGCAAGCGTGCGCGGGAATTTTGCCTGCGGCTGCTGCGACGATACCAGAACGCTTGCGACCATCGGCCGCGTATTTGAAGAAAAGCAGTATCTGCTCGACACGCACACCGCCGTGGCGTACACAGTGCTGGAAGATTACCGCGCAAAAACGCATGACGATACCGTCACGGTGCTCGCCTCCACAGCCAGCCCCTTCAAATTCTGCACGAGCGTGCTGTCTGCGCTGGGCGTGCACGAGTTTGCTGCCGGTACGGGTGTGATCACGCAGCTTGAGACCGCAACCGGCCGCAGCGCGCCCAAGCCGCTGGCCTCGCTTTCCGGCAAGGCCGTGCGGTTCGACGGCTGCACGGCGAAGGAAGACATGTCCGCCGTTGTGTCGGCGTTTCTGCGCTGATGGCCCTGTACGCACTGGGCGACCTGCATCTGTGCCTGGGTGCGGCGAAGCCGATGGACGTGTTCGGCGGCCGGTGGGAAGGATATATGGACAAGCTGCGCGCGGGTCTATCCGTTCTGACGGATGACGACACGCTGGTGCTGCCGGGCGATCTCAGTTGGGCGCTGGATATCGAACAAGCTGCACCGGATTTCGCATTTCTGGCCGCTGTTCCGGGACGAAAGTGTATTGTCAAGGGCAATCACGACTACTGGTGGACAACAAAGCGCAAGTTCGAGCGCTTCTGTCAGGATCACGGTTTTGCAAATCTGGAGCTGATCCATAACAGCTGCGCGCTGTACGGCGACGTTGCGCTCTGCGGTACGCGCGGATGGTTCTATGAGGAGGACAAACAGGGCACGCACGACGAGAAGGTGTTTCGCCGGGAGCTCGGCAGACTGGAAGCCTCGCTCAAGGCTGCGGGTAAGCGCGAAAAACTCTGTTTTCTGCATTATCCGCCCAGATATCGCGGCTACGAATGCCCGGAAATTTTACAGCTTCTTCATGAATACGGCGTCAAACGGTGCTATTATGGGCATCTACACGCCGAAAGCATCCGGCTGGCTATCCAGGGTGTGTCGGACGGAATCGATTTTC
>JAEDFW010000161.1 GCA_016297855.1 Oscillospiraceae bacterium
TGCCGTTCCACCCCTCGCGCGCATTCACCATTCGTCAGCTGCAGGAAAACGGCGCTGATATTCTGCGTCAGACCGAACTTCTTGCGCAGGAGCAGTTCGGGGGCAAGGTGCAGCTGAAACTGACCGACAAGCTGAAAAATGGAAAGCTGTGGGTCGATCAGGGCGTGATTGCCGGCTGCTCGGGCGGTATGTACGACAATATAGCCGAGGCTGCCGCGATATTGAGCGGGTATGACGTAGGAAGCGGCTATTTCTCGCTCTCGATCTATCCGCCGTCGGTGCCGGTCAACCTGCAGCTGATCCGAGACGGCGTGCAGGAAAAGCTGCTGGAAGCGGGCGCTCTGTTTAAGCCCTGTTTCTGTGGCCCGTGCTTTGGCGCCGGAGACGTGCCTGCCAACAACGGCCTGTCCATCCGCCATACAACGCGTAACTTCCCGAACCGCGAAGGCTCGAAGCCTGCAAACGGCCAGCTGGCGGGTGTGGTGCTGATGGACGCGCGTTCGATCGCGGCGACGGCCAGAAACCACGGCGTTTTGACGGCTGCGACCGAGATCGACTACACACAGCCTGCGCCGCACGCGTATGAGTTTGACAAGAGCGTGTATGAAAAGCGCTGCTATTTTGGCTTCGGCAATGCCGATGAAAACGCCGAACTGATTCTGGGGCCGAACATCACCGAATGGCCGAAGATCCCGGCGCTCAAAGAGAATCTTCTCATGAAGCTGGCCTGCGTCATCCACGACCCCGTGACCACCACAGACGAGCTGATCCCATCGGGCGAGACTTCGTCTTACCGCTCAAACCCCATGAAGCTGGCGACATTTGCGCTCTCACGCCGCGAACCGCAGTATGTGGCGAGAACCGAAAAAATCCGCGCGCTGGAAGCTTCACGCGCGTCGGGTAAACCGGAAAGCGAGACGCTGGAAGCACTGTCGCGCGCAGGTATTTCCGCCGATGTGCTTGATAGCACGCAGATCGGCTCCGTGATTTTTGCAAACAAGCCCGGCGATGGCTCTGCCAGAGAGCAAGCGGCATCGTGTCAGCGTGTACTTGGCGGATGCGCGAATATCTGCTATGAATTTGCCACCAAGCGCTACCGCTCGAACTGCATCAACTGGGGCATGATGCCCTTCACCATCGACGAGGGCCGCTCGTTTGACTATTCGTGTGATGACTACATCTTTGTGCCCGGCATCCGAGCGGCCATCGAAACGGGAGCAAAGGACGTGCCCGCCACCGTCATCACCAAAGACGGCGCCGAGCCGATCATGCTGCATCTGCCGGAACTGACAGATGATGAGCGGCAGATTCTGATTGACGGCTGCCTGATGAACTTCTACGCGGCAAACAGCAAAAAGGAGACCAAGTGATATGGAAAAAATCAAAATGAATCCCATCGTAGAGATGGACGGCGACGAAATGACGCGCATTCTCTGGAAAGAGATCAAGGAAGAACTGCTGCTGCCGTTTCTCGATTTGAAAACCGAATACTATGATCTTGGCCTTGTGAGCCGCGACGCCACCGACGATCAGATCACCATCGACGCTGCCAACGCTGTCAAGCGCCTGCATGTGGGCGTCAAGTGCGCCACCATCACCCCGAACGCGCAGCGTATGGAGGAGTATCACCTCAAGCAGATGTGGAAAAGCCCCAATGGCACCATCCGCGCGATTTTGGACGGCACGGTGTTCCGTGCACCGATTCTGACCGGAATGATCCCGGCGTATGTGCCGACGTGGAAAAAGCCCATCACCATCGCGCGTCACGCCTATGGCGACCTGTACAAGGGCACCGAATACCGTGTGCCGTGCCCTGGTACGGCTACGCTCAGCTTCAAGGGTATTGACGGTACCGAGTTTTCGCAGACCGTGTATGATTATGAGTGCCCAGGCGTGCTGCAAGGTATCTACAACAAAGATTCGTCGATTGAATCGTTTGCAAGATCGTGCTTCAATTTCGCGCTTGCGACAAAGCAGGATCTGTGGTTTTCGGCAAAAGACACGATCTCAAAGCAGTACGACCAGACCTTCAAGCTGATCTTCCAGCGCATCTTTGACGAGGAATATAAGCAGAAGTTTGAAGATGCCGGCATCACCTATTTCTACACGCTCATTGACGATGCAGTTGCGCGTGTCATGCGCTCTGAGGGCGGCTTCATCTGGGCGTGCAAGAACTACGACGGCGATGTGATGAGCGACATGGTCTCCGCCGCGTTCGGCAGCCTTGCCATGATGACGAGCGTGCTCGTTTCGCCCGATGGAAACTTTGAGTATGAGGCCGCGCACGGCACCATCACGCGCCACTACTACCGCTATCTGAAGGGTGAGCAGACCTCGTCGAACCCCATTGCGACCATTTTCGCGTGGTCGGGCGCATTGGGTAAGCGCGGTGAACTGGATGAGAACGAGCGGCTTCAGAAGTTCGCTTCCGATCTGGAAAAAGCCTGCCTTGACACGGTGAAGGCGGGAACGATGACGGGCGATCTGGCGAATCTCTGCGGCCGAAAAGGCGTTAACAGCCTGACATTCCTCAAGGCTGTGCGCGCACGGCTGGAAGAGAAGTACGCATAAAATGTCACAAGCAAGGCCAGCACAGCATCTGCTGTGCTGGCCTTGTTGCAAATCCCGATATCTGCTGCTATAATGGCACTACGGAACAATAGCGACTGCCTTCTGGCGCCAGCGGCGAGTCGCCGCCGGTATGTTAG
>JAEDFW010000162.1 GCA_016297855.1 Oscillospiraceae bacterium
GTCTCGCTCTGCCGCTTGGCAGCGGATGTCGCCCAGTCCAGGATCGTTTCATACGGATGCTCCCACGGCCGGTATGAGCCGTTCTGGGTGAAGTGGTCTGGATACGGCATACCGCTGATCACGTCGACAACGTTGCTGATGGCCGGCCAATACTGGCCGTAAGACGTAACATAGGTACCGCAGGTTTCGCCGAACACGTCTGCGCCGACATACACGCCTGCATCGTGCAGCTCATCCGTGGCGTACATCAAAAAGCGCTGAATCGCCTGCGCCTTGGTCTCATCATATTCGTTATGGTAGTTAATGTTGCCGCTCGATTCATACTGGTAAGTGCCGTCGGGGAAACGGACATAGTCGAACTGGATCTCGTCAAAGCCCATTGTCTCGACTGCTTCCTTCGCCAGCTCCACCTTATACTCCCACACATAACGGCAGAACGCGCTGGGCCAGTAACTGTTTGCGATATACAAAGGGTCGCCCGACGCATCGCTGATGGCATATTCCGGATGGTCGGAGACAAAGAACGAGTCATTAAACGTCGTCAGACGCCCAATGCAGTAAAATCCCGCGTCCTTAATCTTCCGAATTGCAGCCTGATATTCTTCCAGCGTGTTGTTGGCGTATTCATATGCCGTAGGCGAGTATTCCAGATACGCCTTGGACGGATATCCCACCGACGTGCCGTCCATGATATTGACAACAAAGGCATTGATCTTCGTCGATTTGGCGTATTCGATATACTTCTCAACGTTTCCGATGACCTCGGGATCGCACGTCAGATACAGGCTGTAGCAGTTGACCGGCATGACGTTATCTTCAAAGTTCGCTTTCTCACGAGGGTAATAGTCCAGGCTTCCCGCATCACCGCCGCCATAGGGATCGCCGCGCCCGGCATGAACTGAGTAAACGCCGAAGCGGTCATAGACCTCGGTCGCAGCCTCAAGCGTGCTCGCAGTATACTGGCCGCTGATATAACCCGTCTGGCCTCCATAGCGCACCTCATACAGATGCACAACACCGTCTTCCAGATAGTCATACCCCACAACCGGCAACTCCGTTCCCTGTTCAACCAGCTTGCCCAACGCAGGGCCGTCAGCACGAATGCGAAGATTCTGCGGCGTTCTGACATAGACAGTCGTTTCACCAACCACCTTGGACGCATCGGTTGTGATCGCATCGGACGCGAGATAGCCGTAACGCAGCGAGTCAAAATACGTCAGATAATACCGCACGCCGCCCTTGTCCAGCACCTCGTCGGTACAATAGGTGATCTGCGTGCCGCGCGCGACTGTACCGACCTCGTTCAGCTGCGCGTCATAGTACGCAACGCTGGCCGTATCCGCGCAGATATATCCGGCAACATAGCGCTCAGTCTTTCCGGCTTCATTTTTGTCTGTCTGCGACGGCTGCGGGCTTCCGCCAGCCAGCACACAAATGAACAAAATGACAGCCACCAGAATCAGCACCGCCAGAAGCACCAGCCAGGTATTCTGCCGCAAAAAGCGCATCCGCTCTTCTTTGCTCCTGCGAGCACGCGGCGAATCCGCTTCCGGCTTCTTTGAAGTGTTTGTGCGTTTTTTCATACAAACGACCTGCTTTCTTCTATGTGGTCATTATACACCAACTTTTTGAAGAATTCCACCTTTTTTGCCATTTTTCTGAAATATTGTCAAAAACAGACTTCTTTTCTCAATCTTCACTCCATTTTGGTGCAAAATGATAGCCGATTTTTTCAGATTCGCTCCATTTTAATTCCAAATAACAGGTTTCAATATCTGTTATGTAAACTCATTTTCCGAACTTTTTCGAATATTATCGCAAATTCACGCAGCAAAACAGCACGACCTTGTCAAACGGAAGAAGATGTGATAGAATATCAATAATTTAAATCGTGAAAGAAGTGTAGCTATGCTTGGCGTCATCGTCAATACTGTAACCGTCCTGACCGGCAGCGCTGTGGGGCTTGTCTGCAAGCGCGCGATACCGGAGAAGCTTGCAAAGGCCATTATGCTCGCTATAGGCCTGTGTACGATCTATATCGGCATCTCCGGAACACTGGAAGGAGAAAATACGTTGGTTCTGATCGTTTCCATGGTCTTTGGCACAGCCGTCGGCACGGCCATAGACCTTGACCGTCAGATCACACGGCTGGGTGAGCTGATGAACCGCAGATTCAAACGCAAAGACGGCAGCGTCAGTCTGACCGAAGGCTTTGTCATGGGGTCGCTTCTTTTCTGTGTCGGTGCGATGACGATCGTCGGCTCATTAAACGCGGGTCTGCGCGGCGATAACGAAATGCTGTTTACAAAATCGCTTCTCGATCTCATCTCTTCATGTATGCTGAGCGTCAGTATCGGCGTGGGTGTCATGTTCGCAGCTGCGTTTGTCTTTGTGTTTCAGGGCGCGTTGGTCTTGCTTGCGCAGTTTCTCGCTCCCATCCTCAGCGCAGCGGCCATTGCAGAGATCACCTGCGCGGGTTCGCTCATGATCCTGGCGCTGGGCCTGAATCTCATCGGACTGACCAAATTCAAGGTTGCAAACTTCCTGCCGGCACTGCTCTTCTCGCCGCTGTTTTCTTGGCTGTTTACCCTGCTGCCATGAACAGCACCCCATTTGTTAGACAGTATGATATACTAACTAACAAGTGGGATGATTAATTATGCCAAAAGGAGTACCAAACAAATGTGCGTCGATGTTGCTATCCA
>JAEDFW010000163.1 GCA_016297855.1 Oscillospiraceae bacterium
AAAACGCCGTTATCACGTTTGACGGCGCCCAGCTTGCGCTGGGAGATCTGGCAGGCGGCGAGCTTGCGCCGCTCAGTGCGCCGCTCATCGTGGGCAGATGCTGGGCCGAGGGGTATATCGACGCGGCAGGCAAAGAGGACGCGTACCTGCGCGTGACGTATCTTGACGGCTACGGCGATCGGGAGCTGACGGTGGACACATGGTTCTTGGCAGAATCGGGCTGGCCGGTGCGCGCCGAGATCGCGTCAAACGGCGAGACGCTTCTGAAACTGGAACTGACAAACTTTACAATGGATTGAGGCTACAATGAAAACTCTGATGCGAACCTGGGCGGATATCAGCCTGGACAATCTGGAACACAATTACAGGAAGCTCAGAAGCCGACTGCCGCAGGGCTGCCGGTTTCTCGGCGTGATGAAGGCAGACGCCTATGGACATGGCGCCGTGCCCATCAGCCATGCGCTGGCTGACTTGGGAGCGGAGTATCTGGCGGTGTCGAACATTGAAGAGGCCGTACAGCTCAGGCGCGGCAATGTGCGCCTGCCGATCCTGATTCTCGGGTATACGCCCGCGACCTACGCCGACAACATGGTGTTTATGGACATCACGCAGGAGGTACACTCGCTTTCATATGCGCAGGAGCTGAACGAGGCGCTCAGCGGTACGAATTACATTTTGAACGTGCATCTGAAGCTCGATACCGGCATGACGCGGCTGGGCTTTTTCGCGTATGATAGCGCGCTGACGCCGGAGCAGATCGTAGCGGTCAGCCGCTTGCAGCACCTGCGCATCGAGGGCGTGTTCACCCACTTTGCCGCAGCGGACAGCACGGCGGCGGAGGACGCTGCGTTTACCCGCCTGCAGTACGCGCGCTTTGCGGATATGCTCTCACAGCTCGAAGCAGCCGGTGTGAAGCCCGAGATCCGCCACTGCTGCAACTCGGGCGCGGCCATGCTCTATCCCGAATACGCCATGGATATGATCCGGCCCGGTATCGCCACCTACGGCGTCCACCCGTCGAGCGACACGGTTGGGCTGCTGGACTTGAGGCCTGTCATGTCGGTATATACCAGCGTTGCGCAGATTCGTACGATCCCGGCGGATACCGCCATCAGCTACGGAAGAACGTATCTCACGCCGTCTGCGCGCAGGATCGCGGTGCTGCCGGTGGGCTACGCCGACGGGTTGCCGCGCGCGCTGTCGGGAAAGGCTTCGTTCCGCGTGCATGGGCGCGACGTGCCGGTCGTG
This sequence comes from Oscillospiraceae bacterium, assembly GCA_016297855.1. Taxonomy (GTDB): domain Bacteria; phylum Bacillota; class Clostridia; order Oscillospirales; family Oscillospiraceae; genus CAG-170. The sequence goes on from JAEDFW010000163.1 coordinate 1,249, forward strand.
GGGCGCATCTGCATGGATATGTGCATGGCGGATGTGACGGACGTGCCGGAGCTGAGCGAGGGCGATACGCTGACGATCTTCGGCTATGACGAAGCAGGCGCGCTTGTGCCGTGCGAGCGGCTGGCGGACGCGCTGGGCACCATCAGCTATGAGCTTTTGTGCCAGATCAGCAAGCGTATTCCGCGCATTTATCTCGAGGGCGGCAAGGCCTCGGAGATTTTGCAGTATATTGTTTAGAACTCGGTTATTTTCGACACCTGCTGCATAGAATGGTTTGGGAGCTTTGACGGATTGTATAAATTCCGTCGCTGCGTGGGAGAATAGATGTAGCCGTCGGCAGAGGCGGCATTCAAGTATTTTTCCGCGGGGTGTGAAGCGAATGGATACCAACGTAAAACGAGGCGATATTTTCTACGCCGATCTCAGTCCTGTTGTCGGCAGTGAGCAGGGCGGCACCCGCCCGGTTCTGATCGTGCAAAACGATACCGGCAATAAACACTCTCCAACTGTGATCGCTGCTGCGATCACCAGCCAGACGGGCAAGGCACGTCTTCCGACGCATATTTCTCTTTCGGGTCACGACGTCGGGCTGAGTAAAGATTCAGTTGTTCTGCTTGAGCAGATCCGTACCATCGATAAGCGCCGCCTGCGCGAGCATATGGGCCATGTTGACGACGGGCTGATGAATCAGGTCGATTCTGCCATCGCGGTCAGCTTTGGTCTGCAGGGAATCTGAAAAGACGGAATAACGGGCCGCCTCCGGCATATGCTGTACCGGAGGCGGCTTTTATGTATCGGTATAACGTTAGTTCGGGCGGACGAACGGTTGGCAGGGCAGAAGTTGAGAAGGAAGGACTCTACTGGCTGGTGCGTGTGTCGTGTGAACCAGTGAGCGAAGCGTTTTTGCGCGTAAGCGCAGAAAATATCAGCAAGCATCTGCCGCTGGGCATTCTCATTCCGCAGAGCGGAACACTTACGCTTGAGCGCAGAATTGCGCGCAGCAGGTTCTGTTTCTATCCGGACACGGTGCTGACGCTGGACGAATCGCCGCGCTGGGAGGATTTTTCCGGCGAGGCGGCAGGGTGGATGCTCCCCGGTGCAAGAGCCTGCCACAAAGATGGAGGCTGGCTTATCTGTGTTCCAGCTATGCGCGAAAAGCCGTTTGCATGTATGCCTCTTTTCTGCTTTTTCAGGCTTATTATGCGGCAGGAAAAGCAGTATTGGCTGCTGGAGCTGGACGGAGAAATGAATCCTTTGATGCCGGAAAAACTCCCAGAAAGCTGAGCTTTCCGGGAGTTTTTATCAGATGATGCGGCGCGCGCCGATGTAGCGCGTATTGTAATATGTTTCGTCGAGCGAGTTGATACGAACGCCGGTCGACGGAGTGGAGGCGTGGACAAAGTTGCCGTTACCGATGTACATACCGACGTGGTTGGCGTAGTCGCC
>JAEDFW010000045.1 GCA_016297855.1 Oscillospiraceae bacterium
GAGGCGGCGGTGCAGGGCTTTGTCGCGGGCGTGAACGCCGCGCTGAAGATTCTGGGAAAGCCGCCGATGATCCTGCGCCGCTGCGACGGCTACATCGGCACGCTCATTGACGATCTTGTCACCAAGGGCACGGAAGAGCCGTACCGCATCATGACGTCGCGTTCAGAATACCGGCTTCTGCACCGGCAGGACAACGCCGACCAGCGCCTTGCCGCCATCGGGCACGCAATCGGCCTTGTCTCGGACGCGCAGTACGAGGCCGTGCAGGAAAAATACCGCATGGTTTCGCGCGAAATTGCCCGGCTGGAGTCCACGGGCGTGGCGGAATCGCCGGAATTGAACGCGCTGCTCACATCGCTGGATACCGCGCCGGTCGCGGGTTCTGCAAGGCTTTCCGATCTCGTGCGCCGGCCGCAGGTGGGCTATGACGCGCTTGCGCCGTTCGACCCCGAACGGCCGGAGCTGCCGGAACTCGTGCGGCAGTCGGTGGAAATTGAGCTAAAATATGCGGGCTACATCAAGCGGCAGGAAAAGCAGGTGGCGGAGTTCGCGCGCGAAGAGGCGCGGCTGCTGCCGGCGCAGATCGACTACGAGGCGATCACGGGTCTGCGCGTCGAAGCGCGGCAGAAATTAAGCCGAATCCGCCCCGTGTCTGTCGGGCAGGCCGGACGCATCTCGGGCGTGTCGCCGGCAGATCTCGCGGTGCTGCTTGTGTGGCTGACACAGCACGAAAGGCAGGACAACAATGTACTTTGATTCGCACGCGCATCTGGACGATCCGCGCTTTGCAAACGATTTTGACGAAATTGTCGCCCGGATGCAGCTTGGCGGCGTGACGGGCATGATGAACATCGGCTGCGATCTGCCGTCGTCCGAGCGGTCGGTCGCGCTGGCCGAGCGCTTCGACTGGGTCTGGGCCGCCGTGGGCAGCCACCCGGACGACGCGGATCACGTAGACGCGGCGCTTGTGGAGCGCTACCGCCAGCTATGCAGTCATCCCCGCGTCAAAGCCGTGGGCGAGATCGGGCTGGATTATCACTATGAGGACGTGCCGCGAGAGGTGCAGAAGCGCGCGTTCCGGCTGCAGATGCAGCTCGCGCGCGAGGTAGGCCTTCCCGTCGTGGTGCACGAGCGCGAGGCGCACGGCGACGCGATGGAACTTCTGGACGATTTCCCCGACGTGACGGGCGTGTTTCACTGCTACTCCGGCAGCGCCGAGATGGCCAAAGAGCTGGTGCGGCGCGGCTGGTACGTGGGCTTTACGGGCGTGGTGACGTTCAAAAACGCGCGCCGCGCGGTGGAAACGGTCGAAGCTCTGCCGCTTGACCGGATTTTGATCGAGACCGACTGTCCCTACATGGCGCCCGAGCCGTACCGCGGCAGAAGAAACGACCCAAGTTATGTGCCGCTCGTCGCGGCTCGCATCGCAAGAATCAAGGGCATTTCGCCGGAAGAAGCGGGCCGGATCACGCGTGAAAATGCCGTCAGGCTTTTCCGCCTGGAATTGAAATAAAAAAATGGAGAAACCTTTGGTTTCTCCATTCTTTTATGCAATTCCTTCAATCAGATCGGCCAGTGCCGCGCCGAAGACGCGCGCGCTGCGGATGGCCTCGAGCAGTGTGTTTCCCGTCGAGCCGAACTCGCACAGAAGACTTCCCGGCGTCAGATTCTGATTGAAGCGCTCGGTGCGCAGATCGAGGTCGCGGCATAGCCCCGGCGCGGTGCGGTTCAGCAGCGCCTGCAGCTTGAGCGCGTTCGCCAGATTTTCCTGCCAGTTTGGATGCTCCAGTCCGCCCTCGTCGGTGCCGACAACCAGCATCAGCTGCGCGCAGCGTTCGCCGTTTACGGTTTTTGCGAGCGCCACGGGCGCACCCGTTTCGTCAATTGCCGCGTCGCGATGAACGTCAATGACCATCTGAATGGACGGAAATTCCGCCAGATACCGCTCAATGGTGGCCTGCATCCGCGCGTAGGCTCCGCTGTAGCTGGGGTAGTCGTTGAGCGCCGTATCATGCAGCGTCTCGATGCCGCGTTCGTTCAGGACTGCGGCGATCTCATCGCCCACGCGGATGACCGAGCGCGATGCGTCCTCGGTGCGCAGCGTGTCCGACGGCGTGTATTCCCACCCGTCCTCGGGCGTGTACGCCTCGGACGAGTGCGTATGTACGATGAGCACCTTGGGGCCATCCTGCGAAAAATCCAGCTGCGACTGGCGCTGCAGAAGCGCGCGCTCGTCCACAGCGTAGCTGCACGCGCCTGCGACGGTGATGGCGGCGGCTTCCTCATCTGAAAATGTGAGCGCAGGCCTGTCCGGCTGCGGCTCTATCGCCTGCTGCTGCGTGGGTTCCTCCGGCGAAATGGGCTGCGGCTGCGGCGCGGCGGCCTGTTCCGTCTGCTGCGTGTCGCCTCCTGCCAGCTGCACCACCCATACCTTCTGTGCGTCGTCTGGTTGTTCCGGCTCGTCCATGCGCTGCAGCAGCCACGACAACAGTCCCGGCGTGCGCCCGGACGCGCGCAGCGCCTGTTCTGCCCTCGCACCCACACCTGCCGCGCACAGAACGCGGACGCAGACTGCGAACGACAATAGCAGCATGCAAAACCGGTGCACCTTTCTTTGGTTCATCGCCATCCCTCCTACAGGAGGATATGCGCCAGCCGTGCGGAAAAGAACAAAAGCCTGCCGAAAGACTTTTCGGCAGGCTGTTAACCGTTATTTGTTTCGGAAACTCGCGTACAGCGCCACCAGCTGCTCTGCCAGCTTGAGCGCATCCTCGCCCTTTTTGAGCTTGACACGCAGCTCCGGCGTCTTGCCCGCCGAGAAGAAGATGCGCCCTTTGAACTCCGGCGCGCCGCACGCACCCGACACAGCGGCAAAATCCAGAACCGCCAGGCGCAGCATAACGCTGCCGTCTGCCTGCTCGATGGCGGTGATACCTGCCGCAGCCGCCCGCGCGCGCAGAAGCGCGATGGCGATGAGGTTCATGACGCCCTTCGGGGGATCGCCGTAGCGGTCGACGATCTCGTCGAGCAGTTCGTCGGCGTCCTGTTCTGTGCGGACGGCCGCCATACGGCGATACAGGTCCATCCGCTGTTCGCCCGAGGATACATAGTTCTTGGCAATATTGGCCGTCACGTCAAGGTCTGCCGTGCATTCGACCTGCTGCATGGGCTTCTCGCCGCGTTCTTCCAGAACCGCATCCTCCAGAAGCTTCAGATACATATCATAGCCCACGGACATCATATGCCCCGACTGCTCCGCGCCAAGCAAATCGCCCGCGCCGCGAATTTCAAGGTCGCGCATGGCGATCTTGAAGCCCGAGCCAAACTCGGCGTATTCGCGGATGGCCTCGAGCCGCTTTTCCGCCACCTCGGTGAGCACCTTGCCCCGGCGGAACGTGAGATACGCATACGCGTGGCGGGTAGACCGGCCCACGCGGCCGCGGATCTGGTGCAGCTGGGCAAGGCCCAGCTTATCCGCGTCCTCAATGACGAGCGTGTTGACATTCGGAATGTCGATGCCCGTCTCGATGATCGTCGTGCAGACCAGCACCTGAATCTCGCCCGCTGACATCGCCTGCATCACATCGCCGAGCGCTTCTTCGCCCATCTTTCCGTGCGCCACGGCAATTTCCACGCCGTCACCCAGCCGCTGCTTGAGCCGCGCGGCGCACTGGTCAATGGACTCCGTGCGGTTGTGCAGATAATAGACCTGCCCGCCGCGGGCGAGTTCCCGGCGGATCGCGTCGTCGATCATCGCCTCATTATATTCCAGCACGAACGTCTGCACGGGGTAGCGGTCGTGCGGCGGTTCTTCGATGGTAGACATGTCGCGCAGGCCCGAAAGCGCCATGTTGAGCGTGCGCGGAATGGGCGTTGCCGACAGCGTCAGCACATCCACACCCTTGGAAAGCTCCTTGAGCCGCTCCTTGTGCGTCACGCCGAAGCGCTGCTCCTCGTCGATAATGAGAAGCCCGAGGTCTTTGAATTTGACAGCCTTCTGCAGCAGCTTGTGTGTGCCGATGATGAGATCGATCTTGCCGATCGACAGCTCGTACAGCGTCTTTTTCTGCTGCTGCGCCGTACGGAAGCGCGAGAGCACGTCGATCGTCACCGGGAACGAGCCGAAGCGCTTCATGGCCGTGAGATAGTGCTGCTGCGCCAGCACCGTGGTCGGCACCAGAATTGCCACCTGCTTGCCGTCCAGCATACATTTCATCGCCGCGCGCAGCGCAACCTCCGTTTTGCCGAAGCCCACGTCGCCGCAGAGCAGCCGGTCCATCGGCGCGGGCGATTCCATGTCGTGCTTGATCTCGGCAATCGCGCGCAGCTGATCGTCGGTCTCGGCATATTCAAAGCTCTCCTCAAACTCCTGCTGCCACGGCGAATCCGCCGCGAACGCATAGCCCGGCAGGCGCTTTCTGGCGGCGTAGAGCTGAATGAGTCCCTGCGCCAAGTCCTTGGCGGCAGCTTTCGCTTTGGCCTTCGTCTTCTGCCACTGGTCGCCGCCGAGTTTATTGAGCCGCACCGACTGTTCTTCGCCGCCGGAGCCGATGTATTTGCTGACAAGATCGAGCTGCGTGGCCGGGACGTACAGCACGTCCGTGCCCTGATAGGCGATTTTCACATAGTCCTTCACCGCGCCCGAAACCTGAATCTGCTCCATGCCGACGTAGCGGCCGATGCCGTGATGCTCATGCACGACAAGATCGCCCGGTGTGAGATCGGTGAAGGATTCGAGCTTTTTGCGGTTCGACGGCGTTTTTTTCGCCGTCTTTTTGCGCGGTGCGCGCGCGAGAATCTGCCCCTCGGTGAGAACAGCCATGCGCAGCGTGGGATACTCCAGACCGGCCGGCAGCGCCGCGTCGGTGATGAGCACCTGCCCCGGCTGCGGCAGTTTTGTCGCGGGCATCGCCAGAAGCGCGTTCACGCCTGCCGCCGCGAGCATATCCTTTAATATTTCGCCGCGCCGCCTGCCGCCGCAGAGCACCATGCAGCCGTACTCACTTTTCACATAGTGCTGCAGGTCCTGCACGGCCGTGTCCATGCTGCCGCCATAGCCCGGCAGCTGCCGCGCCGTCACGGAAAGCAGCCGCTTGGGCGGCAGCGACTCGGGATAGCGCGCGGCCAGAAAACTGTCAAAATACACCGCGCCCTGCGCGCTGAACTGCGCGGCCAGCTCGTCGAACGTGCAGCAGAAGCCGCACTGGTCGCTGGACAGAACACCCGTGGCCAGATACCCTTCGATCGCCTGCCCCAGTGCGTCCTGCCGGGCGTCCGCAGCGCGCGAGAGATTGCCGTGGTCGCAGAAGAACACCGCCGCATCGCGCGAGAGATAGCTTGCCGCCGTGGCAAATTCGGGATACAAAAACGCCATGTAGCGGTCGGCACAGGCAAAGCTCACGCCGTTTTCCAGCCGGTCAAGATCCCGCTCCAGCGTGCTCAGCAGCGCCGGATTCGGCGTTTTTCTGCGCTTTTGCCGCGCAATGAGCGCGCGGATATCCTCGCACAGGCCCGAAATGCCCGCCGGATGCAGCGCCGGGACACTCTCGGCCACGGGCAGCAGTACCGCCGCATCCGCATTTTCCGTGCGTCTTTGCGTAATGGGGTCGAAAAAGCCCATCGCGTCCAGCTCGTCGCCGAAAAATTCCGCACGCAGCGGCTTATCCTGTGCCGGCGAGTACACGTCCACAATGCCGCCGCGCAGCGCGTACTGCCCCACGCCTTCGACGAGCGACGCGCGCGTATAGCCCGCCGCGTCGAGCCTTGCCGCGAGCTGCTCCGGCTCGCAGCACATCCCCGGAGCCAGACGGATGGCCGCGCTGCAGAGCACATCGCGCGGCATCGTGCGCAGGCACAGCGCGTCGAGACTCGCAATGAAAACCTGCACGCGGCCCATCGCCAGCTCGTACAGAAGCCGCAGCCGCTTCTGCTCCCACTCGCGCGAAACGCCCGCCGCGTCGATAAGCGTCAGCTCGCGCCCGGGCAGCACCGGCGGGCGGCTGCCCAGAAACGCGGCCAGCTCATCCTGCATCCGCGACGCTGCCAGCTCATCCTGACACACCACCAGCGCGGGCCGGCCCGTTTCCGCGCAGAGCGCCGCGATGAAATGGCTGCGCACGATCTGGCTCACACCCGACACGGCGGCGGTCTGGCGCGCGTCGATGGATTCTTTCAGCTGCGAAAACTCCGGCATCGCGCGCAGCAGCTGCAGCAGTACGTCCATGGCGGTACCTCCTTCAAAAAAATGGAAATTTCAGAAAATCAAAGCAGCCAACAACGCGGCCAGAGAAGTTTTCTCTGGCCGTATTGCGACAAATATTCGTTGGTTCAGCAAAAATCGACCTATCCGATCTTGCCGTTGAATTTGGCGGCGGCTGCCGGCACGCCCTCGTCGATCACGGTGAGCGCGGCCTCAGCCGCGTACCGGATCGCCGCCTGATACGCCGGCTGTTCGTCTTTGCCCACGACCGACAGCACCCAGTCTGCCAGATCGTAGTCGGGGTGCGGCTTTGCGCCCACGCCGACTTTTACACGCGGAAAATTTTCCGAGCCAAGCTCGTGAATGATCGACTTCAGCCCGTTGTGTCCGCCGGCCGAGCCGTCTTTTCGCACGCGCAGCCGCCCCACGGGCAGCGAAATATCGTCGAAGATGACCAGCACCCGCTCGGGCGGGACCTTATAGAAATGCGCGGCAGGCTCGACGGCCAGACCCGAGGCGTTCATATACGTCTGCGGCTTCATCAGAATCAGCTTATTTCCGCGGTAATTGGCCGTACCGGTCAGCGCGCGGAAGCGGCTTCGTTCCACCTTCACGCCGAGCATACCGGCCAGCTCATCCAGTGCCAGAAAGCCGGTGTTGTGCCGCGTTCTGGCATATTCCGCACCGGGATTGCCCAGCCCCACGATCAGCCACACCGCATCCTGCTTTCTGGAAAACAGCATATCAGAACAGCACCGACATCGAGTTCTCCTCGTAGATGCGCTGGATGGCGTCGGCAAAGACGGGGGATACGTCGATGTAGTTGACCTTGGACGGCAGATTTTCGGGCGCGGGGATGGTGTTGAGCAGCGTCAGCTCCTTGATGCAGCTGTTTTCGATCCGCTCAAGCGCCGGGCCGGACAGCACGCCGTGCGACGCGCAGGCATAGACCTCGGTCGCGCCGCCGATCTCCACGATGGCCTTGGCCGCGTTGCAAAGAGAGCCGGCGGTATCGACCATGTCGTCAAAGAGGATGCACTTCTTGCCGTGCACGTCGCCGATGACGTTCATGACCTCGCACTGGTTGGCTCTTTCGCGGCGCTTGTCGACGATGGCAAGCGACATGCCCATCTTGTTGGCGAAGGTGCGCGAACGCGACACCGAGCCCACGTCCGGCGAGACGACGACCATCTCCTCCGGATGCTCAAATTTACTCATATAATAGCGCACAAAAACGGGATTGCCCAGCAGGTTATCCACAGGGATATCGAAGAAGCCCTGAATCTGCGCGGCGTGCAGGTCCATCGTCAGCACGCGGTCTGCGCCGGCGGCTTCGATCATGTTGGCGACGAGCTTTGCCGAAATGGGGTCGCGGCCCTTGGCCTTTCGATCCTGCCGCGCGTAGCCGAAGTAGGGGATCACGGCGGTGATACGGCCGGCAGAGGCGCGCTTGCAGGCGTCGATCATGATGAGAAGCTCCATGAGGTTGTTGTTCACGGGCTTGCAGGTAGGCTGAACGAGGAAAACGTCGCTGCCGCGGACGGATTCGTTGATGGTCACGGAAACTTCGCCGTCGGCGAATGTGTTGACGGTGCAGTCGCCCATCTGCAGCCACAGCTTGCGGCACACACCCTCGGCAAACGGACGGTTGGCGTTTGCGCAGAACACCTTGACGTTCTTACCATGAGAAATCATATGAAATTACCTCTCTCTGCTCTTATCTTGTGCGTTATTTTCTATTTTTTGCGGAAAGACCGCATTTCTACATCATTTTTCCTTCAATTTATGCTTGGCGGCCCAGTCCTTTTTGTTGGCCTGCCGCGCGCGGGCAATGGCGAGCGCCATCGCGGGGATATCGTCGGTGATCGTCGAGCCGGCTGCGATATATGCGCCCTCGCCCACGGTGACGGGCGCGATGAGGTTGGTGTTGCAGCCGATGAAGGCGTTATCCTCGATCACGGTGCGGTATTTTTTCGCGCGGTCATAGTTGACCGTCACGGTGCCGCAGCCGAAGTTGATGTTTTTGCCGACGTCGCTGTCGCCGACATACGTCAGGTGCGAGATCTTGGTGCCGTCGCCGATATTGGAATTTTTCAGCTCCACGAAATCGCCCACGCGCACGCGGTTGCCCACGCTCGTACCCGGCCGGATGTATGCAAACGGACCGACATGCGTATCATAGCCCACGGAGGAGTTGTAGATCTGCGAGGCGTTGACGGCGGAATCGTCGCCCACGCGCGCGTTTTCCAGATAGCTGTTGGGGCCGATGGTGCAGTTTTTGCCGATGGAGGTCTGCCCGCGCAGAATCGTCCCGGGCAGAAGCGCCGTACCCGCGCCGACATTGACCGTGGCGTCGACATACGTCGCGCCGTAGTCCCAGATCTCCACACCCATTCTGGCCAGACGGTAGAGCTTGGCGCGGTTTAATACCGGCTGCCAGTCGGCAAGCTCTGCCGTGCCTGCCACGGAATACACGCCGTCACGGTCGGTATACGGCGTACCGTGATCCTTCAAAAACTCGGTAAATATGAATTTCTCGTCCAGCGCTTCCATGAGCGTGGCGCGGCGCACCGAAGTGACGTTGCTGGCCACAGGAGGGCCGTCAAACTGCTCGTCGTCGGCGGCAAAGGGCAGCAGCACCGCAGGACCGGTGACGACGATGATATCCTCTTCCTTTTCATCTGCCGTGGACAAAAAGACATGCAGCTGATCGGACGTCGTCTCGGCTGAGGGGCACCAGAACTCGATATCGTCGGGGAAGCAGGCGCGCACCTCGCGGCGGAAGCGGTCATGGCAGACCAAAAAGAAACGCCCGACGCCACCGTCAATCAGAGAGGATGCCAGCCAAGAAAGAAGCGGCGTCCCCATGATATTCTGCAGCATCATCGGGCGGGAATATCCGGTTTTCCCCGTATCATCGGGAATAAAGACAACGGCAGACAATCCGGGCACGGCAAACACGTCCTTTCACGCTCCGCCCGGCTGCACAGCGTTCGGGCAGAAGAGTCCTGCGCCTGAAAACGCGGCGGCGGTTTCACGCGCAGTCATAGTTGCCTGTATTATAACAGATGCGAGCCGTTTTGTATAGGAATTTTCCAAAAAAATATGCGCAAAAAGCGCCGGCAAAACCGGTATGCAATTGCACGCACAGCCAAAGTGTGCTATGATAGGGTTGCGGTATGTTGCCGTACGACAAACACAAACGAGGAATGACCATGCTTGAAATCCGAGATCTCTGCCTGACGGCAAACGACGAAGCCGGCAGAACAGACATATTAAAACACATCTGCCTTACCGTGGATGACAACAAATTCGTCGTCATCACCGGCCCCAACGGCGGCGGCAAGACGACGCTCTGCAAGGCCATCATGGGTCTGGCGCAGCCGACAGCGGGACAGATCCTCTGGAACGGCGCGGATATCACAAACCTGTCCATCACCGACAGAGCGAAGCTCGGCGTGTGCTACGGCTTTCAGCAGCCGCCGCGCTTCAAGGGCATGCGTGTGGCGGACCTGCTGGCCATCGCGGCCGGGCGGAAGCTGTCGCATGACGAAGCCTGCGCGTATCTGACGCAGGTAGGCCTGTGCGCGCGCGATTATCTCAGCCGCGATGTAGACGCGAGTCTGTCCGGCGGCGAGGTCAAGCGCATCGAGATCGCCACGCTGCTTGCCAAAGACGCGCCGCTCATGCTCTTCGACGAGCCGGAAGCCGGCATCGACCTGTGGTCGTTCGCCCGACTGACCGAGACCTTCCGCGAACTGCACGACAGAAGGACGCACACCATCATTATCATCTCGCATCAGGAGCGCATTATCCGACTGGCCGATGAAATTCTGCTCGTGGCAAACGGCGAGCTGGCAGCGCGCGGCTCGGTGGACGAACTCTACCCGCGCATTCTGGCCGACACCGTCACGGGCTGCAACATGCTGGAGGTGAACGGTTCATGCTGAATGAGATCCAGAAACAGATTCTGCAGCAGGTGGCTGACATGACGGACATCCCCGCAGGTGCGGTCAACATCCGCTCCGACGGGCAGAAAGAGTTCCGCCGCAATACGGAGAACATCGAGATCGTCTCGAAAACCGACAAGGACGGCATCGACATCCTTATTAAGCCCCATACCAAGCACGAAAACGTGCATATCCCGGTGGTGCTGACGAAATCCGGCTTTCACGACATGGTCTATAACGACTTCTTTGTCGGCGAAGGCGCGGAGGTCAGAATCGTCGCGGGCTGCGGCATCCACAACTGCGGCAGCTGCGATTCCGAGCACGACGGCATCCATACCTTCCACATCGGCAAAAACGCGAAGGTCACCTACATCGAGAAGCACTACGGCGAAGGCTCCGGCGGCGGCAAGCGCATCTTGAACCCGCAGACGGTCGTGTATCTGGAGGAAGGCGCGTCGATCACCATGGAGACGAGCCAGCTTGCCGGCGTGGATGACACCAAGCGCTACACCAAAATCGTGGCCGAGGGTGAAAACGCCGAAATTCTTATCACTGAAAAGCTGCTGACGCATGACGATCAGCACGCCGTGAGCGAGATGGACGTGATTCTGAATGGTTCCGGCAGCAAAACCCGCGTGATCTCACGCTCGGTGGCGAAAGACAGCTCCACGCAGCTGTTCTACCCGCGCGTGCAGGGCAACTGCGACTGCTTCGGCCATGTCTCATGCGACGCGATCATCATGGGCCGGGCCAAGGTGCGCGCCATTCCCGAAATCTCCTGCAATCACGTCGACGCCAGCCTCATCCACGAGGCCGCCATCGGCCGCATCGCCGGCGAGCAGCTTCTGAAGCTGGAAACGCTGGGCCTGACGCCCGAACAGGCTGAGGAAAAAATACTTGAAGGGTTCCTTCGCTGATGAAGCGCCGTCTGCTGGATCGAACACTGGGGCGGTATATGCTGGTGAATTTGTTCTGCTGGAGCATCGGCACGGGTGTGATGTTCCTGCTGTACAACCTGCACATCGGCGGCTACTGGCTGGCTTCGGCGAGCAATTATCTCATCGGCGGCACGCTGGGCTATATCCTCAACCGCCGCTTCACCTTCCACTCGCACAGCCGGCGGCTGGTGGAACTGGCCAAATACATCGCGCATATGATCGTATGCTACTTCATCGCCTACACCGTCGCGCCGAAGCTGTGCGCAGGCCTGATTACGCGGTTTGGCCTGCATGCGGCCGGCAACGTCGCGCTCACGGTGGGTATGATATTTTTCACAATATTAAATTACTTTGGCCAGCGGTATCTCGTCTTTCGCCGTGCGAAACAGCCGGCAGGAACAGACGATGCGCCGCGCGGCTGATCGCTTACGCTATGGAAGGAGTCGCCTATGGCTTACCCGCAGCTGTGCCTGCGCCGCGGTGAGGACGCGCAGGTGCGCGCCGGTGCGGCATGGATTTTTGACAATCAGATCGACTGGGCAGACGATGTCTGCACGGACGGCTGCGTGGCAGACGTGCTGGACTCGCGCATGCGCTTTGTCGCGCGCGGCTTTTTCAACAGCCGCTCGAAGATCGCCCTGCGCGTGCTGACGCGCGAGGAATCCGAGACCATCGACCGCGATTTTTTCAAGCGCCGGCTGGAAGCGGCGTGGCGGTTCCGCCAGACGCTCGGCTTTTCGGATTCCTGCCGCGTGGTATTCGGCGAATCCGACGGCCTGCCGGGGTTGACGGTCGATAAATTCGGCGGCTATCTTTCTTTGCAGACGGTCTGTCTTGGACTGGAGACATGGAAGCAGACGATCGTAGAGCTGCTTGCGGAGCTGTTTTCCCCACGCGGAATTTACGAGCGCAACGATCTTGCCGTGCGTGAAAAAGAGGGCCTGCCGCAGAAAACCGGTGTTCTCTACGGCGAAGTACCCGAGGAAATCGAGATTCTGGAACACGATGCCCGCATGCTCGTCAGCATCCCGAACGGCCAGAAAACCGGCCATTTCCTCGACCAGCAGGAAAACCGCGGCCGTATCAAACCCTACTGCAGGGATCAAGCCGTGCTCGATCTTTGCTGCTGCACGGGCGGTTTTTCCATCCATGCGGCGCTCTACGGCGCGCAGTCGGTCGAAGCCGTGGACGTTTCGCAGACAGCGCTGGACAAAGTACGGCGCAACGCAGCTTTGAACAGCGTGGCGGACAAAATCACCACAACGTGTGAAAACGTCTTTGACCTTGCCCGCGCATATGCGGACGCCGGCAAAAAATACGGCCTCGTCATCTGCGATCCGCCGGCCTTCGCCAAGAGTAAACACGCGCTCGAGGGCGCCTATCGCGGCTATAAGGAGCTGAATCTTCGCTGTATGCAGATGCTCAGCCCCGGCGGTTTTCTGGTGAGCTGCTCGTGCAGCCAGTTCATGACGCCCGAGCTGTTTCTCAAAATGCTGCGCGAGGCTGCCGCTGACGCCGGCCGCGAAGCGCGGCTTCTTGAGTGCCTGATGCAGTCGCGCGACCATCCGGCAAGCCTGTCTGCCGGGCAGTCGCTGTATCTGAAGGGGTATATTCTGCAAATTGAATAATAAGAATTATTCTTGATTTTATGTTTTCTTTATGGTATACTGCATATAGAACTTATTTTGTAAAGGAGTTACAACTATGAATCTGAAAGGCAGCAAAACCGAAGCCAACCTGATGGCTGCATTCGCCGGCGAATCGCAGGCGTGCGTCAAGTACCAGTATTACGCATCCAAGGCAAAGAAGGACGGCTACGTCCAGATCGCGGACATCTTTGAAGAGACGTCGCGCAACGAGAAGGAACACGCCAAGCTGTGGTTCAAACTCCTGCACGACGGCATGCCCGCCACTACGGTGAATCTGGCCGACGCGGCGGACGGCGAAAACTACGAGTGGACCGATATGTACGATGGCTTTGCCCGTGTGGCGCGCGAAGAAGGCTTCGATGCCATCGCGAACCTTTTTGACGGCGTAGGCAAGATCGAAAAGGAGCACGAGGCGCGCTACCGCAAGCTGCTGGCCAACATCGAAGGCGGTCTGGTCTTCTCGCGTGATGAAGATCAGATCTGGCAGTGCGGCAACTGCGGCCACATTGTCATCGGCAAGAAGGCGCCCGAGGTGTGCCCCGTCTGCGCGCATCCGCAGGCCTATTTCCAGATCAAACCCGAAAACTATTGATCTCACGCAAAAGCCCGTCCTTCAT
>JAEDFW010000164.1 GCA_016297855.1 Oscillospiraceae bacterium
CAATCATACCACAAAATATTGTAGCAGGCTATTCGCAGAACAACGAAATATACGATGTGTGCCTGCAGCTAAAGATAAGAAGCAGTTGAAAGTGGTGTACATTCCGCAACAGCATGCGCTATACAGATCTTCTCCGGATATCATGCACAAGCATCCGCAAAAACTGCGCAGCTGTTGGAGCTGTCGTCAGCGGGCGGTAAGTAAGGCTGCGCAGAAAAGCAGCATTTTTATGCCAGGAGGCGCAGGCAAACCCGTCAATGTTTCGGACGACCTGAAGCGGATTGGTGTTGTATTGGTCTGCCGCTTCAGGATATAGCCGCTGCTATGGTTTCACCAGCCAATGCGGATTGAGTGAGGCGAGATAGGCCGAGTAGGAAAGATGCAGTGTTGGTTGCAGAGAAACCGAGTCGGTACAACAGATCATATACTTCGACAATGTCTTGAGCCCTGCCCGTTTTCACGGACACAAAAACACGAGAAAACCTTGAATGAATTTTAATGATTCAAAGGCCGACTCAGGCAGCCTGAGAGGCGCAGAGGTGCGCCTCGAAGCGTTCAGGCGGAATCCACCCCAGAGCGGAATGCGGGCGCACGGTGTTGTAGAAGGCCTCCAAATAGGCAAAAACGTCTGCGTGCGCGGCCGCGCGCGTGTGATATTGCTTCAGGTGGACGAGTTCACATTTCAGACAGCTGAAGAAGTTCTCGGCAACGGCGTTGTCGTAGGGATCGCCCCTGCGGGACATGCTTTGCCGGATGCCATAGGCTTCCAATCGCTCCCGGTAGGCTCTGGCCGCGTACTGAACGCCGCGGTCACTGTGGAAAATCAGACCCGCTGACGGCTTCCGGCGTCGGTATGCCATCTCCAAAGCCGCCAGTGTCAGATGTGTATCGATCCGGTCTGAGAAGGCATAGCCTACGATCTTCCGGGTGCAGAGATCCTTTACGATGGCCAGATACAGCCAGCCTTCGCCGGTGGGAATGTAAGTAATATCGCCTACCCAAGCCTGATCCGGGCGGTCAAAGGAGAATCTGCGCTGCAGCAGGTTCGGCGCGATGGGGTGCGTGTGGTTGGAATTGGTTGTGGTTTTGTAGCTCCGGCGCCTGACCGAGGAAATCCCGGCCAGCCGCATCTGCCGGTACACCCGCTTGCGTGAGCAGCCGAAGTCCGGCTTCAGCAGATGGTAGAGACTGTCCAGACCCATGGCGGGGTACTTTTCATGCAGCTCCACCAGCTTGCGTTTCAGCGCCAGATTGCGCTGTTCGCGCATGCACGGCTTGTGCTTCAGCCAGCCGTAATAGCCGCTGCGAGAGACCTCCAGTGCCCGGCATACCTGCTCCACAGAGGCTCCCTGACGGCTCAGCGCCTGGGCGCAGCGGTACTTTTCCTCTATGGTTTCGACAGGATGCCGACGGATTTTTTTAGGATATCAATGACCTCGTCCTTCTCACCCAGCTGCTTGCGCAGAGCACGGTTCTCTGCTTCCAGCTCCCGGATACGCTGCTGCTCCCGGTTCTGACGGCTTGCCTGACCCATCTGGATACCTGATGACTTCATCCAGCTGCGCAGTGTGTCGATGCAGATCCCCAGATCCTTCGCCACCTCCGTCGGCTGACGTCCCTGCTCCGTCACCATCCGCACGGCCCCAGCTTTGAACGCCTCATCGTACCGCGGCGGCGGTGTCCCTTTTTTCTTCTTCGTTTCCATTTTTATTGCCTCTTTCCTTTCCATGTTACGACTGTTTTTTGTGTCTGTCAATTCGGGTATGGGGGCACAACGTATCTTGTGGATCGGAATACGGTGCTGAAGCGGGCGTTGCAATATGGCTTTGGCAAAGCGGCCGGACGCGCCACAATTTTCGGCATTTGGCCACTTCTCCTTTTCCGCCCTTTGTGCTATACTGTTGCCACAATGATAATCCGATCTGACTGGAGGCAATTTCTATGCGTTCTCTGTTGAAAATCGCAAAAACCGGCTATCTCCTCCTCTCCGCGCTGCTGATCCTGGCGGGTGTGGGGCTGACGTTCTTCTCTGACACCTTCTACCCCATCCTCGCCGTGCTGCTCGGCATCCTGTTTCTGGTGTTCGGCGCGGTCAAGCTCGCGGGCTTCTTCTCCAAGGATCCCTATCAGCTCGTCTTTGAGTCCGATCTCGTTTTCGGCATCCTCTATCTGGCGCTGGGTCTGCTGCTGCTTTTCCGTCCGGCGCACACGATGGCCTTCTTTGGCATTGTGTTCGGACTGATGCTGCTGGCCGACGGGCTGACCCGTGTGCGCATCGCGCTCGATGCGCGGCCGTTCGGCATCCGCGCGTGGTGACTCATCCTCGTCTCCGCCATCGCGACGGCCATTCTCGGCGTCGTCCTGCTGTTCCATCCCGGCGAGGGCACGCAGGTTCTCACGCAGCTGCTCGGCATCTCGCTGATGGTCGACGGCGTGATGAACATCAGCACGATGGCGACCGGCAGGGCGATCAGCCAGGTCTTGACGAAGGCCGCGATGATGAACGAGACAAAGGAGACGGCCGCGACGGTGATCGAGTAGGGAAGCTGCGTGGACACATGGTTGATGTGGTCGCATCTTGCGCCCGCGGAGGACATGATCGTCGTGTCCGAGATCGGGGAGCAGTGGTCGCCACAGACGGCGCCGGCGAGGCAGGCGGAG
>JAEDFW010000165.1 GCA_016297855.1 Oscillospiraceae bacterium
TTTGTCTGTTCACAGCCCCTCTGTTTTGCAGTTACCCGCATATTTCTGACTGTGTCACGCGCACAGACCGGCACGAAAACGCATCCGCCGATATGTTCGATCACGTTTTTCCTCGTCATCCTGCCGTCGGCAGGAACACGGCGCTTCTGATGGGCAGACCCCATGAGCCTCCTTTCCTTCTCTGCGATGTATTGTATTATATGACATTCCGGTGAAAAAAGCTATCCCTTTTTCCGTACTTGTCATGCGGCAGAATTTTACGTAAAATTTTGATAGCGGGCTGCGCAATCTTGCGCCGCGGTTTGCGACTGTATGGGTAAAGGAGGCGGAAGGATGGAGGACAACACAATCATTCAGCTCTACTTTGACCGCGACGAGCGGGCAATTTCGTGTACAGATGAAAAATATGGCGCGCTGTGCACGCGCATCGCAAAAAATATCGTGCAAAGCCGTGAGGATGCCGAGGAATGCGTCAGCGACACCTGGCATACCGCCTGGTGCTCGATGCCGCCTACATGGCCCGAAAGCCTGCGCGCATTTTTATCGCGCATCACGCGCAATCTCGCCATCAGCCGTGTGCGGCAGGAAACGGCGCAAAAGCGCGGCGGTACACAGCTTCTGTGTGAGCTGTCGGACTGCGTCCCAGACACGTATACGCCCGAACGGCAAGCCGAGCTGCGCGAAATTACGGACTGTCTCAGCTGCTGGCTGGAATCGCTACCGCCCGACGACCGGGCATTGTTCGTGCGGCGGTATTATTTTGGAGATGACCTCAAAACGCTTGGAATATGCTGCGGGCAAACCGAACGGCAGCTGGCGCAGCGGATGCTGCGATTGCGCAGGAAACTCAAAAAAACGCTGGAACAGGAGGGAATCGCGATATGAAGCGGGAAAGACGGTTATTTGACGCCATCGGCGAACTGCCCAATCGGCAGATTGACGAGGCTGAGACGCACCGGTTCCGCAGACGCAGTTGGACGCGGTATGCCGCGCTGGTGGCTGCGGCGGCGCTGGTGCTCGGACTTGGCACGCTGGCGATGCGGCTTCTGGGCGGCGCTTCATCGGAAGCCCCGGGTGCGAACGCGGGCGGCGGAGGCGGTGAGGACGAGACGTACATGGCCTACTGCGGGCCGGTTTTTCCGCTGCTGTCGCTGAACAGCGCCGACGGCGTGACGGCTTCGCGCCATGTGGATTACGATTTTTCGCCCTATGCCACGCGCATTGAGCGTTACGGAGACGGTGAGGATGTCTGGTACGAAGCGTACGATGACGAGGCGATCATCACCGACAGCTATCTGCTCACGAACGAAACAGACGAGGATATCACGCTGGAACTGGCCTACCCCTTCGCGGGCAGCTTTTCAGATCCTGAGACATATCTGCCCGCCATTACGGTTGGCGGTGAAAGTGTCGAGGCGGGACTTCTCGCCGGACCGTACGCCGGCGGCTATTGCGGCGCAGCCAGCCCGGGTGCCGACGATACCGAGCGATGGAATCTGGCCCAGCCGACTTCGTGGCAGGATTACAAGGCGCGCATCGAAAGCGGGTATCTGGAAACTGTGCTGGACGAATTTCCAGTGCTTGATCAGCCGCTCGTCGTCTACCGTGTCTCGGACTACATCGTACCTGAAACAAACGCGGTGAACCCCACGCTGAATCTGGAGTTCTATGTGGACGAGGGCGCGCAAATCATCACGTTCAACTCCAACGGCGGAACCAACGATGAGCAAACCGGCTATCGTGCGCGGCACATCGGAGGACTCGGCAACCAGTACCGTGAGCCGGAGCCGATGTATGTGGCGATTCTGGGCGGTGATCTGCGCAGTCTCACGATGCAGGGCTACGAAAACGGCGGCTGCGAGCCGGGCGAGGAAATGGATATCACAGCCACGCTGAGACGTGAGCAGATGACGCTGGGCGAGTTCATTCAGATGCTCGTTGACGACTCTGACGGCTACGGCTGGTACTACCATCCGGAAAAGACGGAAATTTACGAGCATCTGCCAGACGGTATGTTCTGCGGTTGCGTGGCCGAGATGATTGAGCAGTACGGATTTTTGAGTGACAACCCCGCCGAGCGCTACTGGTGGGGCGCAATGGAGGACTTTTTGAGTGAAACGCGCAGCGTTACGCGGCTCATGTACCGCACCTTTGCACTGACGATTGCGGCGCATGAAAGCGTCACGGTCACAGCTTCGATGCGAAAACACGCGAGCTATGACTTCATCGGCGAAAACGCCGGACGCAGCGGCTACGATCTTGTGACAACGCTCGGCTCGAACCTCACGTTCACCGAACAGACGGCCTCAGTCAGCCATACAGAATCCATTGAGCTGGTGCGAAATACTTTTGGCTTTGACGTGGAACGTGGCGTTGTTTCCGTGACACTTGATATGCAACAGGAATACTACCGGCTGGAGATCACAAGGAAAAAAACGGAATAAGATGCGGCGGGAGGAGCGTGCAGAAGAAATGTTTGCACTTTTCTCCCGCCTGTGCTATCGTAAAAGAAAGAACTGCGGAAAGAGAGATACGGGTATGAAAATTGTAAACATCGGCTCGAGCAATATTGATTACGTCTATCAGATGGAGCATTTTATCCAGCCCGGAGAAACGCTCGGATGTGCGCAGCTCAGCA
>JAEDFW010000046.1 GCA_016297855.1 Oscillospiraceae bacterium
TTCCTTTTTGCAGTTACTGCTTTGCCAGATAATCCTTCAGATATAAAATTGCCTGCCGGTAGCCTGCAAAGCCGAGGCCCATGTACGTTTTCACGCACGCCATTGCTGCGTAGGAGATCTGCCGGAAGGCCTCACGCTGGCTCACGTCGGACAGATGCACTTCAACCGCCGGAATGGCAACTGCCTTCAGCGCGTCCAGAATCGCGACGCTTGTATGTGTATACGCGGCGGGGTTGATAACGATGCCGTCAAATACGCCGTAGGCGGACTGGATTTTGTCCACCAGCGCACCCTCGTGGTTTGACTGGTAGAGCTCGCATTCGATACCCTCCTGCCGGCAAACGTCCTCAACAAAGCGCACCAGCGCGGCATAGTCCTGCGTGCCGTAGATGGCCGGTTCGCGCAGGCCGAGCAGATTGAGATTCGGGCCGTTAAGAATGAGCAGTTTCATACAGCGCCTCCATAATGTGTTTCACAGCGTCCTCCACGCTGCCGCAGTTATCGACAATGCAGTCGGCAAAGCGCCGGTAGCGCGGTTCACGGACGCGGTACAGCTCTTCCAGCGCGACGCTCTGCGATACCGGTCTGCCGTCGATGGGCAGTTGGTCCAAATCCCGCCGCAGCCAGACGATCATGCCGTTCTGGTGCAAAAGAGCGTAGTTTTCCTCACGAAGTACACTTCCTCCACCCGTGGCGATCACCGCGCCGGAGCGCTTGCCAAGCGCTTCAAGCGCCTGCGTTTCCATCGCGCGGAATGCACATTCCCCTTGCGTTCTGAAAATCTCAGGAATCGGCGTCCCGGCAGTTTCCGCTACCAGAACATCCGAATCCAGAAGTTCCCGCCCCAGCTTTTGGGCCAGCGCCGCGCCAACAGCACTCTTGCCGCAGCCGGGCATTCCCACAAGCACGACGTTCTGCATCTCGCGCGCGAGTTTTTGCTCGATGCGCTGGATTTCCGTGTCCGCAATTTGCAAGCCGGTGAACAGCTCGCTGGCGCGCTTGGCCTGCGCGACGAGCATGGATAGCCCGCCTGCGTGCGGGATGCCCAGTTTTTCCGCCTGCAGCAGCAGCGCCGTGCGCGCGGGATTATACACGACGTCAAATACGCCGCAGCAGTTCGGGAATTTTGCCAGATCGACCGGCGAAGCGCCGTTTTTCGGATACATGCCCACGGGCGTGGTGTTCACCAGTATTTCAGCATCTGCGTGCCGGTCGAGATTTTCGTAGTTGTCCGGGCCGCTTCTGGAAATCACGGCCACAGAGGCCGCGCCAAGCGTTTTTAATACGTCGCACGCCGTGACCGACGCGCCGCCGCTGCCAAAGACAAGCGCCTTTCTGCCCGCCACATTCACGCCGCTCTTGTTTACCATGTAGGCAAAGCCGTCCGCGTCGGTGTTGTCGCCAAAGAGCGTGCCGTCGGCGCGGCGGACGAGCGTGTTGACGCTGCCGATGCGCCTGGCTGTCTCAGACAGCGCGGCGCAGAATGCCATCACATCCTTTTTGTATGGGATCGTGACGTTCAGCGCGTCAACTGCACCGCTCTGCAAAAACGCGGCCAGCTCCCCCGGCTCTTTTTCATAGAGCTTGTATTCATAATCGCCCAGTTCCGCGTGAATGGCGGGGGAGTAGCTGTGGCCGAGCATTCGGCCCAATAATCCGCAGCGCAGCATTATACCACCTCGCTGTAGCTGCCAAGATAGGAGAATTCCTCACTGATCGACTGCAGCTCTCCCATCAGCTGGATGAACTGCGGCGAGTAGACAGAGGTATCGAGGTCAAAATAGAACATAAACTCAAAATTGCGCTCGGGCATCGGTCGGCTTTCGAGCTTATTGAGATTCACGCCGAGCGCGTAGAAGCGCGAGAGCACCTTGTACAAAGAGCCCGGCTTGTGCGGCAGCACCATCATCAGACTCGTCCGGTCCGCGCCGGGGTAAATCTCCAGCTTTTTCGAGATGCAGATGAAGCGCGTGTAGTTGTTGCCCTGATCCTGCACGCTGGCTTTCAGGCATTCCAGCCCGTATAGACCCACGCACGAGCGCGCGGCCAGCGCGGCGATGTCTCTGCGCCCGGACTCGGCCACAAACTTAGCTGCAGCTGCCGTATTTTCGCAGCGGATGATCTTCACGTCGCCAAGCTTCTGCAAAAACTGCGCGCACTGGCTGATGGCCTGCTCGTGCGAGTAGATCTCCTTGATCTC
Source organism: Oscillospiraceae bacterium (assembly GCA_016297855.1). Lineage (GTDB taxonomy): Bacteria > Bacillota > Clostridia > Oscillospirales > Oscillospiraceae > CAG-170. The sequence goes on from JAEDFW010000046.1 coordinate 2,201, forward strand.
ACCCAGCTTTGTGCCCGGCAGCGCCAGCAGCGCGTGGTCAACTTTCAGGCGCACACTTCGCACGATGCTGAACTTGTGCTTCGTCATAAGATCATAGACCTTGTTGACAGAGCCAGCCGTGCTGTTTTCCAGCGGAATGACGCCATACTGGCAGAAGCCCTGCTCGATGGCGGAAAAGACTGCGTCAAAGGTCGAAAAATAGAACACGTTCGGTGTGCGGAACAGCTTCTCACACGCCTGCTGCGAGTATGCACCCTCCACGCCCTGACAGGCCACGATGGCCTTCGGCGGAAACAGCTGCGGTGTGGTTTCAATCGCTTCTTCAATTTTTTTCGGCAGCTCCGCGTTTGCGCCCAGAAGCCGGTTCTGGTAGCCGCGGCTCAGCTCAAAGATCAGAGAGTACAGACTCAGCGTTGCATCCTCAAACTCCTCCGGTACCAGCTTTGCAATTTCGCTCAGCTTTTGACGCTCGCGTCCTGCGTCCAGAACGCTTAAGCCATGTTCTTTCTTGTACGCCGCGATCTGCGCCGCCGTCTGCATCCGCTCGGTAAACAGGGTGGTCAGCTGCGCATCGATCTCGTCGATTTTTTTGCGGTAATCCTGCAGTTCCATGTTCAGTCCCTCGCTGTTTTTTGATATTTTCTTGCTTCCAATAGCGCGTCGTACACGGCGATGGCTGCCGCAGCTTCGACGCACGGTACTGCACGCGGCACGATGCACGGATCGTGCCTTCCGGGCACGGACAGGGTGCATTCTTCCATCCTCGACAAGCTGACGCTTCTTTGCTCGCGCCGAATGGAAGGCGTGGGCTTGAATGCGGCCCGGAATACAATGGGCATGCCGTTCGTGATACCGCCCAGAATACCGCCGCAGTTGTTGGTTGCGGTGCGGATTTCACCGTTTTCCATGCAAAATGCGTCGTTATTCTCGCTGCCGCGCATGGCGGCCGCAGCAAAGCCTGCACCAAATTCCACGCCCTTGACGGCGGGAATGGCAAAAACGAGCTGTGCGATTCGATTTTCCATGCCGCCGAACATCGGCTCACCGAGTCCCGCCGGGCAGCCGGTCACAACGCATTCCACAACGCCGCCGACCGAATCGCCGTCTGCCTTTGCCGCAAGGATTGCCTGCTGCATCTGCTCGCCAATTTCGTCTGTTACGACGGGAAACGGCTTGCCGGATACAGCGGCTGCGCACGGCGCGCCGTCTGTGATACCGCCGATGGATACGATGCGCGCAAAAATTTCAATCCCTTCCTGCCGCAGCAGCTGTAAACAGATGCCGCCCGCGATGCACAAAGGAGCGGTCAGCCGCCCGGAAAAGTGTCCGCCGCCCGACACATCCTGCGCGCCGCCGTATTTTATCTGCGCGGTATAGTCGGCATGGCCGGGGCGCGGTATGTCGCGCAGCGTGTCATAGTCCTGCGAGCGGGTGTTGGTGTTGCGGATCATGGCCGTCAGCGGCGCGCCGCAGGTGACGCCGTCCACCGCACCGCAGACGATCTCCGGTACATCGGCCTCTTTTCGCGGCGTGCAGAGCCTGTTTTGTCCCGGTGCGCGCCGGGCTAAAAAGTGTCCCAATTCTTCCATGTCAATCCGTTCGCCGGCGGGCAGACCGTCGATGGTTACGCCGATGGCCGGCGCGTGCGATTGGCCGAAGATGCTGATGGAGAGGTTTCCGTGATAGGTGCTGCTCATAGCGCGCCTCCTTTTAAGGCCTCAAAATCTTCCCAGAACCGGGGATAGGATTTTTCCACGCATTGCGCCTGCAAAACCGTGACGGGGCGCTCGCACGCGCACGCAGCCGTTGCCGCGGCCATGGCGATGCGGTGGTCGTTGCAGGCGTCCACCGTGCCGCCCGAAAGCTGCGGCTTGCCGTGAATGATAAGCCCGTCCGGCAGCTCCTGTACGTCCGCGCCGAGCGATGCGAGCATGGCGGCGGTCGTCGTGAGCCGGTCGGATTCTTTCAGCCGCAGACGCGCGGCGTTGACGATTTTTGTTTCACCCTCGCAGAGCGCCGCCACGACGCTCAATACCGGGATGAGATCGGGAATGGGCGCGGCGTCGATGGTGATCGCGCGCAGATGGCCCCGGTTCACGGCGGCAAAATCCGCGCCGGTTTGAACCTCAGCGCCAAATTGCCGCAAGATGTCGATAACGGCGCGATCGCCCTGGACGCTTGCCGGGTCGAGTCCGGACACGGCGATGCCCGCGTCTGACAGCGCACCCATGCAGAGGAAGAACGCGCTGTTCGACCAGTCGCCCTCGACCGTGCAACTTTCCGGCGCGCAATAGCGCTGATTGCCCGGAATCTGATAGCAGTTGCACGCTTTTTTGAAGCGGATTCCGGCCTGTAACAACGCGGATTCGGTCATATGAATGTAGGCCTCAGACTCAACCGTATCCGTAACGGTGAGCGTGCTGCTGCCATGCAGCAACGGCAGCGCAAACAAAAGCCCCGAGATATACTGCGAGGACACGTTGCCGGGCAGCACATAATCACCCGGCTGCAATTGCCCCGCAGTTAGAAGCACATTGCCGCTTCGCTTCAGCGCCATGCCGTGCGCAGCAAGCTGCTCGTCCAGTGGACTGAGCGGCCGGTCGGGGAGCCTACCTTCCATCTGAAACGCGCCCCTGACACCCAGCGCGCCAACGACCGGCAGCAAAAACCGAAGCGTGGAGCCGCTTTCGCCTACGCGCAGCACAGCTTCTTCAGGCAATTTGTCGATGGGCTGTATCTGCAGCGCGCCAGATATTTCGGTGATTTCCGCGCCCAGTGCGCGAAGACATGCGGCGGTGGCCAGGATGTCGCGCGAAAGTCCGTCCAAATGCAGCGTAACAGGATGTTTCGACAGCGCCGCGCAGATGAGAAGCCGGTGCGCCTGCGATTTGGACGCCGGGATATGAACGCGGCCCGTGCGCGGCCCGGGCATACATACGCGCGTCATACAGCGCCTCCGTCGCGCAGCCACGCGGAAAGCTCGGAAGTATCGATGGGAGTAATTTCGCAGCTGCCGATTGCGCGCGGGACAATGAGGTTGAGCGTGCTGCCGCTGATTTTTTTGTCACGGCAGGCCGCTTCCAGAAGCTCGGAAGCGGAAAATGTCGGTTCTGTGGGCAGACCGAGCTCATGCAGCAGCGCCAGAAGCGCCGCCAGTACAGACGCGTCGCACAGGCCGCGCTTGACGGCTGCACGACTCATCATGGCCATACCGATGGCCACGGCACTGCCGTGTGAGACGGAAAAATCGCTGCAGCGCTCGACGGCGTGGCCGAACGTGTGGCCAAAATTCAGAATCTGACGGCCGCCGCGGTCAAACTCGTCGGCGCAGACCACGTCGCGCTTCATGCAAACGCAGGTGGAAATGACGTGTGAAAGCTGGTTTTTTACGCCGTTTTGACTTAATTCCTCAAAAAACGGGGCGTTTCCGTACATGGCGTACTTCACAACCTCGGCGCAGCCGTCGGCGAAGATCGCATCCGGCAGAGTAGCAAGCGTGTTTGTGTCGCACAGAACAAGATGCGGCTGATAAAAGCTGCCGGCCAAGTTTTTGCCTGCGCGCAGATCAATGGCCGTCTTGCCGCCCACGGACGAATCGACTGCAGCCAAAAGAGTAGTCGGAATCTGGATGTACGCAACGCCGCGCAGATAGCAGGCGCTGGCAAAGCCCGTCACGTCGCCTACCACGCCGCCGCCAAGCGCTACGACAAGATCCGTGCGCGTGACGCGGTTTTCAGCCAGAAAGTTCAATATATCAGAGAATGTTTCGATGTTTTTCGAGCGCTCGCCGTGCGGAAAAACATAGGAAACGACACGCAGGCCTGCCGCACGAAGGCTTCGGCAGACCGCCTCGCCGTAAAGTGGGAAAACTGTATCGTCGCTCACCACAGCGGCGCAGACAGCGTGCGTGAGCTTCGCAGCATATTCACCCGTCCGATCGAGAAGACCCGCGCCGACCAACACATCATAGCTGTTGGATGCGGTTACATGGATGGTATTCACCGGCCGTCCACCTCCTGCTTGCGCTGCCGCCCTTCGTCCAGCAGGCGGACAAGCGTGTCCTTATCGTCCTGTGCCATTGCGTCTCGATAGGCACGCAGATTTTCAATCAGAATATCCAGCTCGTTTGTGAGATTATCTTTGTTTTCCAGAAACAGCTCGGCCCACATCTGCGGGTTGAGCCATGCTACGCGCGTGAGATCCTTGTAGCTGCCGGCGGAAAAGCCTTTGTGGCTGCCGGCGGTGGGGCTTTTGATGTAAGCATTGGAGACGACATGCGCCAGCTGCGAGGTAAAGGCAATCATCTCGTCGTGCTTTTCAGCGGTGGTAACGGAAAAACTGCCGAAGCCAACCGGCGCAAGCAGATCCTTTGCCCGCTGCAGAAGCGCAATATCGTCAAAACGCGGCGGAACCAGAACCATCGGCGCGCCCTTGAAGAGATCTTCCCGGGCGTATTTGAAGCCCGAATTGTGCGTGCCCGCCATAGGATGCCCGCCGATAAAGGTAAAGCCATACTGCTCTGCCAGACGGAAACACGCCTGACAGACGACGCGCTTCGTGCCGCTACAGTCGATCACCATGGTGCTTGTGGCAATCTTCGGCGCCATCTGCGTGAGATACTCGATGCAGGCCTGCGGATAGACGGCGAGCAGAAGAAGGTCGCACGCACCGATCGTTTCTTCGGTAAGCGCACCGTCTGCATCACCGGACATTTCAGCAAAGCGCAGCACGCTTTCACTGCGGTTCCAGGCAAGCACGCGGTGTCCTGCCTCATGATACGCTTTGGCCATCGAACCGCCGATGAGGCCAAGACCGATGACGCCGACCGTCATACCGCCAGCACCTCGCGCACGCGGTGTACCTTTTCTGCAAGCGCGGCAAACTGTTCAGGCGTGAGCGCCTGCGCACCGTCGCACAGCGCGTGCATCGGGTCGTTGTGCACCTCAATCATAATACCGTCGGCTCCGCCTGCAGCAGCAGCCAGCGCCATAGGCGGCACAAGACGCGCGCTGCCGGTGGCATGGCTGGGATCGACCACCACCGGAAGGTGTGTCAGCTCGTGCAGCATCGGAACGGCGGAAAGATCGAGCGTATTACGGGTGTAGGTCTCAAAGGTACGGATGCCGCGCTCGCAGAGGATGATCTGCTCGTTGCCGCTGGCCATGATATACTCTGCGCTCATCAGTAGCTCCTTGAGCGTATTGGCAAGGCCGCGCTTTAAAAGAATGGGTTTATTAAGCTTACCCAGCTCCTTGAGCAGGTCAAAATTCTGCATATTTCGCGCGCCGACCTGAATGACGTCCACGTCCTCAAAGAGGGGAATGTGGTTGATATTCATGATCTCGGTAACGATGGGAAGCCCCGTTTCCTGCCGCGCGATTTTGAGAAGTTCAAGTCCTTCGGCCTTGAGACCCTGGAAATCATACGGAGATGTGCGCGGCTTGAACGCGCCGCCGCGCAGCATGGTCGCACCGCCTGCCTTGACAGCTTTGGCGATGGAGACGATCTGCTCCTCCGACTCGACCGAGCATGGGCCGGCAATCAGCGAGAAATAACCGCCGCCGGTTTTGGCCTCACCCACAGAAACGATTGTGTCTTCGGGGTGGAATTTGCGGTTGCAGCACTTGAAGGGATCGCTCACGCGCTTGACGCTTTCGACAATGTCAAGGCTGGCGAGCAGATCAAGATCGACCTTGCTGGTGTCGCCAATGAGGCCCAGTACTGTTTGAAACGCGCCGTCGGAGATGTGCACGCCGAGGCTCTGCGCCTTGAGCCATTCAATGAGCTGCTCGCGTTTTTCGTGGGCAACGTTTGGTTTGAGAATTACGATCATGTCGGTTCCCTCCATATATACTTATCTTTTGCATAGAAAAAGCGGCACAGTGTAATCTGTGCCGCAAAAAAACAAATCTGCTGATTTTTACGCATCACAAATTACCCTTACTATGCCAACACAGTAAAGTAAAAGTAATATGCGCAAAAAATCGTGCCGTTCATCAGAAAAAAACCTCTTCTTGAATTTGGAGTAATTTTACCGCTGATTATTTGAAATGTCAATCCCTTTCAGCACATTTTTCACGTCCGATCGCCGCAAACCGTTTGCTTGTGCCCGGGCGTTGACAAAAATTCACCGGTTTTGTATACTAACATAACAGGATAAAGGGGGAATGCGGCATGGATGATCGGAAACATGCGGCGAAAACACCCGGGCCGCGGGTGATGAAAAGTCCGCTTACCGGCCTTTTTATCACGCTGATCGTGGTATTGTCCGCGCTGGTTTTGGGCGCGGGAGTTTTTTTGATCTGGTATTTCTTCGTGTAGCACAGACGCTTCGGGTGCGGCACGAACGGATGGGAGGCGAGACCATGCGCTGCAGGAATTGTGGAAGCAAAGCCAGACCCGGCAGACACTGCTCCGGATGCGGAATGCTGCAGCCGCCGCGCGTGGCCAGGGGACTGAAGATTGCGGTGGGGCTTCTGAGCATACTGGCAGCTGTGCTGCTGACAGCGGTGGGCTATGTGCTTTTGAAGCTGGAGCCGGAACGAAAATCCGCCGACACGCCGCCCGCAATGCTGGCCGAGCTGCGTGACGCGCAGGACGCTGCGCCGAGCGGGACTTCACAGAGCGTGCTGCAGACACAGCAGCAGGAAACGACGGACGAATCCAAAGCCGAACTGCAGGATGCCGGGCAGATGCCGATGCTGCAGGCTGTGCAGGCGACAGCGGATACGGAAGATGACGCGGCGCAGACAGTGGACAGCGAGGTAACGTGCATCCGCGCCGAGTATGACGCGATCGAGAAAAACCGGAATGCAGGACTGTATGAAAAAGTCATGCTGCGGCAAAGCGTCTACAGCTATATCAGCGGCGAAGAACCGGTATGTATCGTTCTGCGCAGCGGAGCAGACGGGCTGGATTTTGACAGAAGCTACTATTTTCAGAATGGGAAGCTGCGCTTTGCCTATTTCGAGGCCACAGATGCGTGCAGGCTGTATTTTAAGGACGACGTACTGCTGCGGCTGCGCTATGCGGTGAATGCGCGCAGGGCTTCGGAATCTGTCGATTATGACGGAACCGGCGGCGAGGAATATGACGCGTGGTGCAGTTTTGCGCTGCGCGAAGGGTATGCGCTGTATGACGAGGCAAAGCAGGCGGCGGCTGTGCGGACAGAGTATATTCTGCCGGACAGTGTCAGCCGCTATCTCACCGAGGATGATCTGCGTGATTTGACGGCGAAGCAATGCCAACTGGCCAGAAACGAGATTTTCGCGCGCCACGGCAGACGCTTTGACGATGCCGTGCTGCAGGCATATTTTGACGGGTGCAGCTGGTACACGGGAACGGTCGCGGCGGCGGAATTTGACGAGGACGTGTTCAACGAATATGAAACGGCAAATGTCTCATTCATCCGCGAATATGAAAGAAACATGGGATACCAAAAATAGGAAACGATGACGCGCTTTTGCTGCGTGGGAAAAGAAGGAAGCGGCGCATGGCAGCCCCATGCGCCGCTTGTAGTTTTTTGGAAGAAAGCTGCCAGACAGCGCCGGAAAGCCAGCTACTGGAGCTGGACGGGCGATCGGAGCAGAGCATGAGGACGACTGATTTCTGCTTGATAGCATCAGAAGAAGAGGCGGACGCTGAGGCTGGCCATAAAAAAGCCGGTGAGATCGGCGACAATGGCAGCGGGAATGGTATAGCGCGTTTTTTTGATGCCGGATGCGCCAAAATAGACGCCTATCGTATAGAACGTCGTTTCGGAGCTGCCGAGCATCACGGCGGCCGTACGCCCGACGAGAGAATCGGCGCCGTATTCGCGCATCAGCTCCGCACCCACGGCCAGCGCCGCGCTGCCGCTGAACGGGCGGATGAGCATGAGCGGCACCAGCTCCGGCGGTATACCGACCAGAGAACAGACTGGTGCAAGAAATTGGGACATAAGATCAAAAAACCCGCTTTCGCGCAGCATTGAGACCGCTGTGAGCAGCACGATCAGTGCCGGCGCGATGGAAAAAAGCAGGCGCAGCCCGTCCTGCGCGCCGGCAACAAGCGGCGTATAGACATCCTGCTTTTTCCCAAGTGCATAGACGCTCACAAAAATGAGCAGCAGCGGAATGAGAAGATCCGTCATTTGCGCCATAGTTTCCGAAGCAATCGTGCGGCGAGGATGCCGCTCGTGACCGAAACGAACGATGCCAGCCAGACGGCAGGCAGAATGTCAAACGCACGCTGCGCGCCGAGACTGGCACGCAAAGCCGCTACGGTGGACGGAACAAGCTGCAACGAGGCGCTGTTCATCACGATGAGAAGGCACATGTCGTCGGTGGCCTCGCTGCTGCCGGAGACCGCCTGCATTCGCTTTACGGCGTTTATGCCCATGGGTGTGGCTGCGTTGCCGAGACCCAGAAGATTTGCCGAAACATTGGCGCAGAGAAAGCCCAACGCCTGCGTGTCTTTTGCCGCTGCGGGAAAAAGTCTGCGCAGAATAGGGCGCAGCAGGCGCGTGAGTTTCTGCATGAGGCCGGATGCGTCCATGAGTTTTGCCAGCGCACTCCAAAGACAGATCGCGCCCGCCATGGAAATGACCAGCGTGACTGCGCTCTGCGCGCCGGTCAGCGCGGCAGCACCGACGACATGGGCGCTGCCGGTGGCGAGTCCCGTCAGCGTTGCAAGCAGCAGCAGAATCAGCCAGATCACAGACATTGCCATTGATAGCCCTCCTCAAAAAGAAGCTTCAGAAAAAATTAAGGATTCGAATTACCCGGATGTTCAAGATTTGGACATAAATGGATGTTATGATGTAGCAGTTAAATTCGTATGAAGCCGGCTGCATATGCGGAATTGTTAGCGGCAGAAAGAAGTGTACAGGAGGTTCCAAAATGAAGTCCACCGGAATTGTGAGAAAAGTTGATGAGCTGGGCAGGATCGTACTGCCGATCGAGCTGCGCCGAACGCTGGATATTGCGGAGAAAGACGCAATTGAAATCTATGTGGACGGGGCCTCAATCATTCTGAAAAAATACGAGCCAACCTGCATTTTCTGCGGTGATTCGAAGAATGTGACGAATTACAAGGGGAAGAATATTTGCGCAGGTTGCGTAAAAGAACTGAAAAAACTGTAAAAAACAAACCGGGAGCAGAAAACTGCTCCCGGTTTTCGTTATGACTGCGCCTGCTGCGCTGTCCGGTGCGGCAGGCGCAGTGGTTATTCAGCGGAGATAAGATAGTAGTAGATCGGCTGACCGCCGGACAGAACGTTGATTTCGGCATCCGGCGCAAGCTCAGCAAAGAGCGCGGCGGCTGCATCAGCCTGTTCTTCCGTGATATCCGCGCCGTAGAAGATGTTGACAAATTCCTTGCCCTCGGCTGCAACCTTTTCGGCCATTGCGGAAAGCAGCGCGGTGATCTCGCGGTTGGTACCAAGCAGGGCTCCGTTGCACAAACCCAGATAGTCGCCCTCATGGATCTCATACCCGTCAAAGTCGGAATCTCTGGCGGCGTATGTAATCTGCATGGTGGTAACGGAGGACAGGCACTCGGTCATGGCGGCGATATTGTCTTCCGGCTCGAGTGAATCGTCAAAATTCAGCATCGCAGTGATGCCCTGCGGCACGGTTTTGCTGGGGATGACGATCACGCGCTTATCCGTCAGCTCTATCGTCTGCTCAGCGGCCATGATGATGTTCTTGTTGTTGGGCAGCACGAACACAATTTCAGCAGGGGTGCGGTTGATGGCCGCCAGAATATCCTCGGTTGAAGGATTCATGGTCTGGCCGCCCTCGATCACGCCGTCCACGCCCAAATCGCGGAACACATGCGCCAGACCTTCGCCCGCGCAGACGGACACGCAACCGTAGCGCTTTTCCGGCGCTGCCACTGCGGGCGCAGATTCAGCAGCCTCGTCCATATCCAGATCGTCGGTGCTCTGCGGTGCGCGGCCTGCGGCCATGTCCTCATACTGTGTGCGCATGTTCTCAATCTTTGCAAGTTCCAGCGTGCCGTATTTCTGCGCTTCCGTCAAAGCGGCGCCGGGAATATCGGTGTGCACATGCACCTTGAACGCGTCGTCGTCCTCGCCGATGACAAGGCTGTCGCCGATGGTGGCAAGATACGCACGGAACGGCTCGATGGACTTGCCGGTCTTGCGGACGATGAACACCGTGTCAAAGGTAAAGGTGATCTCTTCGTCGGTCAGCGCGGCAAAATCTGCCGCCTGCTTCGTCTCGCCGGAGGAGGCGCTCTCCACATCGCGGCCCTGCAGCGAGGCCAGCATGCCCGCCAAGATCACGAGAAAGCCCATGCCGCCCGCGTCGACCACACCGGCCTTTTTGAGCACGGGGTTCTGGTTGACGGTGTTTTCCAGTGCGGCCTTCGCCGTGGGAATGCAGCTTTCCAGCACGCTCTCGATGGCGTCGTTTTCCTCGGCCAGCTCACGCGCGGCGTCGGCGGTCAAGCGGCTGACGGTCAGGATCGTGCCCTCGGCGGGCTTCATCACGGCCTTGTACGCGGCCTCCACGCCGCCTGTGAGCGCGTCTGCAAAATCCTTGCCGCTGCCGGTCTCTTTGCCTTTGAGCGCTTTGGAGAAGCCGCGGAACAGCAGCGACAGAATGACGCCCGAGTTGCCGCGCGCACCGCGCAGCATGGCAGAAGCCGTAATATCGGCCGCTTTGGTCAGCGTCACGCCGTCTGCCTTGCGCAGATCGGCTGCGGCAGCGCCGAGCGTCATGCTCATATTTGTGCCCGTGTCGCCGTCGGGGACGGGGAATACGTTCAGTTCATTGATCTTCTGTTTGTTATTCTCGATTGAAGCTGCAGCGCTGAGCAACATGCGCCGGAACGCAGCGCCGTCAATTTCCTGTCTCAAATGGAACACCTCCGTGTAACGCCTGACGGCGCAGGTTAATCAATGGGAATCGAATCTACAAAGACATTGACGGCCCGCACC
>JAEDFW010000166.1 GCA_016297855.1 Oscillospiraceae bacterium
TCCTTCGTCAAGGTCAGCCAGTCCGTGTTCTTCGGCCAGCTCCCCGCCGAGTGTGAAAACGCGAAGGAAGCTCCGCGGAGTATGCGCATTGCGATGGAGCTGCTTGCGGTGCTGTGCGTCGTCACGGGTCTGTTCCCGAACCTCGTCACCACCTATATCACCCAGCCTGCTGCTAAAGCCGCGCTCAACGCGGTCGCCTACATCAACTCCATGATGGGCGCGGGCTACGCCGAGAGCGTTATGGCGGTTGACCCCATAGTGCCTGAGATAAGCTTCGCGACCGTCGGTATGTGGAGCCCGGTTTCGTGGCTGCTCATCCTGTGCATCGCGCTGCTCGCCTTCACCATCGTGGCGGTCGCCGCAAAATACGACAACGTCAGCGAGTGCAAGGGCGAGATCGACACCAAGCACGAGCTCTTCTACGGCGGCGAAGCGCAGAGCTTCTCCCAGGTCGGCGGCGAAGACCTCTTCTGGGGCTTCAAGCACAACTGGAAAGGCTACTTCAGCTTTATGCACGAGCTGCACAGCGGCGTTGTAAACGACTACGCGCTGTGGACTGTTGTAGACGCGGCGCTGATAATGGGCTTCATGCTCATAGTTCTTTAAGGAGGTGGGACAATGCTCGTACTTATCAACGTGCTCAAATATCTGGGTTACATACTCATTTTCCCGGGCTTCCTGTTCTGCTTCATATGCGGACTGCTTCTGTGCGGCATTGACCGCAAGCTGGTCGCAAAGATGCAAAAGCGTGTCGGCCCGCCGATACTCCAGCCCTTCTACGATTTCTTCAAGCTCTGCGGCAAGGAGACGATAATCCCCGCCGCCGCAAACAAGACCATGTTCATGGCAGCGCCGCTGGTCGGCCTTGCCGCACTGGTCGTGATCCAACTCTTTATCCCCATTAACGGCTTTGAGGCCTTCTCCGGCATGGCAGACGTGATCGTGATCCTCTATCTGCTGCTCATCCCCGCGATGTCCTCCATGCTCGGCGGCGCTGCGTCCGGCTCCCCGTACGCGGGCATCGGTCTGAGCCGCGAGATGGTCACCATTATCTCCTGCGAGCTTCCGCTTGTGCTTGTGTTCCTCGCGGTTGCAAAGAAGGTGGGCGCGGCATATGACAGCGGCCTGTGCTTCTCGCTCGCGCAGATTGCCCAGTACCAGACGGAACACGGCAGCCTCATTCTCCACGGCAGTATGCTTCCCGCGGCGGCGGCACTGCTGCTCACCATCCCCGGCGAAACCGGCAGTCATCCCTTCGACGCGGCCGAGGCCGAGACGGAGATCTGCGAAGGTCTGCTCGCCGAGTACAGCGGCGCGCCTCTCGGCATCTACAAGCTGAGCCACGCCGTAAAGCTTCTCACGCTGACGAGTCTGTTCACTGCGCTGTTTCTCGGCGGCATCGGCACCGGCATCGTCGTCGTTGACGCGATCATCATGTTCCTGCTCTGCATCGTCGTGACAGCGCTCACGATATCGCTTGTCCACGCGGTCACCGCGAGACTGAAAATCGAGCAGATATTCAAGTTCTACTGGACTGCTGTCTCCACGCTTGCGTTCATCAGCCTGGTGCTTGCATGGTGCGGTCTGTAAGGAGGGGTGGAAATGTTCAAAAAGCTTATTGAAGAAAGCACTGCAAAATCTCCGTGGATATTCCACATCAATTCCGGCTCCTGCAACGGCTGCGATATCGAGCTTGTCGCCGTGCTGACCCCGCGCTACGACGCGGAGCGCCTTGGCTTCAAGCTTGCGGGCAGCCCGAGACACGCCGACATCGTGGTCGTCACCGGCCCCGTCACAAAGCAGTCCCTGCCCCGCGTCCTGCGCGCAATTTCGCAGGTTCCCGAACCGCGCTGCATCGTCACCATGGGCTCCTGCCCGCAGTCGGGCAACGTCTTTAAGGGCAGCTACTCCGTCGCAGGCCCGCTGAGCGCTTATGTCGATGTTGACGTTGACATCGCAGGCTGCGCGCCGAAGCCGGAGGCCATTATGGACGGTCTGGTGCTCGCCACCGAGATACTCAAAAAGAAAAGGGGGCAGATGTAATGGATTTTCCGTTCGTTAAAGAGGCGCTGATGAACCTCTTCAGCAAGTCAAGCTGTGATATGTACCCCGTCAAGAGCGCCCCCGCCATGCCGAATTACCGCGGCCGCATCAAGTACGACCCGACAAAGTGCATGGGCTGCGGTATGTGCGAGCGCGTCTGCGCCGGCGGCGCCATATCAAGAGTTATCGAGAAAACCGAGGACGGCGACAGAGTGACGCTCACCTTCGACATGGGCTCATGCACCTTCTGCAGCCATTGTGCGGATTTTTGCTCCAGCAAGGCCATCACCCTGACGGACGACTACCACATGATCGCCACAAAGCACGAGGACCTTCTGGAAACCGGCAGCTTCGTCAGGAAGCCCACCAAGAAGGCGCCTGCCTGCGACTTGCCGGAGCTCGGCGTACAGCCGCGCGGTGACGGAAAGCCCACAAGCGATCCGGCGCTCTGCGTGTACTGCGGCATCTGCGCCAAGAAGTGCCCCGGCGGCGCGCTTGAGGTTGACAGGGCGGCAAAGACATGGAAGCTCGACGAGGAGAAATGTCTCGCCTGCGGCGCCTGCGCCGA
>JAEDFW010000047.1 GCA_016297855.1 Oscillospiraceae bacterium
TCATGGTCGAAATGACGCCCGAGACGTTCTCGGATAACCTCGGCAAGATCACCGAGATGGAAAAGAATCTCGTCGCAGCGCTCAAGGCAATGCTGGGCATCTACGCCAAGGTGCGCCTCGTCGCGCCCAAATCCATCACCCGCAGCGAAGGCAAAGCCGTCCGCGTCATTGACAAGCGTAAGATTTGAAAGGAGACATCACTATGACCGTCCATCAGATCTCTGTATTTCTTGAAAACCGCGCCGGCCAGCTGGCTGAGATTACCGGCATACTGTCAGAGAATCACATCGATTTGCGCGCGCTGAATATCGCAGAAACGGCTGACTATGGCGTTCTGCGCCTCATTACCAGCGACGCACAGAAAGCCAGCTCCGTTCTTCTGGAACACGGCTTCATCCTTACCATGACGCCTGTCACGGCTGTAGCCGTTCCTGACCGTCCGGGTGGGCTGAGCGAACTGCTTCGCGCCATGTCCGAGGCACAGATCGATATTGAGTACATGTACTCCGTCTTTGGTCAGAAAAATGGGCTGGCATACATGATCTTCCGTGTTGCAGACGCAGAAAAGCTGGATGCAGTGCTCGCAGACTGCGGGCTTGGCACAGTTTCCGGCGAGGCTCTGGGCATTCATTGACTTTGCTGCCCCCCTTGGGGCAAATTCAATAAGCGAGGTATCTACTATGCAGGAAATGAGCAGAAAAAACAAATTATTCACCGATTCCGTCATTCGCCGCATGACGCGTATCGCCATTGACTGCGGCGCGATCAACCTGGCGCAGGGCTTCCCGGATTTTGACCCGCCCAAGGCCATGCTCGACCGTCTGGCAGAAGTCAGTTATGAAGGCCCGCACCAGTACCCCATCACGATGGGCGCACCTAACTTCCGCGCGGCGCTCGCGCGCAAGTGCGGCCGCTTTATGGGCCGCACACTCGATCCCAATACCGAGATTGTCGTTACCATCGGCTCGACCGAGGCTATGGTCGATACCATTTTCGCTCTGACGAATCCCGGTGACAAGATCATCATGTTCTCGCCGTACTTTGAAAACTATCGTGCGCAGGCCATTATGGCCGATTGTGAGCCGATTTTCGTGCCGTTGGTGCCGCCGCAGTTCAATTTTGACCCCGAGGTGCTGGAAGATGCGTTCCGTCAGGGCGCAAAGGCCATTCTCATCTGCAACCCGTCGAACCCCAGCGGCAAGGTCTTTACCTACGATGAACTGAAATTGATTTCCGATCTTTGCATCAAATATGACGTCTACGCAATCATGGATGAGGTCTACGAGCACATCGTCTACGACGGTCATAAGCACATCTACATGAACAGCCTGCCCGGCATGTGGGAGCGCACGGTCAGCTGCTCAAGCCTCAGCAAGACCTATTCTGTCACCGGTTGGCGTCTAGGCTATGCCATTGCGCCGCAACCTATCATGGAGCGCATCAAGCAGTACCATGACTTCAATACCGTCGGTGCACCGTCGCCTCTCATGGAAGCCGCCATTGTCGGTCTTGACATGCCCGACAGCTACTATGAAGAATTCGGCGCGCACTACGCACACATGAAAAAACTGTTTACTGACGGTCTTCGCAACATCGGTATCCCGTTTACCGACCCGCAGGGCGCGTACTTCGTCCTTGCCAACATCGGCCCATATCTCAAGAAGGGGCAGACCGACGTGGAGTTCTGCGAGGAGATGGCGCGCAAAGTCGGCGTGGCTTGCGTTCCCGGCACATCGTTCTTTAACGAGAAGGGCATCAACGACATCGTCCGCGTTCACTTTGCAAAGCTCGACACGACGCTCAATGAAGCGCTTGACCGCCTGAGCCACATCAAGGAAAAAATGGCATAAAATCAGTGCTTGCCCGCCACTTAGGCGGGCAAGCACTTTAGGACAACGCGAAATTGAAATGAGGAAATTATGAGCGAACTTCACCTGCATGTCCCGTTCTTTGACGAGCTGTGGTACCGCAAGCAACTGATGGAAGATCCCGCCACAATGAACTACAACCGCGGCTATGGTCTTCCCTATGACGGCTATGACCCCGAGACCGGCTGCATCGCCTTTCCCGAATCCGAATGGCGCAACTGGTACGACTACTACATCGGCCGCGAGCCGGATCGCTTTTATGCTTACATCGTCAGGGACGACGGCACGTTTCTCGGAGAGGTGAACGTACACCGATCCGACGAGCACCCATGGTACGAGATGGGTATCGTCATCGAGGCGAAGTATCGCGGGCATGGATATGCTGTACCCGCGCTGCGTCTGTTATTGCATCACGCGTTTGACTTCCTGCACGCTGACGCCGTGCACAACGGTTTTGAAGATATCCGCGACGCTGCCGTCCACGCGCATCTTTCCGCCGGCTTTACCGTCTGTCGGCAGGAAAACAGCCTTCTGGAGCTTCTCATCACACGCGATCAATACGAAGCAGCAAACGCATAGCGCAAAAAAGACTGCCCGAAAATCCCGCACAGGATTTTCGGGCAGTTCTTATTTTTCCATGACGCAGTATCCGCCTCGTGCCAGCGTGACGGTCTTTGGCATATACTCGGAAAGATTGCCGCCAAACAGAAGCCTTCCGCTGTGGCGAACGCTCCACGGCTCGTGAGACTGGTTGCAGCAAATAACAACCGACTGTTCGTTGCAGCGGCGCAGGAACATGATGCGTCCGCCGCCGGATTCCAGTACCGTGATATCGCCGCAGCGAAGCGCAGGATTGTCGCGCTTGAGCCCGGCCAGCTCACGGTAGAACTGCTGCAGCGCCGTGTCCTCACGTCCCCACGGATAGAATTTGCGGTTAAAGGGATCGCGGTAGCCTTCCATCCCAGCCTCATCACCATAGTAAATGCAGGCCATGCCAGGCAGCGTAAACTCCAGAAACGCAGCCAGACGCAGCAGGCGTTTACCTCTTTCACGCTGCTCGTCGGACATGTGCCGCCTTGCAAGCTCAGCGCGGTCTGCGTCAGACGAATCGATTAGCGCCGTCAGCGCGCGTGGCGTGTCGTGCGTGCCAAGCAGATTCATCACGCAACCCAGAACATCCGGCGGATAATTCTCCGCCAGCTGCATGATACGCTCTCCCAGCTCCCGACCGTCATCCTCGCCCCTTGCGTAACGCAGAATCGCCTTCTGCCAGGGGTAGTTCATGACGGAGTCCAGTTCGCAGTCGACAAAATAGCGACGGCGCTTATCGTAGGCAATCTTGTTCGACGCGTCCTCCCAAACCTCACCGATGAGCAGCGCATCAGGCTTTATCTCGCGGATACGCCTGCGCAGCTTCGCCACGAATACGTCTGGCAGCTCATCGACCACGTCCAACCGATAACCGTCGGCGCCAAGACGCAGCCATTTGGCAACAACGCTGTCCTCATCCTCAATGATGTAGTTTACATAACTTTCTTCCAGTTTGTTGATACACGGCAGTGTGGTGATACCCCACCAGCTGGTGTACACATCGGGATAGTGCTTAAAATCGAACCACTTGCAGTACGGCGATTCGGGGTCGTGGATGGCCTGCTGGAAATACTCGCTGCGGTCGCCCACATGCGAGAACACGCCGTCGAGAATCACGCGCATCCCAAGCGCATGCGCTGTATCGCACAGCGCGGTGAAGTCTTTCTCCGTGCCAAGCATTGGATCGACGCGCTTGTAGTCGTAGGTGTCGTAGCGGTGCGTTGAAAACGCCATGAAAATGGGGTTGAGATACAGGATCTGAACACCCAACTCATGCAGATACGGCAGCTTTTCGCGGATACCGTTCAGATTACCGCCATAGAAGTCGTTGTTCAGTACCTCACCCTTCTCGTTCGGTAAGTACACCGGCATGTCATCTGTATTCTCATGCACCCAGTATGGCTTCAGCTTGTCAGTGCAGTCACACTTGCCGTCTGCAGCAAAACGGTCGGGGAAAATCTGATACATGACCGCGCCGCGTGCCCATTCCGGCACCTGGTATTTGCCGTCGACCACGCTCACCTGCCACCAGTCACCCGACTCCATGTTGGTGTCGCTTCCCTGCTTAAGCAATCGGAACGATTCGTTTTGCGTTGTGATGTGGAAATAGTAGAAATACAGTGCCGGTTGTGTGAGGCAGAAGTTGCAGCGCCAGGTCTCATAGAGCTCGGTCTGTTCGCACTTTTCCATTTCCTCGCGCTGCAGCTGCGTTCCGTCCTCCTGCAGCAGCACCAGCTCAGTTTTGACCGTCTGGCAGCTAACCGGAATCTGAATCTGTATCCGGCAATCCTGACCGGGATGCAGCGTGCCGAACGGCGATTTGAACTGCGACAACCGGCTGTCAAATAATATACGCATGGTGTTTCCTTATCGTTTCCAGATTTTTTCTGTGTACTCGCGCAATGCGCGGTCTGACGAGAACACGCCGGCCTTTGCGATATTGACAAGCTGCATATTGGTAAATGCTCGCTTGTTCAGATACGTCCGGTTGGCAAGCGCCTGCGCCTTGGCATAGCTGTCAAAATCAGCGATGGTCATAAAGCCGTCGGCCGTTCCAAAGCGATTTGTCAGCAGCGACGCGTAGATATCGTCGAAGCGCTGGCCGAGTACACCGGAAGTAAGCATCTGCAGTACACGATCAAGTTCAGGTGACAGGAATTCCCGCGGGTTGTAGCCACGCCGCCAGAGATCCTCCACCTCGTCCGCCGTCATGCCGAACAGGAACATATTCTCTTTTCCGACCTGCTCACAGATTTCCACATTCGCGCCGTCGAGCGTGCCAAGCGTCACGGCGCCGTTGATCATTAGCTTCATATTGCCCGTGCCGGACGCCTCCTTGCCGGCAATGGATATCTGTTCGGAGATATCCGCTGCTGGAATGATGATCTCGGCCAGAGAAACCTTATAGTCCTCGATAAAGACTACGCGCAGCTTTTCACGCACCTGCGGGTCGGCGTTGATGAGGTTCGATACCGCCACGATCAGGCTGATGATCTGCTTGGCCAGCACATAGCCCGCCGAAGCTTTGGCGGCAAAGATGAACGTATGCGGTGTCACATCGAGATTGGGGTTATCCTTGATGTGGTTGTAGAGCATCAGCACATGCAGAATGTTGAGTAACTGCCGCTTGTACTCGTGCAGCCGCTTGACCTGCACATCAAAAATGGAGTCCGGGTCAAGATTCACACCGTTGGCAGAAGCCACATATTTTGACAAACGCAGCTTGTTTTCCCGCTTGATCGCACGCAGCTGCGATAGAACCTCGGGCTGATCATAGTGCTGCATCAGCTGTTCCAGTTCGCACGCATCGCGCATGAAACCGTCGCCGATGAGCGTTTTGAGATACTGCGTGAGCGCAGGATTCGCCTGACATAGCCAGCGGCGGTATGCGATGCCGTTGGTGACATTCAGGAACCGTTCAGGCTGCAAATTGTAGTAATCGCGGAAGATGCCGGTTTCCAGAATCTGCGTATGCAGCTTGGAAACGCCGTTGACCTTGTGGCACGCAGCAAGGCAAAGATTCGCCATGCGGACCTCGCCGTTTGCCACAACGGCCATATACGCCCACTTACCAGGATCGTTGGGATACGCGAGCATCAGCTGCTCCATGAGGCGGCGGTTAATCTCGCAGACAATGCCGTATACACGCGGCAGCTGCTCAGAAAACAAGCTCTCTGGCCAGCGCTCGAGCGCTTCGGCCATGACAGTGTGGTTGGTATACGAAAGCGTCTGGCAGGTGATATTCCATGCCTCATCCCACGTCATATCGTACACATCCAGCAGCAGGCGCATTAGTTCCGGCACGCACAGCGCCGGGTGTGTATCATTGATGTGGATGGCAACGTGCTCGGCAAGATTTGCCAGCGTGTGATACTGCTTCAGATGTGCCTGCAGAATGCTCTGCAGCGAGGCCGAGACCAGCAGATACTGCTGTTTCAAACGAAGCCGCTTGCCGCTGGTGTGGTTGTCTGCAGGATAGAGCACCTTGGAGATGGTCTCCGCCATGGTATTCTGCTCAAGCGCGCGGACATAGTCGCCGCGTGAGAACGCCGCCATGTCAAAGCCTTGCGGCAGTTTTGCGCTCCACAGCACAAGCTTGTTCACACTCTTCGATCCGTAGCCGGAGATATACAGGTCGTGCGGCACAGCGAGCACAGACTGATAGCCAACTTGTGCGGCCTTGAACTTTCCGTTGTCCATCCATTCATGCACGCTGCCGCCGAAGCGCACCTCTACCGCGTCATCCTCGCGCGTCTGCAGCCAGACATCTCCCATGCCCAGCCAGTCGTCCGGGAACTCCATCTGCCAGCCGTCGACGATCTTCTGACGGAAGATGCCGAACTCATAGCGAATGGAAAAGCCCGTCATCGGGATATCAAGGCCCGTTGCCGCGTCCATATAGCACGAGGCCAGCCGGCCGAGACCGCCGTTGCCGAGACCCGCATCCGGCTCCATCTCACAGAGCCGGTCAAGACTGAAGCCAAGCGAGTCAATCAGTTCGCGTGTTTCATCGAGAATTCCGAGGTTATAGAGGTTGTTGCGCAGCGATGTGCCGACGAGAAATTCCATCGACATATAGTAGATCTGCTTCTGCGACCCCATGTGCGACTGCTTCTCAAATTCGCGCTGCTTCTCCTGCAGAAGCTCACGCACTGCGCAGCACACAGCGCGGTATACCTGCTTTTCAGCCGCGTCCTTGAGCTGGCAGCCAAACAGGCGCAGGCAGATCTGCTGAATCCGTTCGGTAATTGTCTGTCTATCCATACAGGGAGTTATCCTTCCAGTGCGTCTTTATAGAGTGCCATATAGCGCTGCGCGGGGATTTTCCAGCTGTAATCCTGGCGCATATCATGCTCGGCCAAAGCCAGCCACCTTTCGTGCGCGTCGTAATACAGACCGAGCGCGCGGTCGATCGCGCCAAGGAAGTCATCCGCGTTGTAGCTCTGGAACGTGAAGCCCCTGCCAGTATTCTGCGTCTCGTCATATGGTTCAACCGTGTCGTTGAGGCCGCCCACAGCGTGAACCACCGGTACAGTACCGAAGCGCATGGCGATGAGCTGCGACAGGCCGCACGGCTCACTCATTGACGGCATCAGATACGCGTCTGCGCCAGCGTAGACAAGGTTTGCAAGCTCGGGATCAAAGCAGAGGTTGATCGACGCCTGCTGCGGATAACGATGCTGCAGCGAAGAGAGGAACCATTCGTACTTCTGCTCACCTGTACCGATGATGACCAGCTGCACACGCCGCTGCAGCAGCCGTTCAGCGATGTAGCACAAAAGATCGATGCCCTTGTGCCCTGCAAGACGCGAGACCATGGCGAGCACCGCCACGTCGTCATCGACGGCAAGCCCCAGACGCTGCTGCAGCGCGCGCTTATTAGCAAGCTTGCCTTCACGCATGTTGCCGGCGTTATAGAACGCGGCAAGACCGGCCGATTTTTCGGGATTGAACAGCTCCATGTCGATGCCGTTTGTAATACCGCTGAAGGCAGGACCGCGGCTTGAGAGCATTCCGGCAAGGCCGTGAGCATAGTACGGATACTGCAGCTCCTGCGCGTACGTCTCGGAGACGGTGTTGACACGGTCGGCCGTGACGATCGCAGCCTTCATGAAGTTCGTGCAGTCGTCAAAGCGCAAAATCTCGTCGCAGCTGCCGTCAAGTCCCAGCACATCGTAGTTGAAATGCAGGTTGGCCTTACCCTGATATTCAATATTGTGAATGGTAAAAACACTCTTCGTCTGGCCGAAATCCCCGGCGAACTCCGTTTTCATGAGCAGCGGCACAAGTGCCGTCTGCCAGTCATGGCAATGCACCACGTCTGGCTGCAGGCCAAGACCGGCCATAAGTGAGAGCGCAGCCTTGCTGAAGAATGCAAAGCGCTCACCGTCATCATCGTAACCGTAAATACCGGGGCGGTTAAAATAACGTTCGTTATCGATAAAATAGACCTGCAGCTTCTTTCGACGTGTTTTCAGCCGGAACATGCCGACATACTCGCGCCGCCAAGCCAGCTGTACCTTGAAGCTGCCCAAAAATTCGGTATCCCACTTGCCGCTGTATTTGATCTTGCCGTAATACGGCAGAATGACGCTGACTTCGTTTTTCGGCAGCTCTGACAGCGCCTGCGGCAGAGCCTGAATAACGTCGCCCAGACCGCCCGTTTTCAAAAACGGCGCACCTTCCGAGGCGATGATGGCAATTTTCATATGACTGCTCCTTTGCTGATAACCAGTGGATGATTGGGTGAACCAAGCAGGTTCGTGCCCGGTTTAATAATGACATTCTTATCAAGGATTGCGTACCGGATCTTCGCGCCAGCGCCGATCCTGCTGCCCTGCATGACAATGCTGTCGCGCACTTCAGCGCCCTCGTCGATATCGACCTCGCGGAAAATTACAGAGTTCTCGGCAAAGCCGAAGATATGGCTGCCGTCAGCAAGCAGGCAGTTGGGTGCCTGGCCGTTCTGGCCGAAGAGCGTGGGAATCGCATCGCGGACCTTTGTGTAGATCGGTACTTCGCTGCGGAACAGGCTGTGCCGCACATCCTCACTCAGCAGGCGCATATTATTTTCATAATATTCCTCCACGCTTTCGTTAAAGAGCGCTACATTGTGGAACGAATACACGTTGACTTTCAGCTTACCCTCGTGATATTGCGGAAGCAGGAAATCACGTTCAAAGTGATATTTTCCATGCGGAGTCATCTCCCGGATCACTTCGATGAGCTTTTTCCGAGACATGATAAACATGCTCATGCCGACAAGATAGTCTTCCGGAGCAATATAGTCCACAGCCATGTCACAGACCTTGCCGTCATCGTCCAGCTTCAGCGCCAGTTGATGCTTCTTTTTGCCATCAGCACGTCCGGCTTTGGCAACCACTGTTACATCGCATCCGGATGCCACATGCTCATCCAGCACAAGACTGAAATCAATAGCACACAGAACCGTGGTATCGGCCAAAACAACGTAGTCGGCGTCACTTCGCTGCAAAACCGGAAGCGCTGTCTGCAGTGCCTCAAGCTTGCCGCGGTAAGCCCCGGTATGGCCAGTAGCATACGGCGGCAGGAAACGCACGCCGTCGCCAAGCGAAAGATCCCACTCCTCACAGCTGCCGAGGTGGTCCATCAGCGACTGATAGTTGTATTTTGTAATAATGCCGATGTTACGGATGCTGGAGTTTGCCATATTCGACAGAATAAAGTCAATCTGGCGGTAGCGGCTGCCGAACGGGATGGAAGCGGAAGTCCGTTCTTTGGTCAGCTCACCCATATTGTTGTCGTAAATATTCGAGAAAATGATGCCCATGGTATCCATAGCAGTGACACATCCTTTCTGCACTGCGGTCAAATGACCGCGCCGGCTTCGATAACTTCGCCCTCGGCAATGGTCTTGTCCTTACCGACGACAGCGATCCTGCGTTCTTCACCCTCATGGTAATCGCCGATACGCGCACCTGCCTTGATATGGCAGCCCTCGGCGATGATGGCACTGCGGATAACCGCGCCGTTTTCGATCACGACATCCGGCATAATGACGCTGTCAGTTACCTCCGCACCTTTGCCGATCACACAGCCGGTTGAGACGACCGAATGGTCGACCATGCCATAGACCTCGCAGCCTTCGGAAATGAAGCTCTCATGCAGTTCCGCACTCTTGGCGACAAAGGTAGCAGGCTTTGCCGTGTTTCTGGCGTAGATCTTGTTGCCAGTTTTGCCATAGATGTCAAACTGCGGATGCTTGCCGAGCAGGTCCATGTTCGCCTCCCAGAGGCTGGAGATCGTGCCGACATCCTTCCAGTAGCCTTCAAACTGGTATGCATACAGCTTGTGCCCGGCGTTCAGAATTGCGGGAATGACGTTTTTGCCAAAATCATTCTCGCTCTTGGGGTCAGCTTCGTCGTCCTCGAGGAATTTTTTCAGCACGCTCCACTTGAACACATAGATACCCATGGACGCATTGGTGCTCTTGGGGTGCTTGGGCTTCTCCTCAAATTCATAGATCGAGCCGTCTGCGCGCGTATTCATGATGCCAAAGCGGGACGCCTCTTTGAGCGGCACGTCACGCACGGCGATGGTGCAGTCGGAATCATTCTGTTCGTGGAAACGGATCATCTTGGCATAGTCCATCTTATAGATGTGGTCGCCCGAGAGGATCAGCACATTGTCCGGACGGTAACGGTCAATAAAGGGAATGTTCTGGTAGATGGCGTTGGCTGTGCCCTTGTACCATTCAGAGTTTTTGCTCTTTGCATAGGGCGGCAGCACCTGCACACCGCCATGTGAGCTGTTGAGACCCCACGGCTGACCGTTGCCGATATACTCATTGAGTTCGAGCGGCTGATACTGCGTTAGAATACCCACCGTATCGATCTTGGAGTTGACGCAATTGGAAAGCGGGAAATCGATGATACGGTACTTACCGCCGAACGGCACGGCAGGTTTAGCCGTATTCTCCGTCAATACCATCAGGCGGCTTCCCTGACCGCCCGCCAACAGCATTGCTACACAACGCTTTTTTTGAAATTGCATATCAGTTCCTCCTTCTGTTTTCTCTCATGTTTCCGACTCATTGCGCCGATGCTCATAATAGGTCACGCTCATGGGCGGGACTCTGAATGAACCATGGAATTTGAACCCTCTATGTTCGCCTTTCTGCGCCTGCACAGTGACCGGCTCATAACCGTAGCCGCCAAATTCTTTGCTGTCAGAGTTCAGCACCGGCACATAATAGCCGGCTCTTGCCAGACCCAGCTGGTAGCTGTCGCGCAGCACCGGGCAGAAGTTGCACACCACAACCAGTTCTCTGCCCCTTCGATCCATCCGTCGGAACGCAACCACGCTGGTATTGGCATCATCACAGCTCAGCCACTGGAATCCGTTCCAGTCACTGTCGTTCTCCCACAGCTGCCGATGGTTCAGATAGAAATGGTTCAGTGTTTTGACAAACTGCTGCATCTTCCGGTGCAGATCATAATCCAGCAGCAGCCAGTCCAGCCCTTGCTTGTAATTCCACTCAATAAACTGCGCGAACTCATTTCCCATAAAATTCATTTTTTTGCCGGGATGGGCCATCTGATAGGCGAAAAACGTACGCAGATTGCAGAACTTGTCCTCATAGCTGCCGGGCATCCGGCCGATGAGTGAGAGCTTTCCGTGCACAACCTCGTCGTGGCTGAGCGGCAGGATAAAGTTCTCAGAAAATGCGTATGTCATGGAGAACGTGAGCGTATTGTGGCTCCCGCTGCGATAGACCGGGTCAAGCTTCATATACTTGAGCATATCGTTCATCCAGCCCATGTTCCATTTGAACAGGAAACCAAGACCGCCGTCATAGGCAGGTCTTGTGATAAACGGAAACGTGGTCGATTCCTCGGCAATCATCATGACCGCAGAATTTGCGCGGAACGCCGCTTCGTTCAGCCGCTTGAGAAACTCGATTGCTTCAAGATTTTCGCGGCCACCGAAACGATTTGGCTTGTAATTCTGCCGGTTGTAGTCCAGATACAGCATCGATGCCACAGCATCCACGCGAATACCGTCTACATGGAATTGCTCAATCCAGTACACGGCATTGGATATGAGGAAAGATTTCACCTCTGGCTTGCCGTAATCATAGATGCGTGTGGTCCAGTCTGGATGCTCATTCATCATAGGGTCGGACAGCTCATAGCAGCATGTGCCGTCAAACTCGTAAAGACCATACGCATCCTTCGGGAAGTGCGCAGGCACCCAGTCAAGAATCACGCCGATATTCTCCGCATGGCAGCGGTCGACAAAGATACGGAGATCTTCGGGCGTTCCGTAGCGATGCGTGGGCGCATAATAGCAGGTGATCTGATATCCCCACGACGGCTCATACGGGTACTCCATAATGGGCATCAGCTCGATATGCGTGTAGCCCATCTCCTTCACATACGGCACCAGCGTATCGGCAAGCTCGGAGAAGGAATAATAACCGCCGTCGTCATGCCGTTTCCACGAACCGGCATGCACCTCATAGATGTTGACGGGTCTGTTCAGTGAACCCAGCTTTTTCCTGCGCGCGCGGTACATCGCGTCGTGCCAGATGAACGAGTCTTCCGGCTCAATCATGCTGGACGTACCGGGCAGTTTCTCACAGCGCCTGCCGTAGGGGTCCGTTTTGTAGAGCGTGCGGCCATCGGGCGTGCGAACGCAGAACTTGTACGCCGAGTCGGGCCGCGCATGCACAGATACCGCTTCCCACACACCGCCGGAGATTTTCTGCATAGGCAGATCCAGTTCATTCCAGAAGTTGAAGTCACCAACAACACTCACACCGGATGCGCGCGGGGCCCATACGCGGAACACATATTTTACTTCCCCATCCAGCTCAAGCCGGTGACAGCCCATAAAACGATAGGCATGTTCACTGCATTCGCCGTGAAACTGCCACAAAAAGTCCTTTAATGCCTGTTCCATATACTTACATTCCTTTCAAACGGTTCATTTCCGCAGACACCACTCTGCGGCGAAGCGGGCAAATTCACCCGCATCCGCGCCTTTGCGCGTTCAAAAGCGATGGTAGCACACTTACAGCAAGAGAATGCACGAAAAAAGAATAACAGAACAGCCAACCCCAGCACGCAGAGATTGGCTGTTTATTCCGCTATCCATCGTTATATTTACCGCAGGACGGCACTGCATGCAAAGATGTGCATGCTGCAGCATCCATTTGGATTCGTTCTGCTGCACGCATGCCACTCGCCTCACCTTCCAGCTACTTTCTGTTTTCAGTATAGCATAAAAAATGCCCGCTTGCAAGGCGGACATTTGACAAACATGACAAAAACAAGCAAAAATCCCAAATACTTCCTGCCCGTTCTGCAATCGGTAGTATATGCCGCTTCCCTGGCCGAACTGACGCAAATTCTGGCAAAAAAAGGCCTGCCGTTCAGGCAGGCCTTTTCAGAAACAAATTAGCCGAGCTCGGAGAAGTACTTGATGGTGCGGACCATCTGAGAGGTGTAGGAGTTCTCGTTGTCATACCAGGAGACAACCTGAACCTGGCTGGTGCCGTTTTCGAGGTTGACGACCATGGTCTGCGTGGCATCGAACAGGGATCCAAAGCGCATGCCGATGATGTCGGAGGAAAC
>JAEDFW010000167.1 GCA_016297855.1 Oscillospiraceae bacterium
ACGCTCCTTCGCCCGGCGGCAACCTCCCATCCAACCGGTACTTAACGCGCCATTTCTACTCATGCAACGTTCGGGTACGCATGGTTCTGTTAAATTGACAGGTGCACATCTGCCTGCCCTTATTACGCCTCCTGTCATACATTGTAGTGTTTTTTTGGAAAATAGCAAGAGTAAAATCAATCATTTTTTATTGATTATAAAAAACGTGCCGGATTAGACTGCCGCTGAGGAAGAAATATCCATTTACAGACGTGCGCGGCTGTGATACCATAAGAAACAGAACGCAAAGGAGCAGATAGATGCAGTATATTATTCTGGATATGGAATGGAATCAGCCTTGGCCCGGTTCCCATTCGGCAAAAAAGCAGCTTCCGTCGCCGATCCGGGGCGAGATCGTGCAGATCGGCGCGGTGCGCATGACGGCCGGGCAGCAGCTTGACGGCGAGTTTCAGATCCTCATCCGACCGAAGTATTATAAAAAAATGAACCGCAAGGTTGCAAGCCTCACGGGTATCAAAGATGCGGCGCTGAAGGAACACGGCGTGGCGTTTGCAGAGGCAATGAAACAATTCAGAAACTGGTGCGGCAGCGACTGCGTATTTCTTACCTGGGGGTTTGACGATATCACGATCCTGCGCGAAAATCTGGCGCTGCACGGGCTGGACGATGCCTGGACGGCGCGGTGGTACAATGCGCAGCTGATTTTCAACGCCCAGACCGACGGAGCCACGTCGCAGCGGGCGCTCAAAACAGCGATGGAAATGATGGCAATCGAGCCGACGCGGCCGGCACATGACGCGCTGGGAGACGCGTATCATACTGCGCTCATCTGTGCGCGTCTGCGTCTGGCGGAGGGGATTGCGGCGTATGAGCAGGCACTCAAGAGCCACGAGAACGGCTTTCACGGCGCGCAGCTTCCCGGCTGCATCCAAAGAAGTGTCCACCATGGCTACAAAGACAAGACTCAAGCGCTGGGCGCAATGTGCGGGCATGAAAATCCATGCCCGGTATGCCAAAGGCAGATGCGCAGCGGAAAGTGGCTGAGTCAGCCCGGCAAGCGCTGCATGGCGATGGCTGTATGCGAAGAACACGGGGAATTTCTCGTGCGTCTGCGTCTGACGGAAGAACCCGACGGCACGCTGCGTGTCAGCCGACTGGTGTATGAAGGCACGTCAGAAGCAGCGGAGAGCTATCGCAAGCTGCTACAGCAGCCGCGCAGAAGACCGAGACGACGCCGGGCAAAGGCGGCAGTCAAATTGAAAGAATAAAAACGTGCGAAAGCGAAGGCTTTCGCACGTTTGGTTTCAGTGGGACTGTGACGCTGCGGCGCGCAGCTTTGCCAGCGTTTCGCGGATGACGGGAAGGCAGTCTTCCGGCGCGTCAACGGCAAGCACAGCCTGCTCGAACGGGCACAGACCGGTACCCATGCGGTTGATGATCTGCGGTGTGAGCGTCTCGTAGCTGCACGCGATGCCGTACCGCGTCAAAAGCGCAGCGGCGGATTCGCTCATCGTCAGGCCGCAGACGGAGCGCACGCCCGAGAGAATGAAAATAGACGCGGCTGCCTTGCCAATAATGGTGTCGAATACGTCTGCGCCGCGCAGCAGCTCCGGCTGCTCGTCAAAGAGCGTCAGCGCCGGGCCGATGCCGCGGCCAAACTGGGAGAACACGAGCGCCCCATCCTTCTTCAGGGCGATGGTGGCCTGCTGCGACGCAAATAACTGCTGAATGTCTTGATCCATGCCCGTCCTCATTTCTGCTGCCGGTCATCCGGCAGCTGTTTTTCGTTCTGCGCAATGATGAGCGACAGCCCAAGTGCAACGACAAGCGCGATCACACAGACGGCGTAATACGGCTGTGTGGATTTGCCTGCGTAGCCCATGAGCAGCATGACAAACGCGACGGCGAACATCACCACGCGAACCGTATTGCAGCGGCGGTCATAAGACACAAGAAAGCGGAAAAATGCCTCGTCTGTGTCAAACAGGGCGCCTGCGCGCCAGGGCGTAACGAGCCTGCAGAAAAAGTTGTTCAAGGGGATTTCCTCCGAATCATGCTGTTTTTCACAGTATATCACAGCAGCCGCGCGCTGACAAGAAAAACGTCCGCAACAGGCGCGAGCGCCTGTTGCGGACGGAGCGTGACATCATTGGAGGTCCATGTATGGCGTCCGGAAGGACGCCGTTGAAAGCGTTAGAACCTGCGCGTGCAGCGGAAACAGCCGCAGCCGCAGCAGCATCTGCGGCAGCAGTTGTTGTTTTCACTGACGCCGCCGACAGAACCGCTATTGCAGCAGCAGTGCTTATGGCAGCAGCTGTTGCTTTCGCTCACACCGCCGACAGAACCGTTGTTCTCGCAGCAATGCTTGTGGTTGTTCTCGCTTTCGCCGCCGACCGAGTCGTTTTCTCCACGGCAGCAGCAACAGAAGCAGCATCTGTGGCAGCAGTTGTTGTTTTCACTGACGCCGCCGACAGCGCCATTGTTCCGGCAGCAAGGGTTGCAGCAGGACTGGGAAACGAAGCTCGGGAACGTGATGCCCCCGACAATACCGTTATTGCAACACATAAGAAGTACCTCCAAAAAAGATGTCATGGGA
>JAEDFW010000168.1 GCA_016297855.1 Oscillospiraceae bacterium
TCGACGATCGCGCCGAACGGGCAGTTCACAAGGCACTGGCCGCAGGCCACGCACTTGTCCTGATCGATCACGGCCCGGCCGACCTCGTCCTTTTTGATCGCATCCATGCCGCACACAGCCTGACACGGGCTTTCGATCAGCGTAATGGCGTGGTACGCGCAGGCCTTGGCGCATTTGCCGCACTTGATGCAGCTCTTCTGATCAATATAGCTCTTGCCGTTGATGAAGCGGATCGCGCCCTTGGGGCAGACCTCATGGCACGAAGCCGCAAGACAGTTCTGGCACAACTCCGTCACGCGGTACTGCCTGCTGGGGCAGCGGTGACAGGCGTAGGGGATGATATTGATAAGCGGCGGCTCATAATACTGCTCGGCGATGGCAGCCTGATCCATGCCCTCGGTCAGAAGTGAGCGCTGCTGCACGGGCTGCAGAGACAAACCCATTGCCAGCCGGATCCGCTCGCCGGCGATGGCGCGCTCAAGAAAGATCGATTCGCGGTGCAGCGGGTTTTCACCAGGCACGATCACATATGGCAGATCCTCCGCGCGCGTATAATCGCTGCTTTCATAAGCCAGCTTTGCCACCTCTGTGAATACGTTTTTGCGAATACCGGTAATAAGCGACGGAATTCCTCGCATAGCGCCACCTCCAGGAAAAATTGCAGCCTCATTGTAGCTGATTTTTCGCCTGATTTCCACCCCTGTTTTCCGGAAACGGTGTGTATTTTTTTGCACGGTTGTGATACAATCCATACAGAAGAACCGGAAAGGACACCGCCATGAAACAAAAGACCCTTCAAATCACCCGCACGGCCGCACTACTGGCGCTGCTCATCGTACTGCAGGCCGTCACAAAACCCGCCGGACAGCTTGTGACCGGCTCATGCGTCAATGCGGTGCTGGCCGTGACGGCGCTGCTATGCGGCTTCTGGCCGGGTGTCGCCGTTGCGCTTGTCTCACCGTTCGCCGCGTTTCTGCTCGGTATCGGACCGCAGCTCATCGCCGTGGTTCCTGCCATTGCAGCAGGAAACCTTGTATACACCGTGCTGTTGAGCCTCATTGCGCGCCAGCGCGCGCCGTTTGCGCGGCAGATTGCCGCATGGCTTCTGGCCTCGCTCGCCAAATTTCTGACGCTGTATCTGCTCGTGGTGCGGCTTTTGTGCCATGTACTGCCGCTCAAGCAGGCACAAATTGTCATGTTCAGCACCATGTTTTCCTGGCCGCAGCTCGTCACCGCGCTCATCGGCGGCGCGCTGGCTCTCGCACTCTGCCCCATTCTCCGCCACGCACGGCGTTCCGATGGCTGAAGATAACACAAGAAAAGGAGATTACGCTATGCCGCAGTTACCGTATCATGACGCGTTTCTCAAAATTCTGGAGGAGGAACTTCTGCCCGCAATGGGCTGCACCGAGCCAATCGCCATTGCCTTTGCCGCTGCGCACGCGCAGAAGCTGCTTGCGTGCGAGCCGGACAGCTGTCTGCTTGAGGTCAGCGGCAACATCATCAAAAACGTCAAAAGCGTGACCGTCCCCAACACCGGCGGACTGAAGGGTCTTGAGGCGGCTGCAGCAGCCGGTATCATCTCGTCGCAGCCTGAATTGCAGCTGGAGGTGCTGAGCCGGATCACCCCCGATGAGATCCGCGCCATACAGGCGCTTTTGGCGCGGCAGATCATCCGGATCGTACCTGCGGAAAACGGGAAGATTTTCTATATTAAGGTTACGCTTACCGCGTCCGGCCACAGTGCCGTCTGCGAGATCACGGACGCGCACACGAACATCACACTTTTGCAGCGCGACGGCGAGACGCTTCTGTGCGACAGCGGCTGCGCCGACGTGCAGTCGTCCTATGAAACCGATCGCTCGGTTTTGTCTATCGAGCGCATTGTGGCCTTTATTGACGCCGTAGATGCTGAGCTGCTGCGTCCGAGCGTGGGCCGGCAGATCGCATACAACTGCGCCATCTCGGAAGAAGGCCTCGCAGGCGGCTGGGGTGCGGAGGTCGGGCTGTCGGTTCTGCGGATGCACCCAGAGGGCGATCTTGCAGCCAAGGCCTGCGCCGTGGCGGCCGCAGGCTCGGACGCGCGGATGAGCGGCTGCGACAAGCCGGTCGTCATCGTCTCCGGCAGCGGCAATCAGGGCATTACAGCCTCCATGCCTGTGGTGACATATGCAAAGGCGCTGGGCGCAGATGAAGCGCTGACGCTGCGCGCCGTTGCACTCGCCGATCTCGTCACCATTCACCAGAAAACCAGTATTGGCCGGCTTTCGGCCTTCTGCGGCGCGGTCAGCGCAGGCTGCGGCGCGGCAGCCGGCATCGCGTATCTGTACGGCGGCAGGTATGACGTGATCGCGCACACAATCGCAAACACGCTTGCCATCTGCTCGGGCATGATCTGCGACGGGGCCAAGCCCTCCTGCGCGGCAAAAATTGCCGCTTCGGTGAACGCCGGGCTGATGGGCTACCAGATGTATCTGCGCGGCGGCCGGCAGTTCAAAGGCGGCGAGGGCATTCTCAAAAAAGGCGTAGAGAACACCATCAGCTCCGTCGGGCGGCTCGCAAGCCACGGCATGCGCCAGAC
>JAEDFW010000048.1 GCA_016297855.1 Oscillospiraceae bacterium
TCTGCGTGGCATCGAACAGGGATCCAAAGCGCATGCCGATGATGTCGGAGGAAACGATCTCGTCGGTGTTGTAGCCGAAGGACTCGGTAGCCTCAGCCTTCATCTGGGCGTTGATCTGTTCAACAGTGACAGTGCCCTTGACGACAGCGTTCAGGATGGTGGTAGAGCCAGTGGGAGTGGGCACACGCTGGGCAGCACCGATCAGCTTGCCGTTCAGCTCGGGGATGACCAAGCCGATGGCCTTGGCAGCGCCGGTGGAGTTGGGGACGATGTTCACAGCAGCAGCGCGGGATCTTCTCAGATCACCCTTTCTCTGCGGGCCGTCGAGCGGCATCTGATCGCCGGTGTAGGCGTGGATGGTGCACATGATACCGGACTCGATGGGAGCCAGATCGTTCAGAGCCTTAGCCATGGGAGCCAGGCAGTTGGTGGTGCAGGAAGCGGCGGAGATGATGTTGTCTTCCTTGGTCAGGGTCTCGTGGTTGACGTTGTAGACGATGGTGGGCAGATCATTGCCGGCGGGAGCGGAGATAACGACCTTGCGGGCGCCTGCGTCGATATGGGCCTGCGCCTTGGCCTTGCTGGTGTAGAAGCCGGTGCACTCGAGCACGACGTCAACGCCGAGCTTGCCCCAGGGCAGATCGGCAGCGTTCGGCATCTTGTAGATGACGATCTTCTTGCCGTCGACAACGATGTAGTTGTCTTCGCCTTCGCCCTCGTGGAAATCGACCGTGTGGCCCTGCGCAACGTAGTTGCCCTGGGTCGAGTCGTACTTGAGCAGATGTGCCAGCATCTTGGCGGAAGTCAGGTCGTTGATGGCAACAACTTCGTAGCCCTCAGCGCCGAACATCTGGCGGAACGCAAGACGACCGATACGGCCAAAACCATTGATAGCAACTTTAACAGACATGGAAACATCCTCCTTATTATTCTGCCGCCGGCATGGTTAGAACCGGCAGGAAAAGTACATTACATACTGTAACATTCTGCTTGATTATACCGTGTTTTGCGTGCAATGTCCAGTATCATTTTCGCCAAAACATCATGTTTTCTGAAGTTTTTTCTACTGCATCTCCAATAAAAAACCATCTGAGCAGGCGTCGGCACAAATTCGGATATACTGAATGATTATTCTTGAACTTTTTGTGAATTATGGTTTTATTCACAATTGCTGCCTTGATTTTGACAGACGTTGTCTGTAGTATGTCTGGTATTCATCGACTGCTCAAAAGGAAGAATGTTATGCTGCAACTAAGCCATATTACAAAGGACTATCAGGCGGGAGACAGCGTCATACATGCGCTCAAAGACGTCAGTATCCGCTTCCGCCCCAGTGAATTTGTCGCGATTCTCGGCCCTTCGGGCTGCGGAAAGACGACATTGCTCAATATAATCGGCGGACTTGACCAGTACACCTCCGGCGATCTTCTCATTTCCGGCATTACCACACGCGAGTTCCGTGACCGTGACTGGGACAGCTACCGCAACCACCGCATCGGTTTTGTATTCCAGGGCTACAACCTCATCCCCCATCAGACGGTACTGCAGAATGTGGAGCTGGCACTCACGCTCTCTGGTGTCTCCAAGGCCGAGAGACGCGCCAGAGCCCGTCAGGCATTGGAACGGGTCGGCCTCAGTGATCAGCTGAACAAGAAACCAAACCAGATGTCCGGCGGTCAGATGCAGCGCGTGGCCATTGCCCGTGCGCTGGTGAACGACCCTGAAATTCTTCTGGCAGACGAGCCGACAGGCGCTCTGGACAGCGAGACCTCGGTACAGATCATGCAGATCCTCAAATCCATTTCGCAGGAAAAGCTCATCATCATGGTTACGCATAACCCCGAGCTTGCCGAACAGTACGCCACACGCACCGTGCGCCTGCTCGATGGTCAGATCATCAGCGATTCCCAGCCGTATGCGCCATCCGTCGATGAAATGCCGATGATCCAGAAGTCGGAAGAAACGCAAAAGCACACCTCGATGTCTTTTTTTACCGCGCTTGGCCTTTCGCTGAACAACCTGATGACAAAAAAGGCGCGCACCATCTTAACCGCTTTTGCAGGCTCCATCGGCATCATCGGCATCGCGCTCATCCTTGCGCTTTCCAATGGCATCCAGACCTACATTGATCAGGTGCAGGAGGATACGCTTTCATCGTACCCCATCACTATCGAAGCCGAGTCCATGGATATGGGCGGCATGGTCACAGCGCTCATGGGCGCACATGCCAAGCAGAACGACACGCCGCACGAAGAGGGCCGTGTCTACGCCTCGACTGTCATGTATGATCTCATGAACAATCTCAACGCCACCGAAACGCAGACCAACAATCTGGCTCCCTTCAAGCAGTATCTGGACAATCCCGACAGTCCCATCCATCAGTACGCCTCGGCCGTTCAGTATTCCTATGACCTGACGCTTCCGATCTACACACTAGACGCAAACGGCGAGATCGTGAATACCGACGTTCTGGAGTTGCTGCAGACAATGATGTCATCGATGTACGGCGGTGACTACAGCTCGTATTTTTCGCAGTTTGGCGACGCATATTCAGCCATGGAGGTGTGGGAGGAAATGCTCCCCGGTGAGGGCGATGCGCTTGTCAGTCCGCTTATACAGGAGCAGTACGACGTACTCTATGGCTCGTGGCCGCAGCGCTATGACGAGGTAGTGCTCGTCATAGACAAAAATAACGAAATCAGCGACCTAGTCATGTACGCCATGGGCCTGAAATCTTCCGGAGAAATGGAAGCTGCTATGCGCGCGGCCATGGATGGAGAAAGTATCGATCAGACGCAGGACAGCTGGAGCTTTGACGAGCTGTGCGGCAGGACCTTCAAACTGATTTTACCGTGTGAAAACTACCGCTATGACGCGTCCTCCGGCGGTTACACCGATCTGTCTGTCACAGATGCCGGCATGGACTATCTGTTCGGTTCGGACGACGTAGGCACTACGCTAAAAATTTCAGGCATTGTCCGCGCCAATCCCGAAGCCACATCCAGCATGATGAAAGGCGCTATCGGCTATACCAGCGCACTGACGCGCTACGTCATTGATAAAACGCAGGAAGCCCAGATCATCCGCGCGCAGTTGGACGATCCCAATACCGACGTGATCTCCGCCCTTCCCTTCCGCACAGGCGACGAGCCTACGCCTACAGCCGAAGAGACGGCCGAGGATGTGTCACAGTTGCTTCAGGATGCGGACATACAGCAAAAAGCTCAGATGTATCTGGACATGATGTGCGTGCCGGACGAGGCGTATCTCGACACGATGACCAAGCAGAACATGCAGGGTCTCACGCGTGATGCCATCGAGCAGCAGGTTACAACTTCCTACTCCGAAGAGATGGGCGTGGATTCCGATGAAGTCCGACAATACATCGCGCAGATGGATGACGAGACGCTGTTCGGTTATGTGGAATCGTCCATCCGCCGGCAGCTCACTGAGCAGTATGCCGCCGGTGTTGCCGAGCAACTTTCCGCCATGACCAGCGAGCAGCTCGCCGCAGCCATGGACATGGCCGAATTGACGCAGGCGCAGACGCAGTACCTTTTTGATACCTATATGCCGCCGAAGTACAGCGAGTCGAATTATGACGACACTCTCAAGCTGCTTGGCTATGTTGATCTTGAAAAGCCTGCCAGCATCAACCTCTACGCCTCCACGTTCTCGGACAAGGACGCAATTGCAGAGTGCATAACGGCGTATAACGAATCCATCGGGGAGGATGACGAGATCACCTACACCGACTATGTGGCGTTACTGATGAGCTCGATCACGACCATCATTGATGCAATCTCCTATGTACTCATCGCGTTCGTGTCGATCTCACTGGTGGTGTCCTCCATCATGATCGGCATTATCACCTATATTTCTGTGCTCGAGCGGACAAAAGAAATCGGCATCCTGCGCGCCATCGGCGCGTCGAAGCGCGATGTTTCCAATGTCTTTAACGCTGAAACGCTCATCGAAGGCTTCATCGCTGGTCTTATCGGCATTGGCCTTACCGTGCTACTTATTCTTCCGATTAATGCCATCGTGCGGCATTTGACCGGTATCGCCACACTGGGCGCGATTTTACCCGGAGCTGCCGCAATAATCCTGATCGCTATTTCAATGCTGCTCACGTTCATCGCAGGTCTCATTCCCTCGCGTCTGGCCGCAAAGAAAGACCCGGTCGTGGCGCTCAGAACTGAATAATCACCATAAGTAAGAACCGGCAGCAGATGCTGCCGGTTCTTTTATTTTTCAAATGTCAGCCTGAACGAGATTCCGTTTTCCTCCCGCACACGAAGCGTTAGGCCGGCTGTTTTACACATGCCGAGAAACGCGTTGGCATTCTGTGCGCCGTCCAGTTTTACAATCCCGTATGTGGTGTGTACTTTTTCACCATTCACATCGATATCCAGCTCGATCAGAAACGGCTCGGGATACGCAGACACAACATCAGCGTCCCAAATCGTGACACTGCCGCCCGGCTTCAGAACACGCACCGCCTCTGCGATTGCCTGCTGCTGCGTATCCGCGTCCATGTACAAAAGGGAGAAGAAAAATGTCGCGTGATTGAAGGCCTCGTCCGGAAACGCAAGCGAGCGTGCATCCATGCACAGCTTCGTGCAATTATCTGGTACTTCATCCAGTTCTTCCTGCCGGTTGTCGATAGCGGTCACGTTTTGGCCATACACGCGGCTGATGATCCCGTCGCCTCCACCGCCGATGTCCAGAATACTACCCTCCAGCTCTTTCCATATTGATATTGCGATCATCGCTTATTCTCCCGTCATCTCAAAGACTACTTTCGTGTCACGACGCAGCCGGAGAAGCATTCTGCAAATGCGCCGTTTTCCACAGCAATTTTCCCATTCACCAGCACATACCGCATTCCTCGCGCATATTGCGCAGGGTCTTCATAGCTTCCGCGCTCGCCTACTGTTTCCGGGTCAAACACGCAAACATCCGCGTCCATGCCTTCCAGAAGTCTGCCCTTTTTCATAAGGCCAAGTATTTCCGCCGGACGACCGGCCATTTTGTACACAGCCTCCGGCAGCGTCAATGTGTGCGTTTCACGCACATAGCGCTGCAGAACACGTGAAAACGCGCCGTAAACACGCGGATGCCACAGGCCCGTGCCCGGATACGTTGCGTCAGAGATGACGCAGGAACAATCGGCCCTAAGAATATCGGCAATATCCTGCTCGTCAGTGATAAAATCGATCATACTGATTCGGCAGGCCTCATCTTCAAGAAGATCAAATGCACACTCAAATGGATCTTTTCCCAGAAGTTCCGCCGCCTCGGCCACGCTTTTTCCGGTCAGTGCCCGATTTTCTTCCCTGTTCAGGCTGCTGAGCACAATATGTTCCCAGCCAACCAGCTTCACGATATTCTCAAAATCGTCGCCTGTCCGCATCCGTTCGCTCGCACGCGCACGGAACGTTGGGTCATGCAGATTCCGCGTAATCGCCGCCGCACCGCCATACTGCAGCTCGGGCGGCAGAATATGTACCAGCTGCGTCGAGCCGGCTGGATACGGGTAGACATCGCATCCAATATCAAGTCCTGCCTGCCGTGCGTTTTGCAGCATCTGCAGCATGTTAGGCACAGCGCTTCGCCAGTTGACCCGGCCGATCGCCTTCAGGTGGCTGATCTCAACCGGCGTATCCACCGTGCGCGCAACAGTAATCATTTCCTCCAGCGCCTGTACCACGCCGCTGCCCTCCTGACGCATGTGAACAGCAATCGGTATGCCGCTGTGTTCAACTGGCTGCAGCGCCTGAATCAGTTCCTGCGTCGAGAAAAAGCTCTCCGGCGCATACCCAAGTCCCAGTGAGATACCAAGAACACCGGAACTGAGCGCTTCTTCCAGCCGCGCGCGCAGCTTTTGCTGCGCCGTCTCGTCCATCTGTGGGGCATAGCCGCACACGCCCGCGCGAAGCGTCCCGAGTCCTGCCAGCATTCCCACATTGATGCGCAGCGGCAGGCTTTTCAGCTGCGCAAAGTAATCTTCCAGCGTCTGCGTCTGCAGATACTCCGGTACGCAGCCCGTCACAGGTGCAAGGTAGGAGTAAATATCTCCCCGGAATTCCGGCGGACAAGGCGCAACAGATAAGCCGCAATTACCGTTCACAACGGTCGTCAGTCCCTGCATCAGCTCTGCTCTTCCAAAATCCTCATACAGTGGTCTTGCATCAGCGTGGCGGTGAATATCAATAAACCCCGGCGTGACGCAGCATCCGCGCGCATCGAGCGTTCGCACGGCCTGAACGCCGCTCAGATTTCCAATGGCGGCAATTTTCCCATCCTTCACACCCACATCCGCGCAAAAACCCTTGCAGCCCGTGCCGTCAATGACTGTGCCGCCCTGAATCAGGATATCCAATACCGCTCCCCTCTTTCGACAATATTCTACCGCGCAGCGCAGTAAATTGCAACCTTCTCAGCGGATTCGTGAGAGCCCCTCCTCCGTTAGCGAGTAGACCTCGTCGCAGACTTCCGACAGATACCGCCTGTCATGCGAAACACTGATGATCGTGCCGCCGAATACGCGCAGAGCCTCGCGGATAATAGGCGCAGAAAGCGGGCTGAAGTTGCGCGTCGGTTCGTCCAGCACCAATACATTCGCCTCGCGCAGTACCATGTCGAGAAACAGAAGCTTCGCCTGCTGCCCGCCGGAGAGCGCACCGATTTTTCCCTTCATTTCCTCATGCGTAAAGCGCATCGAGCCAAGAAACGTTCTTGCGCGCTCCATGATCGCCTTATCATAGCTTGCGTCCAGAAATTGAAGCGGTGTTTGTGTGTAATCGAGCCGCTCGGCATAATCCTGCGGCATATAGGCCGGCGTGATATCGCGCCGCGGTTGCAGCTGCCGCCAGATTTGCGCCAGCAGAGAGGATTTTCCCACGCCATTGCGGCCCGTGATGCCAATGTGCGCGCTTCCATAAGCCGTCAGCCGTACATTCCTCGCCAGCACACGTGCTTCCACACGCAGCTCCGGCAGCGAAAGCGCAAAAACGGTTTTGCCCTTTGGGAGTCTGATCTGCGCAGAGAATGCAGACAGGATTGCCTCCTCTTCATCCGGAAAATCAGTAAATTGTTCGCGCTCACGTTCAAATCGTCTGCCCTGCGCCAGCACCGTCCCCATTTTCTTTTTGAGCAGTCTCCCACCGTGCGGATCACCGCGCGAAATGGTATTCTGCTCATGCTCCACACGGTCATGGATCTGCCGCCAGCGCGCCATTTTTTGTGCGTAGTCGTCGCGCTGTTTCCGCGCGATCTGTGCCTGCTTATCGAATCCAGACCTCCTTTGATTGACATAAGTTTCATAGTCCGTCCTTGCCACCGTCACGCGGCACACATTTTTGCGTCGTAGCTGCTCCATATGTATAATCACGTTAGCGGTATTTGCCAAAAGTGTCTCATCGTGCGAAATGAACAGCACCGGAAGGTGCGTTTTCTGCAGGAATTCCTCCATCCACTCCAGCGACTCAACATCCAGATCGTTGGTCGGCTCGTCAAGCAGCAGCGCATCCGGATCATCAAGCAGCAGCTTTGCCAGCTGCGCCTTGACCTTCTCGCCGCCGGATAGCGTCCCCAGCGTCTGTCTAGAATAGACCCACGCAGCATTGATCGCAAGCGTATCTGCCAAGCGCCAAAGCTCTGCTCCGGAAAAAAATTCCTCCAGAGTGCAATTTTCCAACGCGCACGGCAGCTGCTGCGGCAGATACGCGAGCCTCCCCTTTCGGTTGACCCAACCAGTTGCCTCGCAGTAGCCAGACACAAGCGCCGGGTCATAGAGAAATTTTAATAGCGTCGACTTTCCGTTTCCCTCCTCGCCGATGATGGCGGCCTTGTCCCCGGGCCGCAGGAAAAAATCAAAATGATCGGTTAGATTTCGTCCGTTCTTTGCAAGTGTCAATGTTACATCTTTTGCTTCCAGCATACATGTTCCTCCAAACAAAAATCCGGTCTTGACGCCCGACGCATCAAAACCGGATTCTATGCACGCAAAAGCCCGGCTGCCATGCAGCCGCGCGCACAAAGCGGCCAAAAACAATGTTGTTTTCGGCCTGTGATCCAGATTTCGATGACAAACCGGGCTCAGATATCTGAGCCGGACTGATTCACGAAATTCAGGATCACTTGCGCATGCTTTCACCTCAGTTCTTTTTTTCTGTTTTCAAAGTAACACATGCACGCAGAAATGTCAAGCAATACGGCGCAGAACCAAATGGTTCTGCGCCGCATAAGAAACGCTTTCGTTATTTTGTGCTGCTGAGCTTCCAGATCTCTGCGGCATACTGACGGATGGTGCGGTCAGAAGAGAATTTGCCGGCTGAGGCCACGTTCATCAGACACTTGCGGCCAAATGCGATGCGGTCGCGGTAGTCGCGGTTGGCCTGCAATTTAGCTTTCTGATAGCTGGTAAAGTCATGCAGAACAAAGTAGTGGTCCGGCCGGTGCCAGCTTGCGCCGTCCAGCAGCGCCGTATACAGCTCATGCAGTTCCTCGTCCGTCTCAACTGTGCCGTCGATCAGCGTGTCAACCGCGCGTCGAATGTGCGCATCGGCCTTATAGACGTCACGCGAACAATAGCTGCTGCGAATGGCATTCAGCTCTTCCACTGTCGAGCCAAAGATATAGTTGTTCTCCTTGCCTGCCTGCTGGACGATTTCGACATTCGCACCGTCCAGCGTGCCGAGTGTCACGGCGCCGT
This sequence comes from Oscillospiraceae bacterium, assembly GCA_016297855.1. Taxonomy (GTDB): domain Bacteria; phylum Bacillota; class Clostridia; order Oscillospirales; family Oscillospiraceae; genus CAG-170. Next base: position 8,720 of record JAEDFW010000048.1, read on the forward strand.
TCAGCATCAGTTTCATGTTGCCCGTACCGGAGGCTTCCGTACCGGCAGGCGAGATCTGCTCGGAGATATCGGCGGCTGGAATGATGTGCTCAGCATACGAGCAGTTATAGTTCTGCACGAACACGACCTTCAGCTTATCAGCCACGGCCGGGTCAGCGTTGATGACATTGGCCATGCGGTTGATATAGCGGATGATAGCCTTGGCGCGGCGATAGCCGGGCGCGGCCTTGGCGCCAAAGATAAAGGCGGTCGGCGTAAAGTCGGTCAACGCGCCGTCTTTCAGTGATAGATAGATATCCATGATCGACAGCGCATTCATCAGCTGCCGCTTATACTCATGTAGCCGCTTGACCTGAACATCGAACACGAAGCTGGGATCAAGTTTCACACCCTCGTGCATCTCGATCACGGCGCATAGCTGGCGCTTCTTTTCAAGCTTGATGGCGTTGAACTGTTTGACGGTCATATCATCGAGTAGCGGTTTCAGTTCAGCCAGCTTATCGAGGTCGGTAAGGAATCCGTCACCGATCTTGCTCTCAATGAGACCACACAGCTCAGGATTGCTTAGACCCAGCCAGCGACGCGGCGTTATGCCATTGGTTTTGTTCTGGAAGCGCTCAGGAAATACCTTGTACCAGTCCTTGAACAGATCATCCTTCAGAATCTGTGAGTGGATCTCCGCCACGCCATTGACGGCGGTTGAGACGTATACCGACAGGTTCGCCATGTGTGCAGAGCCGTCTTTGATGATAAACAACCCACTGTCAGGAAGTGTCCGTTTGAGTCTTGCATCGATCATTTCGATGATGTCACAGATTTCAGGCACGACCGAGCGCAGCAGCTCCATATCCCACTTCTCGAGCGCTTCGCTCATAACAGTGTGGTTGGTGTAGGAGAATACGTGTGCGGCGATATCAAACGCTGCCTCAAAATCCATACCCTCACGCATCAAAAGACGGATGAGTTCCGGGATGGACATGGCAGGGTGTGTATCGTTGAGCTGCACAGCAACAAACTCCGGCAGCCGGTAATAGTCGCTGCCATGCGCAGCTTTGTAGTCGCGCAGGATGTCCTGCAGGGAAGCGCTGGAAAGAACGTACTGCTGCTTGATGCGCAGGCGCTTTCCTTCCCAGGTGGAATCGTTTGGATACAGGACGCGCGTAATATCCTCGGCCTTATTCTTGGTCTCGAGCGCCTTGGCATAATCTTGCGCGTTGAACGCATCGAAGTCCAACTCCTTCTCGGCCTCACACTGCCACAGACGCAGCGTACCTATAGTGTCGGTACCATATCCAATAACAGGCATGTCATACGGAATTGCGTTGATGGTCTGGTCTGCAAACCGTACCTTCACGGCCAGTTTATCGCGCCGGTGGCTCCAGGGATCGCCATATTTCGTCCAGTCGTCGGCATTTTCCCGTTGACGGCAATTCTCAAAGCTCTGCTTGAACAGGCCAAAGCGGTAACGCAGGCCATAACCTGTCAGCGGCAGATTGCACGTAGCGGCGCTGTCAAGGAAGCACGCAGCAAGACGTCCAAGGCCACCATTGCCGAGCGCTGCGTCCTCGATCTCCTCCAGGCAGGCAAGATCGACGCCCTTTTCCAAAAAAGCTGACTTGATCTCGTCGAGAATGCCCATATTGAAGAGATTGCTGTAGATCAGGCGGCCCACTAAATACTCGGCGGAAAAATAAAACGCCCGGCGCTTTTGCGTCTGCTGACGCTTGGTTTTCGTCCAGCGATCGTTGATCTCCATCATCAAAACGCGCCCCAAGCATTCGTGCAGGCGTTCCGGCGTAGTCTCCTGTAGCGTCTCGTCGTGCTGCAGCCGCAGCATTGCTTCGGTCTCTTGAACGATTCTTTCTACATGATAGTTCATAGCATACTCCTTGCTCCAGCTGATGCCAGAAAAAAGCGCCCGCCCATCCCAGAGGCAGGCGCTTAATTAGATTATTTTGGATTTCTGTGTAGATTATACACGATCATGTTCTTCTGTCAAGGCTGCAATTTCCTGTGCAAGCGATTCTGTGCACTGCTCACGCGTCATACGCCAGCGCCAGTTCTCCGGCTGCAGGATGCCGGGCACATTCATTCGTGTCTCGCCGCCAAGCCCCAGATAGTCCTGCATCTGTACAACAAACAGCTTCGCCTTCGAGGCCATACCGGCTCGGATAATCGCGCGCGGAAGGTCGCCGTCTGCGCCAATGTTCAGATACGACCGTGCATATGCTTCACTTTCCTGCGATAATCCCTGACACCACTGGTACAGTGTCTCATTATCATGCGTTCCAGTATAGCAAATGCAATTTTCGCCGTAGTTGTGCGGCAGATAGTTGCTCGGCTCACGCGGATCGAATGCAAATTCCAGTACCTTCATGCTCGGGAACCCGGAATCCTCCACAAGCTGAACAACTTCAGGCGTGAGAAAGCCAAGATCCTCCGCAATAAAATCCATCTGCGGATACGCCTGCTTGATTGTGTCGATGAGCTTCATGCCCGGGCCCTTGATCCACGCGCCGCAGCGCGCAGTATGGTTGGCTGCGGGAATCGACCAGTAGCTCTCAAGACCGCGGAAATGGTCGATGCGCACAACGTCAAAATTACGTCCAGCTGCACCGATGCGAGCCAACCACCAGGGGAAGCCTTCCTTCTCCATCTTGTTCCAGTCATAGATGGGATTGCCCCAGTATTGACCGTTGGCGTTGAATCCGTCAGGCGGACACCCAGCAACACAACGCGGACGACGGTTGCGGTTGAGCTGGAAGTTCTCAGGATGTGACCACACATCCGCAGAGTCCAGCGGCACATAAATGGGAATATCGCCGATGATTTTGATGCCATTTTTATGCGCATACTCGCGAAGGTTCTGCCACTGGGTGCTGAAACAATACTGAACAAAGTATTGATACTGAATATCCTCCTGCAGAAGCTTTCGGTAGTGCTCAATCGCCTGCGGCTGGTGCAACCGGATATCAGGCTCCCATTCACTCCACGGGCCGTCGCCGAAATGCGCCTTGACAGCCATAAACAGCGCATACTCCTCCAGCCAATCGGATTCACGCCGGATGTATGCCTCAAAATCGGCAGGGGGCGCCTTCATAAAGCGTGCAAACGCCTTGCGCAGCATCGTCTGACGCTGATCATACATGGTGCGGAAATTGACTTGATCGTCACGCTCACCCCAAACGACGCAGTCAGCCTCGGCTTGCGTAAGATAGCCTGCCTCGATCAACTGATCGGGATCAATAAAATAGGGATTGCCCGCAAATGTCGAAAATGCCTGATATGGAGAATCGCCGTAACCCGGCGGGCAGATAGGCAGAATCTGCCAGTAGGTCTGCTTGGCCTTTTTCATGAAGTCGACAAAATCAAATGCCGCCTTGCCAAGATTACCAATGCCGTACTTCGACGGCAGTGACGAGATGTGCAGCAAAATGCCGCTGCTTCGCTTCATAGCACTCACTTTCTATTTCCTCTTTATTTGCTGAGTTGGCGCACGCTCTGCTTACATGAGAGCGTGAACGGAACTGTGATATGACTCGCCGGCGCACCGGAATGCATGCAGGCCATCAACTGCTCAAAGCTGCTCATAGCCAGTTGGTCGATCGACTGCGTGATCGTAGACAGTTTGGGTGTGTAAAAATTACCGATCTTCAGCCCATCGTAGCCGATGACTGAAATATCTTCCGGCACGCGCAGGCCGCAGTCGGCCAGCGCGCGCATCGCACCAATTGCAATGACGTCAGCCATGGCAAACACAGCTGTAACTTCGGGCATTCTACGCAGGATCTGCTGCATTCCGTCGTAGCCAAATTCATAGGAATATCGACCGGTCACATACATCGTCTGCTCATCGAACAGAAGTCCGCTGCGCTGAAATGCCTCCACACAGCCGTTATAGCGGTGCAGGCTGGTGTCGGAGAGCCTGCGGTCGCCGCCGAGCACAGCGATGTTTCTGTGCCCAGCGCGAATCAGGTACTCTACCGCGCAGGCCGCGCCATTACAGTCGTCGGTCGTGACGCTGGAAAGATTCTCGAACGGCAGACCGGACGCGTCATTGGTCACAACTACGGCCGGGATGCGGATCTTATCAAAGTCCTGCAGGAAGTTTTCGTTGGTACCGCCGAGAAACAGGATGCCCATGGGCTTGCGCTCACGGCACAGCTGAACCGCGCGGTGCACCTCATTTTCATCCTCATCGATAAAGTCAACAATGAGCGGATGCTCGGTCTTCAAAAACAGCGTCTGCAG
>JAEDFW010000169.1 GCA_016297855.1 Oscillospiraceae bacterium
GCGCTGGCTTTTGCCCATGATCGTGGTGCGCAATACTGCGCATGAAGTTTTATGCGCCTGACACAAAACCGCGGCGGCGTGCATATGGTAGTTGTAGCGGAACGACTTCATACGTCCTTTTGAAATCTGGTTTAGGAGTGATGACATGGATATGAGTCAACACAATTCCGGCTACATGACCACCGGCCGGCCGGGTGAGTGCGCACCGGAATGCTGCCCGCCGGAGCCGCCTGTATGCGCCAGACCGGATGAGACAGACTGCTGCTGCGCGTGCGCGGCGGGATTGTCAGCCGCGCTGCAGCTGCTGTGCGATGCGCGTCTGGCGGAGCTGGTCGATTTCTCCCAGTTTGCGTTTTTCACAGGCGGGTTTGTGCTGGGTACATCGCTGAACTGCCCGGATAATTCCACCGCCGCCTATGACAACCTTACCGGCCCGCTGGCCGGCGTGTTTGAGAAGATCACGCCGTGCACCTGCGAGAATCTCGAGGTCTCGGGACAGATCTACTATCCCATCCCCGTCTGCTCAAGTGAAACATGCTGCGCAAGCGGCCCAGCGTTTGACGTGGAAGAGATCGCGCTGTGTGCGATCAAAGCCGTCGCTTTCGGCGTAAGCGCAGGCACAACAACGGCGGAGACTGAGGCAAACTACCAGCAGCTCAAACGGCTTTTGTGGCAGGCGCTGCACTGCGGCGCGTGTATGCCGGGCACCGTCCCGACCAAGGCCACGCCCTGCGACAACGCGGCAGACTGTGTCGGCCGCAGACGGACACTGTCGGTGACGGTGGGGCCGCTGCTCGTGGCGAATGCCGCCGTGCTTGGCAGCGTCGCAGATGTGATCGTGCTGGCCAACGATACCGACCAGCGGTTCTACTTTATCTGCAGCAGCGCGATCGACCTGATCGGCTGAGAAGAAACCGGCGGCCACCCGGCCGCCGGTTCGGTCTGTGCGCGCAGAACAAAATAAGCGGAAAGCAGCCGAAAACAGTTGCTTTTTCGGGCAAAATCCGCTATGATGTAGACGATAAAAGATTTCTATTATTTTCCATACTTTTCAAGTGGAAGAAGGAGATACTAACACAAAGGAGTGGGTGCATTGGACAGCTCTCTTGAGCAGCTCCTGCAGGCGTTCGACTGCGTGCCGCAGCCGGTATTCTACGCCTGTGGAGCTGATATTATCTATGTGAATGACGCGGCGAAAAAACAGCTGCTTACGACGGACATGCCGTTGACGTCGCTGACGGAGGATGCGCAGACGCTGCGTGCCGGGCTCGGTACCGATGTGACGCAGCTGCAGCTGCACTTGCCGGGCGGCGTGTTCAGCGCCGTGACCCGTCCGCTGGCGGATGGACGAATCTTTGTGCTGCTGGAAAAAGTGCTGTCAGAGGCAGCGGATGGGGCGCCTGCGGGATATGAGACGGGCGTGCAGCTGCAGACGCTGGTATCGATCGCGCGTACGATGCGCGTGCCGCTGACAAACCTCTTCGGCGCGGCCGGCGCAGTATTTCCGCGCCTGGAGGAGATGGAGGATCCGGAGCTGCAGCTGCAGATGTCCAGAATCAACCGCGCACTCTATCAGCTGATGCATCTGAGCTGCAACGTTGGCGATTTTACCGCCGCGTCCGCCGGTGAGATGCGGCTGCTGCGGAAAAAGACGGAGCTGTGCCAGTATTTTGATGAGCTGTATTCCCGTGTGGAGCCGCTGTGCCGTGCGGCCGGTGCGACGCTGAGCTGCGAACTGCCGCAGAAGATGATGAACGCATGGATCGACCGGCAGAAGATCGAGCGGTGCGTGCTGAACCTGATCTCCAACGCGATGCGCCATGCCGGCGAACCGCCGCAGATCCAGCTGCGGCTGATGCGCAGCGGGAAAATTGCGCTTGTAGAGGTTTCGTGCGGACAGTGCGAGTTTGCAAGCGGTGACCTGGCTGAGGCGTTTTCGCGCCATGCCACGCAGACGCTGCTGCCCGGCGCAAGCTGGGGCGCCGGATTCGGCCTGCCGCTGGCGCAGCATATCATACAGCTGCACGGCGGTACGATGATGATCAGCCGGAAGGAAGCAGGTGCAGGCGCGATGGCCGTGTTTTCCATTCCGCTGGGCGAGCCGGACCCGCAGGCGGTGAAAAGCCCCATTGCGGGCATGGACTATGCCGGCGGCTTTCGCCATGAGCTGGTCGAGCTGGCGGACGTTCTGCCGCTGGAGGTCTTTGACTCGAGCAATGTGAATTGAAAAAACGTGCGGATGAACGTCGGTTCATCCGCGCGTTTGCTATTTTGCAACGTGCTTGCCCTGATATTTTCTGCTGCCGTGCATGGCGAGCATGACAACCAACAGTCCCACGCCGAACACGCCCAGCGCGACTGCGATCATCCACCACTCGAACGCGTTGGACGGCGGGGTTTCTTCGCGTTCTTCTTCTGCCTGCTGCACAAGCTCGGACGCCAAGCGCTCCGCTTCGGTCTGCGCAGCCGCCTGCTCGGCGCGTTCCCGTTCGGCTTTTAACCGTTCCGCCTCGGCCTGCTCGGCGGCCAGACGCTCGGCTTCGGCCTGCTCGGCGGCAATTCGCTCGGCCTC
>JAEDFW010000049.1 GCA_016297855.1 Oscillospiraceae bacterium
CGTCATTGTCCATGCAGGGCAGGTCGTCGTGGATGAGGCTGTAGGTGTGCACCATTTCAATGGCAGCCGCAAACGGCATCGCCGTATGATAGTCCCGGCCGCACAACCGGCAAAATTCCAGCAGCAGAACGGGCCGAATGCGCTTACCCCCAGCCAGCAGGCTGTAGCGCATCGCGTCGAGAATTGTTTTCTGCGGCAGGCTCCTGTCGGTGAAGCAGTCGTTTAAATACGCTTCGACCTCCTGCCGGTACGTCTCCATTCTGGTACGATAATCATTCATCTCTTACAAACTCCGTTTCCACAGGTGTTCCATCCGCGCTTTTCATCAGCCGAACAACTTCCAGTTCTGCCTTGTCAAGCATCGAATTGCAGGATTTTACAAGCGCTGTACCCTCCTGAAACAGCTGCAGCGCCTGCTCGAGCGGGACACTGCCACGCTCCATCAGCTTAACGATCTCATCAAGCCGCCCGATGGACTGCTCAAAGGTTTTGGATGTTTCACTCATACGCGTTCCTCCTCTACCTGCTCGACGCAGGCGGTCAAACTGCCTTTTTTCATCTGCACGTGGATCCGACCACCAACCTGCACGCGCGAAGCGTCCGTTACAAGCGCGCCGTCTTCTGCGCGAACCACACTGTAACCGCGTGAGAGCACTTTCAACGGGCTCATTGCTTCAAGCGAGGCTGTAAGGTGGATGAAGCGCTGCTTGTTTTCTGCGATCTGCCGCTGGGAAGCGGTTATGAGCTGCTGGTGCAAATAATCCAGCTGCATCCGTTTATCCTGCAAATAGTTTTCTGGGCTTTGCAGCACGCGCTTTGCTGACAATGCCGCAAGCGTCTGGCGGCTGAGCTTCAGCTGCTTCGTCATGGACTCCATGAGCCTTGTCTGTGCGTTCTGCAGCTGGCTTCGCAGCTGCGCCTGATCGGGCGCGGCAAGCTCCGCACCGTTGGACGGAGTCGCAGCACGCACATCTGCGACAAAATCGCAGATAGTCACGTCCGGCTCATGGCCGACGGCGGAGATGACTGGAATTCCGGAATCAAAAACCGCACGCGCAACACGCTCGTCGTTGAAGGCCCAGAGGTCCTCAATTGAACCGCCGCCACGGCCGGTAATGATGAGATCGGCCATCTGATACCGGTTGGCATAACGAATCGCGCCAGCAATTTCTGCCGGTGATTCTGCACCCTGTACACGTACGGGCAGGATCATAACTTTGCTGAGAGGATACCGCTTTCCGAGAATCCGCAGCATATCCATGACCGCCGCGCCGGCGCCGGAAGTGATAATGGCGATACGGTGCGGGAATTTCGGCAGCGGCTTTTTATGCCCGGAATCGAACAATCCTTCGGCGGCGAGCTTTGCCTTTAGCTGCTCAAATGCCACATACAGATCGCCCACGCCGTCTGGTGTCAGAGATGTGCAATAAAGCTGATATGCGCCGTCACGCGGAAACACGCTGATACGGCCAGTAACGAGTACCTTCATGCCGTTTTCCGGACGAAAGCGTAGACGCACGGCACTCGAGCGGAACATAACGCAACGCAGCGCGCTGTCCGCATCCTTGATGGAAAAATAGTGATGCCCTGAGGGATACAATTTATAGTTGCTGATCTCGCCACGCACGCAAACACTTGCAAGCAGCTCGTCATGATCCATCATCGACTTGATGTAGGCGTTCACCTGCGAGACGGACAGGATTCTTTCTTCCATCCTACGCCTCCTGCAGCCAAGCCAAAACGGCAATGCCCATGGCGTTGTCGGTAGAATACTGCGGTTCAGCAAAGATGGGCGAAAATTCACGGCAGCGTTCACGAAGCAGTGAATTCGACGCCACGCCACCCGAAAAAACAACCGGCATATCAGAATACGCCTGTATTGCGGCGCGCGTGACGGCGGCGATACAATGGCAGACGCTGTTCATAGCATAACGCGCGGTATCAGCCGCATCGTGGCCTGCATCAAAATATGCGCGCACCTTGTTTTCCACACCGGAGAACGAGAACGTCAGTCCGTCCAATCTGACCCGGAACAGTTCTTTCGTGACAGACTCACGGCTGCGCGCATCGATAGCCTTACCGGATGGAAACTGCAGGCCAAGAAGCTTTCCGGTGCGGTCGATGAGCTGGCCGGCGGAAATATCGCTCGTGCCGCCGATCTTGGTGGCTCTGACATTCCTGTTCTCCGGCTCGACCAGAAGAAGCTCGGTCGTACCGCCGGACAGGTGCCATGCCAGATGTGGCCTGTCCATCAGATCCATCCGCCCGGCAGACCAAAGCGAGGCTGCAATATGCCCCTGCTGGTGAGAAAAGCGGTAAAGAGGCACCCTGAGCGCCGCAGAAAGCACTTCTGCCTGCGACTGCCCAGCCAGAAAGCACGGCATGTACGAGCCTTCGACGGCGCGCGGTCTGGTGCTCACGCCCACGGCTCGAATATTCGTACAGTCGAAGCTGTCGAACAGATCCCGGGCCAACTCCGGCAGCTGCTTGACATGGGCGAACAGCGCGTCGGATTGCCGCAGTCCCAGCTCCCCGGGCTTGACGCTCAGAAGGCGTGAGCAGTTTTTTCCGCTCACGCCGTTATAGGCCGCTATGGAGGTGGTGTAGTTGCTGGTATCAAAGCCGATGACAGTCATGCGTTTACAACCTCGCGCGCAAAGCCGCCGAGGATACCGTTGACAAAGCTGACAACATCCTCATCCTCATACTTTCTCGTCAGCTCGACGGCTTCGTTGATCGCAGCGCTGACGGGCACATCGTCTGTATGCAGGCATTCATACATGGCCACCTGCATGATCGCGCGCGCCACGCGCGAGATGCGCGAAAGCTCCCAGTTGATGGCATATTTACGGATATAGCCGTCAAGCGTCTCACGTTCGCGCTCAATACCATGCAGCGAGTCGGAGATATACCGCAGCTGCCGCTCGGACGGCCGCTCAGCGTAGATATCCGTTTCCGCCTGCAAGCTGGGATAGTAGGACTGATCCATCAGCGACTGCAGCAGCGCGTCGGCGGGTTCATTCTTAAAGTTCAGCTCAAAGACGAGATGCACGAGGATCTCGCGGGCGTTCGTTCTGGTCATAGGCTTCTCCTTGCACCGGCGTAATTCATTTGCCGCACGAAGAAAGCGCGCTGCGCGTTCTTCAGCAGACATATTATAGCGGATGAACACAAAAAAATAAACCCTTTGTTTTAACAAAGGGCTTATTTTCTTTACTTCTTTGCGTCCTTTGTGATGGCGATACCGCTGATGTTCACGTTTACCTGATGAACGGTAAGGCCAGTAACGGATTCAACGCTGGTTTTGACAGCGTCCTGCACAGCCTTGGCCAGATCAAAAATGGGCTGGCCGAACTGCACAACGATGTTGCAGTCGATCACAAGTGCTTCATTCTCGGCAGGCGTAATGCGCACACCTTTTCCAAGACTCTTTCTGCCCAGGATCTCGGCCAGATCAGCACCAAGATTGCTGCTCAGACCGCAAACGCCCTCGACCTCCAGCACCGCCGTGGCGGCAATGGACGCAACAACGTCCTCGGAGATCTGGATCGAACCGTCAGTCACTTCCTGCACATAGTACTCTTTATTCTCTGCCATGATGAGTCCTCCATCTGCATTTGGCTTTTGTCATTCCGTAACGGTTGTATTGTACCACAAATCAAAAGTTTTTCAACTGTTTTCTGTTATTTCAGGGTTTGACCTCTATAATGCGGATCTGGCTGAGCGCGTAATCTGTCTGCGAGGTGACAACGTCCGAAATCAGTGCAACGTCCGCGTCCGTGAGTCCTTCGGTCGGCGCTGAAACCGCGACGCTGACAATGTCATCCGTAATATACGTCACGCAGTCGGCGTAACCCTTGGCGATGACAAGACTTTCGATCTGTGCTTCACTGAGTGCGGTAGAAACGATGTTGTTGAGCGTAGCTGAGGCAGTGCTGCCGACATCGGTACCCTCGTCATAGGCAATGGTCTGCTCCAGCAGTTCCACAGCGCTGTCTCTGGATTCCTGCCGGCTGAGGCGTACCTGGGCAAAATAGTCTGCATTACCCGAACCCTGCGTGGAAAGCTGTGTTCCGCTCAGTTCCTGTTCGGCGATGACCATCTGTGAATCGTCCATCACCTGCTCTGCATTCAGCGTCTCGGTCAGATCGACCGGCGCTTTTTTCTGATTGACGGCCCAGTTGAGATACACGCCCGCGCAGACAAACAGAAGTACGGTTGCGATCACTGCGTTTCGTTTCCAAGTTTTCATACCATGTTCCTCCTATTGACGCTTCATTTTGACGACGGTTATTTTATCGCTCCCCAGCCCGGTGAGACTGGCGACCGCTTCCACGATAGCAAGCCGCACCTGCGCGCTGTCTGCGCCCGCACATACGACCACCGCACCGAGATAGACGGGATACTCCGTCTTTCGAACCAGCGGCGATTTGCTTGAGCCGCTCTGCGCGCAGAGAACAGTGGTTGTCTCCAGCGTATCGCCGGAATCTGCGGACGAGCGCTTGGTGTCCGTCTGGTAAACGGTCTCTGCACCGGTTCGCAGACTCAGCATGACCTCTACGGTGCCTGCTCCTTCCACCTGCGACAGCAGTGCCGCCATTTGCTGCTCGGTTTCTGTCAGGCTTTGCGCAGACGACCGCACACTGTCTGCTGTCTCTGTCTTCTGCACAGTTTGTTTTTTTGGCCACAGCAGGAGTAATACGCCGAGCAGCCCAATTGCGAATGCAGGCGCGTATTTTTTCAAAACTGCCGGCATGCGGCCGAACAGATTGCGGATGCGTTCGTTTTTCATCTGTCGTTCCAAGCCTGCCTTTCCGCCGGAATACCCAGGTTTTCCTCGATGCTGCGCGTAAGCTGCCGCCTCTGGGCTTCAGTGCAAACGCCTGTCAGCGTAACACGGTACGGATATGGATACGCACCCTCATCGTTCATTTCGACCTCTGCCTGCACCGACAGCCCCATCGATGCGGCTTTGTCCAATATATATGTCTGCGTCGTTTGCTTTATGATTTGACTGACCAGCTCCCTGTTTTTTACTTCCACGCCGGTACGCAGGGTTTCTTTTTCCATCTGGATGCGCGCGATCGACTGCGCAGCGGTATCAATATCGATCTGCAGCAGCGGTGAGAGCGCACAAATCGTCAGCAACAGGCCACAGATAACAGAAGCGATGCGACGAACGCCTCCTTCAGGAATCAGACTGCGCGAAAGCACCGTCAGAAGTGACACAGCAACAAGACTGAGCAGATATTCTCTTACAGCGCTCATATCCCCACCACCTTCATAAAGCAGCAGCACGAGATCAGCGTCATCAGCATCGCACTGCCGGTGATCGCCAGCATATCCCCCATCGCAGAAGAAAGCGCGCTGAGTAGCTTTACATGCTGCTCTGTTCCCAGCATTCCTCCCAGCGCCGTACACAGCTTCAGTGCAAGATATTGCAGTGCAATGCGCGCAAAGGGCAAAATGCCCATCGAGAGCACGGCCAACATTCCTACGATTCCGACGCCGTTTTTGATAACTGCAGCGCTGGCAAGAACACTCTGTGTCGCATCAGAAACAATGCCACCCACGACTGGCAGTGCGCCAGAGAGTGCCGCTTTCGCTGCCTTGAGCGTCATGGCATCTGCGCTGCCAGAGAAAATGCCTGTGATCGCCAGATAAGCCGTAAACAGTGACACAACGGCCTTCATTGCTGTTCGGATAACCCATCCGGCCAGTTCCCGAAGCTTTTCAAGGCCGCTGTGCGCAGCCATGCATTCTGCCGCAGCAAGCGCCGCATACGCGTAGACGAGCGGAATGCAAAACGCTGTTACGGCCCGAACAAGCACGCTCATAAAAAAAGACGATCCTGCGTACAGCGCACCCGCGCTGGTGACGCCTCCGCTTGCGGCGCACGCAGAGCACAGAACCGGCAGCAGAAGCGACGAAAAGTCCGTAATCTTCTGCAATGTATCTGCAGCAAGGCCGATCATCGCGTTTAGATTTCCGGCGCAGATGAGTGTCAGAGCCAGCGTGCCGCCCATGGTGCAGACAGGCGTCAGCCGGCCGGATTCAAAATTCGACAGTACCGCGCAAAGCGCCAGAACAGCCAGCAGCGCACCTACCGTTCTGAGCGTCTCACGCCAGTAGCTGCCAAGTCCGGAGATTGTATCTGTCACCAGCTGCCAAAGAGATTTAGTAAAGGTTTCGGAGGTTGCTCCGGATATTTCAGGCAGATACTGCTTTGTTTCCTCATCCAACGCATCCGTCAGTCTGTCTGCGCCAATGATGGCAGTCTCCTGCGTGCAGACATCATTAGCCAGCGCCGGCGTACACAGTGCCGCAAGCATGATCACAATCAGAATGAGTTGTCTCACGTCAGCCTCCAATCAGCGACCGCAGCAGCGACAGCGCAGTTTCGGCAAGCGGCAGCGCGGTATAAAGCGCCAAAATCATTCCGCACAATTCCACAATATGCGAGAGCGCCTGTTCGTCGGCGTCATGGCAGAATCCAACCGAGATCTGTGTCAGTGCGCCGATGGCGATTACCTTGTAGACAGGCGCAAACAGCACGCTTTCCAACCCTGCGAGCGATTGCAGCGAGTGAAGAAACGTTAGAACCGGCGAAAGCATCTGCGCACAAGCCATCAACAGCGCTGCGCATAGCAAAACAGACGCTAAAAACCCATATCCCGGTTCGCTGCGCCGCAGAACGCTGCAAAGTATGCTGCCGATGATCGCGGCGGCAGCGACCTGGAACGCAAGCTCCATCGTCAAAAATTGAAAAGTGCCTTGACCAGATCAAACAGCTCCGCGATCCGCTGCACCACGATCATCAGCACCACCACAAGCCCTGCAAGTGTGGTCATGGTCGCCTGTTCCTCACGCCCGGAGCGTACCAGCACCTGATTGAGAATCGAAACGATGATGCCCACTGCCGCAATTTTAAAAATTAGTTCAATTTCCATACTCAGAGTAGAATCACAGCCAGCGCCAGCCCAGCGCAGACGCCGATTGTCTCATAGCTGCGGCAGCGTTCGCGGCGACGCGACTCCAGCGTTTGCAGCTCCTGACGAAATCTGCCGGCTGCAAGTGTAATGGCGCTCATCTGCCCTGCAGCGTCAAATTTTCCAAGCGACATTGAAAGCTCCAGCAGCGTTTGCCGCGCAGTCTGCGACAGCGTCAGCTGCGGTGTTTTCTGCAGTGCGTCACGAACAATGCCCTGTACACTCGCAGCGGGATTCTGCGCCATCTGCTGCGCGCAGCAGCCAAAAAAATCGCCAACCGCTTTGTCCGATTGCTGTGCCAGCATCGCAAACAGCTCCGGCAGCGGCGTCAGGCGATATGATATTTCATTTTTCATGTACTCCAACGCGCCTGTCAGCTGCAAAAGCTGCTGCGCCTGCGTACGTACATTTGCCGCAAACCCAAAGCCCACAGCAGATGACGATGTAACGATCAGTACCATAGCCAGAACCTTCAGCATCTACTCCACTCCTTCCGTATGCCAGCGCTTGTCCGCAGTCAGAACCAACAGCCGTGTAAACAGGCGCATTTCCATAAGGCGTTTGTACAGAGGCCGCTTCATCAGTTCCTCAGAACCTGATGCATGCGCTGTCGCAAGAAGCTTTACACCGCAGTAGCTACAGTTTTGCATCGCTTCAAGATCGGCAGGCGCCGTGATCTCGTCTACCGCGATCCAATGCACATTCATCGCGCGCAGCAGAAGCAGGATTCCGGCCTGCTTGCCCAGCGCGCATACCACATCGGTCCGCGGCCCAAGCTCCAGCTGCGGTATCCCGCGCACACAGGCGGCCAGTTCACCGCGCTCGTCTACAACACCGACGCGCGCACCGGCACCGGAAAGTGCCGCAATACATCCGCGCAGCAGTGTTGTTTTGCCACATCCGGGCGGCCCGACAATCAGCGTTGAGCCTCGCAGCACATCAAGCAGCGGCTGCGGTGCAAAGGTTACCTGCCGCGCCACGCGCACAGCAACGGATGAAACCTCTTTCATGCTGATTACACGTCCGTCCTGCACAACCGCTGTGCCGCACACACCGATGCGATGTCCGCCTGCAATGGTAACAAAGCCCTCCTTCAGCGTTTCATTCGCTGCATAACACGACTGCCGCGTCGCAGCAAGAAGCATCTGCGACAGATCGTCCGCCGTAACAAGTCCTCCGCCTGACGGCAGCGGCAGAAGTTCTTCATTTCCGCGCCGCACGGCAGTCGGGACATGTCCGATGCGCAGCCGCAGTTCTTCCAGCGCCGTATCGCCGGCCAGCTCCAGTGCACGGCGGTATGCCGGCGGTAATATCTCGTAGATCGGCTGCAGATTTGGCATGTCCTCAACTCCCACTACATCCTATTTGCGTCAGCGATCAGATATGCAGAGAAAAACCGCCGCAGGCGGATGCCTGCGGCGGTTTTCTTACATATCAGCCTTCTTCAATGGAGCGCGTAGCAAAGGCGTTCAAATCCTGCCCAGCGCGCTTCCCAGCGAGAAACTCGTAATAGCCCTGCGCGCCGATCATCGCGCCGTTATCACCGCAGAGCGAAAGCGGAGGCGTGTACAGCTGCGTGCCAAGGCGCTTGCACTCGGTCTCAAATGCGGCACGGATACGGCGGTTTGCAGCCACGCCGC
The DNA here is from genome assembly GCA_016297855.1 of Oscillospiraceae bacterium. Classification (GTDB taxonomy): domain Bacteria; phylum Bacillota; class Clostridia; order Oscillospirales; family Oscillospiraceae; genus CAG-170. The sequence goes on from JAEDFW010000049.1 coordinate 8,630, forward strand.
CCGCGATGGCGAGTTTTTTACGGCCGGATTCCTGCAATGCCTGAATTGTGCGCGGCACGAGCATTTCACACACAGCTTTGGAGAATGAAGCACACAGTGACGGCACATCGAGCTGCTCGGCGCGCTGTTCGGATGTGTGAATGAGATTGAGCGCAGCTGTTTTAAGGCCGGAGAACGACATGTCAAGCGCATTCCCGCTGAGTTTTGTATGCGGCAGCGGATACTTGTTTTCATCACCCTCGCTCGCAAGCTTGTCCAGCGCAGCGCCGCCAGGATAAGGCATTCCCAGCACGCGCGCAACCTTGTCGAAGCACTCTCCTGCCGCATCGTCACGCGTAGTGCCAAGAATTTTGAACTGTGTATAGCTCTGCACATCAACAATCAAACTGTGACCGCCAGAGACGACCAGACAGATAAAGGGCGGCTCCAACTCGGGATACGCAAGGTAGTTCGCCGCAATATGTCCGCGCATGTGATGTACGGGAATGAGCGGAACACCGAGCGAATATGCCGCCGCTTTTGCGAAATTCACGCCCACCAACACCGCGCCGATCAGCCCCGGCGCATACGTCACGGCCACAGCGTCAATATCCGCGCGCGAAAGAGCTGCTGTTTCAAGCGCCTCATCGGCAAGGGCATAGATTGCCTCGATGTGCTTGCGAGAGGCGATCTCCGGTACGACGCCGCCGTAGAGCTTGTGCAGCTCGACCTGCGAGGCAATGCAGTCGGACAAAATCTCCCGTCCATCGCGTACCACGGCCACAGCTGTCTCGTCACAGGAGGATTCTACCGCCAAAATGTTCATAAGTTCAGATCCTTTCTGAGGACGAGCGCGTCCTCTTTCGGATGAAAATAGTAGTTTGTCCTGCGGCCAACACCGTAAAAGCCAAGCGCTTCATACAGCGCGATGGCTGGATCATTGGATGCGCGGACCTCCAACGTAAGGCTATTGCTTCCCCTTTCCCGCAGTGCGCTGATCAGCGCCTGAATCAGCGCTCGACCGATTCCCTGCCGCCTTACTTCCGGAGCAACGGCAAGGTTCATCATATCGGATTCGTCCATCACCGTCTGACTGCCGACGTAGCCCAATACAGTCTCGCCGCGAACGGCGACCAACCACAAGCTTAGCTCGTTTGTCAGCTCTGGCACAATGGCTGCCTCGGGCCAGGGATCAGGGAAGCAACGTCTCTCCAGAGCAGCTATTTGCGGCACATGCGCGCGTGTCATCGGTACAATCTGATTATCCATCACTTTGCCTCATACCAGCTTGCGCCGCATTTTGCCTCAGCCAACAGCGGCACAGAAAGCTCCGCCACTGCCTGCATCTGCTCGCACAGAAGCCGTTTGACCGTTTCCGCCTCAGAAGCCGGGCATTCGACGATCAGCTCGTCGTGTACCTGCAGAATGAGCTTCGCTTTCAGATTGTTTTTGCGCAGCGCCTCGTCCACACGCAGCATGGCCAGCTTGATGATATCTGCCGCCGAGCCCTGAATTGGTGTGTTGAGCGCCACTCGCTCACCAAACGAGCGGATATTGAAGTTGGAGCTTTTCAGCTCCGGCAGATTCCGCCTGCGGCCAAAGAGCGTAGTCACATAGCCGTCGCGCTTGGCTGTCTCTACAATATCGTGCATATACTGCCGGACACCGGAATAATTGGCCAGATAATTGTCAATATATGCGCGTGCTTCTTTTCTCGTCACGCCGATATCCTCTGCAAGCGAAAACTCACTGATGCCGTAGACGATGCCGAAATTGACCGCCTTGGCATGTCGGCGCATGAGCGGCGTAACGGATGAAGGTTCCACGTCAAACACCTGCGCTGCTGTGGCAGTGTGGATATCCATACCAGAGGAAAACGCCTCGATCATGTGCCGGTCTTTTGCAATATGCGCCAATATGCGCAGTTCGATCTGGCTGTAGTCGGCATCGACAAACACGCAGCCGTCCGCTGGAATGAACATCTTTCGGATCTCACTGCCAAGTTCGGTTCTGACCGGGATATTCTGAAGATTGGGTTCCGTGGACGACAGGCGCCCGGTTGCCGTAACCATATTCTGGAATGTTGTGTGGATGCGCCCATCGTCAGAAATCTCCTTCACCAGTCCGTCCGCGTAAGTCGATTTCAGTTTGCTGAGCATCCGGAAATCCAGGATTGCCTCAATGATCGGGTGTTTGCTTTTGAGCTTTTCCAACACATCAGCATTTGTGGAATAACCGCTCTTCGTCTTTTTGACAGGTGGAAGACCCAACTTCTCAAATAGAATCTCTCCCAGTTGTTTGGGAGAATTGATATTGAATGTCTGTCCGGCATAACGGTAAATCAGCTCTTCGCAGGCTGTGATTCGCTCTGAGAGCATGTTTCCGAATGCGACCAGCGCCATCTGGTCGGCCAGCACGCCTGAATGTTCCATACGCGCGAGCAGAGCGCAAAGCGGCAACTCAATCTCATAATAGAGTTTGTCCATACCGAGCGAGGAAATCTGCGCGGAAAGCGGCTCAGACAGTGCGTACACAGTCTCGGCCTCAGTAGCCAGGCTTTCATCAGTAGTCTCCGACGTTTTCAGCTCACGGTTCAGATAGCCCGCGCTCAGCCGTTTCAGACCATAATCGCCCTGTGTAGCGTCAATGAGGTACGCAGCCAGCGCGGGATCAAAAACAAACCCCTCTCCGGGAAGCAGGTTCTCCAGAAGTGCGCGCTGCAAAGACTTTACATCGTGCGCCGTCTTGCTGACGGACTTTGAGAACAGCCGTTTCAAGAAATCACGATACGCATCGCCCAGCGCATGACGCGAGAAGCAGGCAGTTTGCGCACCATCACTCACCGCAACCGACGAAAGATCGCCGGACACAGCAACAGCCACGCGCGGCGCTGCTTCATACGCTGCAAGAAGCACTCCTGTGCGCGCAGCATCCGCGACGATCTCCGTTCGGCACGTATCTAGCGCCGGAACGGCCTGCGCACAGGCAGGCTTCGGTGCATGCAGACGATAGCGGTCAATGAGACGCAGAAATTCCAGCCGAACAAACAGTGCATAGAGCGCGTCGTTATCCGGTTCACGGACCATTGCGCTCTCTGGCGAGAAACGAATCGGCGCATCACAGCGGATCGTCGCCAGTTCATAGGAAAGATACGCCTGTTCCTTATCCTGTTCCAGCTTTTTGCGCACCGTTTCACGAATCCCGCTGAGATGCGCGTACACGCCGTCGAGCGTTCCATATTCCAGCAGCAGATTTGTTGCCGTTTTCGGGCCAATACCCGCAACACCGGGGATATTGTCCGAACTGTCGCCCATAAGGCTCTTAAGGTCGATGAGCCGCAGCGGCTCAAAACCATATTCTTCACGGAATACATCCGGTGTGAAGGTTTTTGTAAACGTCTGCCCTGCCTTCGTGCTGACCAGCTTTACACTGACATGCGCATCGACCAACTGCAGACTGTCGCGGTCGCCGGTAATGATCACGCACTGCCAGTTGTCACGTCCGCAGCGTCTGGCAACAGTGCCAATCACATCGTCAGCCTCCCAGCCCTGTGCTTCATAAATGGGAATATTCATCGCACGAAGCACATCTTTCATCACCGGCATCTGCATAGCCAGTTCATCCGGCATCGGATGTCGCGTAGCCTTATAGCCGTCATACCGTTCGTGGCGGAAGGTCGGGCCTTTGAGGTCAAACGCAACGCACAGCGCGTCCGGCTGTTCGTCTGCGCGCAGCTTGTCGAGAATATTCAAAAACCCGAAGATCGCATTGGTGTACAGGCCGTCCTTCGTTGACAGCAGCCGCACGCCGTAAAACGCGCGGTTGATGATGCTGTTGCCGTCTAAAATCATCAGCTTCATGCAGGAAAACTCCTTTGTCGTATTGCATGTATTTTACCACATTCTGCCCTGTGTTTCAACGCATTCACAAAAAACGGCCGGGTGCATCCGCTCCCGGCCGAACATATTACACCCGTTTCCACTTGACGCCGCCGGAAATGTCGGTCAGCTCCACGCCCTGCGAAGCAAGCTCTGCGCGGATACGGTCAGCCTCCGTAAAGTTTTTGGCCTTCTTCGCGTCATAGCGCGCCTGCAGCATCTGCTCAATGGCCGTGTCAGCCTCACCAGACTCGGAGACGATGCTGTATGCGCCGCCCGTGGCAGTCGCAGCAGCGGCTTTGCTTCGCGCCTCTTCAGCCTTTTTGAGAAGATCCAGACTCAGTACCTGATCGAACTC
>JAEDFW010000050.1 GCA_016297855.1 Oscillospiraceae bacterium
ACGGGTCCATTACGGCAAAGGCCGGACGGTTGAAATCGGTACTGAGCCCGCGCTTTTCGTCCTCTTCTGCGTTCGTGAGCACTGCGGAATCGCTCATCTCGCTGCCGGCCGCCGGGATGGTCAGCACCACGCCCACTGGCGTGGTCCTGGTCACGGTCTGCCGTTTCTTCCAGAACTCCCAGATGTCTATTTCAGGGTTCGCCGCGCCGTGCGCCACAGCCTTTGCCGTATCGATGACGCTGCCGCCGCCGACAGCCAGAATGAGATCCGCCTGCATCGCAAGCGCCTTCTTCACACCTTCACGCGCCAGCGCCACACGCGGATTGGGCTGCACGCCCGCCAGTGTTTCATATGCAATGCCTGCGTCCTTCAAAATCGCCTCGACGCGGGAAATCAGTCCGCTTCTTACGGCGCTGCCGCCGCCATAGACAATCAGTACGCGGCTGCCGCCGTGCTTTTTGACAAGTTCTCCAAGCCTGGCAAGGCTGTCTGCGCCGAATACGACCTCGGTGGAAATATAATACTGAAATGCGTGCATGCGTTCCTCCTAGCCCGCGATCAGCTCGGCCTTGACCACGCCTTTGATCGCGGAAATGTGATTGGTCAGTGCTTCGATGGGACAGCTGAGATTGCTGGTCTCGGCAGAGATGGTAACCATCGCGCGCCCACCGGCTGGAATACTCTGGTTGATGGTCAGTATATTTGCCCCAGAGTTGGCAAAAATGGATAGTATCGCCGACAGAACTCCTGCCTTGTCCTTGAGCATGAGCTGATAGGTGATGATGCGCCCGGCCATCATATTCTGCAGCGGTTGAATGGTGTCACGGTATTTATAAAACGCACTGCGGCTGATGCCGACCGCACGCGTAGCCACGTTGACCTTGTCGGTCTCCCCGGTCTCAAGCATTCGTTTGGCCTCGGCCACTTTTCGGAAGATTTCGGGCAGCGCCGCCGCCTCAACAATATAGTATTTCGGTGTCGTTTCCAAATCTGTCACCCCCTGATTGTCTCCAATAAAACTGCAAATGTCCGCAAGCTGTGTTCAATATACATCACCATACATGAAAAAGCAAGCATATTCTTCAAAAAAGGAGGTCCGCAATGCAGGCAAAAAAGCATCTGCGCACGGCGCTCATCATTCTCGCCTGCGCCGTGGGCGTGTGGCTTCTGGCAGTATTCGCGCTGCCGTTGCTGCTGCCGTTTCTGATTGGCCTTGCCATCGCGGCGCTGGTGGAAAAGCCGCTGGAGCTGTTTCTCTCACGCACAAAGCTGCCGCGCGCGCCGGGCGCATTTTTGTTCGTGCTGATATTCTATGCACTGCTCATCACAGCGGTCTATTTTCTGTGCCGTATTGTCTGCGGTGAGGCGACGCGCTTTCTGCGTGAGCTGCCGGAGCTGATCTCATCGCTGGCCATCCCGTTCGGCACGCTCCAGAAAAAGCTCTACGAGTTGGCCGACCGTCTGCCGGACGGCGTTGGCGCGGCCGCGCGCGAGTTCGTGCAGAGCTTTTTCAAAAACGGTTCACTGATTGGCAGCCGTATCTATGACTGGCTGTTTTCTGCGGCTTCAAAGGTGCTGGGCATGCTGCCGGACATCGTCCTGTTTCTCATCACGACCGTGATTGCCAGTTTCATGTCATCCGCTGAGCTGCCCGTGCTACGGGAATATATCCGTGCACACACGCCTGCGCGCTGGCAGCAGAGGCTTGCCGCTGTCCGTGACCGGCTGCGTGCCACACTGGGCGGCTATGTTCGCGCGCAGTTCAAGCTCATGGGCGTCACATTTTTGATCTTAACAGCAGGGTTTCTCATCCTGCGCATCTCATATCCGCTGCTGTTTGGGCTTCTGCTTGCCATCGTTGACGCGCTGCCGGTGTTCGGCACGGGCACGGTGCTCATCCCGTGGAGCATTCTTATGTTCCTTCGCGGCAACGTACGCTGCGGCGTGGGACTGCTCATCCTCTACGGCTGTGCGTCGCTGACGCGGCAGGCGCTCGAGCCGCGCATGGTTGGCCGGCATATCGGTCTTCATCCGCTGCTCACGCTCATCGCGCTGTACACCGGCTTTCGCTGCGCAGGAATCGTGGGGATGGTGTTATTTCCTGTCGCGGCAATCTTTCTCAAACAGATCTTTTTCCCGAATCCGCAGCCCGGCCAGACGGGATAGGGATGATTCCGCCGCGCGGCGTTGCTTTTTGCTCCGCCATGCGGTAAAATATCCAAAAAGGAGGCGAGACGATGGAGCTTCGGTGTACAGCGCAGCGCGAATGCAGGCTGCTTGGCATTTTGCGTCGGGAGCTTCAGCTCTCGTCGGGCCTGATCAAACGGCTCAAATGGCAAAACGCGCTGTTTGTAAACGGCGAGCCCGCCCACACCGACCGTCTGATCGTCCCGGGCGATGCGGTCACCGTGCTGCTGGACGAGCAGCAGGAGGGTTTCCCTGCCGAGCCGCTGCCGCTTTCCATTCTCTACGAGGACGAATGGCTCATCGCGCTGGACAAGCCGCCCGGTCAGCTGGTGCATCCGTCGCCGCAGCGCAATGAAGGCACGCTTGCAAACGCACTGCTGTACCACTATGAAACGACCGGCCAGCGCTGTGGCATACATCCCGTCACACGGCTCGACCGCGACACGTTCGGTGTCGTTCTGGCAGCAAAGTCGGCGTATGTGCACGCAAAATTGTGCGACATGCTGCGCGCCGGCGAGATAGGAAAAACGTACCACGCAGCGGTATTCGGCACGCCGGAGCAGGATTCGGGCGTGATTGAGCTGCCGGTGTACAAGCTGGGCGGCGGCAGCCTTCTGCGCGTGGTGGATGCGCGCGGACAGTATGCCAAAACAGAGTACCGCGTGCTGCAGCGCTGCGCCGATACTGCGCTTCTTGCGCTGCACCCCATCACGGGCCGCACACATCAGCTCCGGCTGCACTGTCTGGCATCGGGCTTTCCCATTCTAGGTGACCCGCAATATTGCTCGAGCGCGTCAAAGGCGTATTCCGATGCCGCCGGGCTGGTTTCCCAACAGCTGTGCGCCGTCTGTCTGCGCCTGCGCCACCCCATAACCGATCAGCTGCTGCTTCTGCAGAGCAGGCAGCGCGTCATCCTACCGGAGGAATCGCCATGATTTATACCATTACACTCAACCCCAATATCGACTATTTTCTTCGCCTGACAAAGCCCGCAAGGCTTGGCGAGATCAACCGCGCCGCACGCGAGTGGATGCTTCCGGGCGGTAAAGGTGTGAATGTTTCACTGGTTCTCTCGCGGCTCGATGCGCCGACGCGGGCGCTGGGCTTTATCGCGGGCGAAAGCGGCGAGATGTTTCTGTCGCTGCTGCGTACATACCGCTGTCCGGCAGATTTTGTCCGCCTGCCCGCCGGGCAGACACGCATCAATGTGAAACTCGAGGGTGAAAACGAGACAGCCTTCAACGGAAAAGGCCCTGATCTCACGCCGCAGGCACTCGATACGCTTCTGGAAAAGCTCGCGCCGGTTACAAGCGGAGACACACTTGCGCTCAACGGCAATGCGCCAGAAAATCTTCCCGACGCATTCGACCGGCTTTCGGCATTTGCCGTTTCGCGCGGGGCAAACCTCGTGGTCGATATGTCCGGTGCTCCCCTGCGCCGCGCGCTGGCGTATCATCCATTTCTCATCAAGCCCAATGCCGAAGAATTGTCCGAACTGTGCGGCGAGAGTGTCCGCAGCGCTGACGACGCAGCAAGACTGGCCTGCTCGCTCCGCGAAGGCGGCGTAGAGAACGTGCTCGTCTCGCTGGGCGCAGACGGTTCGGTACTGGCCGCCGGCGACGGCTGCGTCTACCGCGCAGTGTCGGAAGGCAGTTTCGAGATCCGCTCTACCGTAGGTGCGGGCGATTCGATGCTTGCAGGCTTTCTGGCAGGGTTCACCTGCGCGCAGGGCTATGACACCGCACTGCGTCTGGCTGCGGCAGCCGGTACGGCTACGGCCTGCTGCGATGCACTGGCGGACGCATCCCTGATTAAGTCTGTTTTGCCGCACATCCGTATTACGCGGCTGTAACCGGAGAACAAATCTTAAATTTGCCTTAATATCGCCACTTCCGGTAAAACCGTGCTATAATGAAGACGTGGGTTACAAATTGGTAAAAATGGTTACATTTTTTCGGAGGTGATGCGATGGCAGTTGGATGAGCTTTTTTCACAAACAACCAAATACAAAATCAAAGGGCCTGCCGCAACAAATCTGTTTGCGACAGGCCCTTTTGTTGGCAATGCCTAGCCCGCATAGGGCAACACGTCAAAGTAATCGTTCTCGCTCACGCCGCTGATCAGCCAGCTGTATCCGTCCTCAGCCTGCTCAATGGCGATACTGCCCGTGAGTCCGGAATCTGTTTTGAAAAACGCCACGCTCTGATCGTCCGTTGCCGTGATATACAGCTGTGTGCCGGCCGGAAGGCTTGTCTGCGTATTGTCGTTCATCGTAACCGGCAGCGCCTTTTTGAGCTTGAGGGCAAACGTACTTTCAATCTGCCAGTACGCATCAAGCTGCTCGAGCTGATCGGTGGGGCCGAAGCAGTAGCGGCTTGTGCCATGATAGGTGCCGAGCACATAGATCGTCTGCTCAAGCTTGATGTTTTTGTCTTCAAACGCGTCAATGCGTGCGGGAATATACGATTTTCCGTCGATCATGACCAGTTTCAATCCCGTTTCATCGACCGTCCAGACAGAGAATGCATAATCGTCCGAGGCCATATCGCCGCCAAAATAGATCTCCACCAGATTGTCGCCGTTCAGATCCGCCAGCCACAGCTGCGGACAATAGCGCGGCAGCTGCACATGATACTGCCCGACGACGTCGCCGGGATAACCCGTCACTACGCCTGCGTCATACGACACGCCGTTTTTGACCACGCGCAGCGCGAAACTGTACTGGTCGTAATCATCCCACAGCCGCAGCATCTGCACCGACTCCTTACGGCCGCAGCCGTCAATATCGTAGTTCATACGGCAGACGATCTCGGTTTTTGTCGGTTCAAAGCCAAACGCGTCCACGCCATCATAAGCGTTCGTCTCGATAGCGGCCGTGCCATTGCCTTCACTGTCCACCTGCGCCGACAATTCCACCGGCGAAAATGGCGGCAGATAGGCCGTAATGATTACCCGGCGCTGTAGTGTATCGCCCACCTTAACCTTGACCGGCAGAACCAGACGGCGTTCGCGCTCACCATATTCATCCTGCCAGCTGATGGCAAGATTCGGCCCGTCGAGCGGCGTTTTTTCGATCACCGCCAGCTCGCTGCCGTTTTCCCACACCTCTGTCATCCACAGAAGATCCTTCTGTACATAGTCCTGCTTCTTCTCGTCGTAGTATACGCGGGCCAGCTCCACATGCTCCAGATCTGCCAACGAGCGCAGAATAAATGCGTCGTCGCTTTCTTCCACGGTCACGCGCTCCCCCGTCAGAGCGTCCGCCTGTGTCCATTCGCCCTCGACGGGCGTGAGCAGCACGAGCGCAGGCTCGGCTTTGACCGTGACCGCGATGCGCTGTGCGGTGATCTCAGCCGGATACGTCTCGGCAATCTCTCCGTTGTAGGTAATCTCCACCGTGTCGCCTACACCGATACTAACCAGTGCGCTGGCAGCTCCGTTCAGATCAATAATCCGGGTATCATCCGTTATACGAACATGTATGCGGTCAGCCGAGGCCCGCTCAGCGCTGCTCTGGGCAGGTTCCACAAGAAGCGCAGATTCACTCACCTCCAATACATTGGAGGAAAAAACAGCCGTTTTCTGCTCCGGTTCGTCCGTCTCGCCGGAGGAGTCGGGCGTATTCGCCGGATCGGTCTGCTCTGTCTGCTGCGGCGGATCCTGCATCTGGCTTTCTTCCTCCTGCGCAGGCTTTGCGCACGCACTCAACAGCAGCAGCGCAAGGCAAAGCGCAACAAGCGCATATCGTTTTTTCATTGTCAGCGCCTCCTTTTTGCTTTTCTATCTGCTTAGACGAAATGAAATCGGTTTTGTTGCATTGTATCTTTTGTCATGATAGCAAAACCGCCGGCCGGCGGCAAGCCACGGACGGCAGTTTTAAGAATTATTAAGATTTTCACGCTTCTTTCTGCGTACATTTCTGCGCCGCTGCCACGCTTCGTGCAGCTTCTGCTTTTCCTCATGCAGAAGCTGCAGCGTCTTTTCATCGCCGGGAAACAGCAGCCGCAGCAAGAAGATTGCAATAATGAGCGTGATGATTTTTTCCGGTGTGAACGGCAGCCACAGAATCCCCGCCCAAGCCGTACCCACGGCCAGCATCCAGCCGACGCTCAGCCATGTACCGAGCAGTATAAATACATAGCACCAGCCGTTTGTCAGCATCCATGCGATGCCGAAACACAGAAGCAGCCGCGGATTCAGGAAAAACTGCACCCAGCGCTTGAAGGTCTTTTTCCATGTTTGGTTGTTTCTGTCCGTTTTGCACATATCCGCCATCCATCCGAATTTGTTGGCTTAACCATACCAAATTCGCCCAGCCGCGTCAATATGCTTCACAAAAGCTTAAGAAACAATTCACAATGCCGTCATTTTCGCCCGGTCAGGATGCCGCGCAGATCTCGGATCGCGCCGCGCGGACATTTTACGGCACACTGGCCGCACGACAGGCAGACACTCTCATCGATGGCGGCGAGGTTGTCCTGCACCGCAATGGCACCCGCAGGGCACGCTTTGGCGCACATGCCGCAGCCGATACAGCTCACCTCGCAATACTTACGCGCGTTTTTGCCGAGGTCACGGTTTGAGCATTTGACCACGATGGGGTTTGCGCAGTCGTGGATATGGATCAGGCCGCGCGGACATTCGCGCACGCACGCGCCGCAGGCAATGCACTTTTCCTCGTTCACCTCGGCAACGCCGAGGGCATTGATCTCGATCGCGTCAAAGCGGCAGGCACCGACACAGATTCCGCACGCCACGCAGCCGTATTCGCACTCAGCCGTGGCGCGGCAGCCGCCGTTGCACGCGACCAGCGCCGCGCGGTAGGGAAAGCGTTTTTTGACAGCCATCGTCATCTTCTCCTTTCATACGGCGTGTTGACAAGCGGCAATTTTGTGCGCCGCTCACCGTCCAGTCGGAAGTATGCGTCGGCAATGGCGGGCGCGGTGGGGATCGACGTGATCTCGCCGATGCCGATGGCCCCGCACGCCACATCCAGCCCCGGTTTATCGACCACGATGGCCTTGATCTCGGGGATCTCGTGCGCGCGGAACAGGCCGAGCTTGCCAAACTTGTCGATGGGCTTGCAGTTTTCGTCAATGGGATACTGCTCACGCAGGGCGTAGCCCATGCTCATGACCACACCGCCTTCGATCTGTCCCTCGCAAGAAATCGGGTTCACGGCCTTGCCCACATCATGTGCCGCGACAATCTTCTCGAGCTTTCCCGTCTTTTTATCCAGCACACACATCTGTGTAGCGTAGCCGTACGCCACATGCGAGACGGGATTTTCCTTCTTTGAGCCCAACGGGTCGGTGCGCGCAAGATATTCGCCGTAGAATTCCTGCCCGGCAAGCTGCGCCAGCGGTTTCTGCCGCAGGGCTTCGCTCAGCTTTTCGCACGCGCGGCGGCACGCCTCGCCGGTGACAAGCGTCTGGCGCGAGCCGGAGGTATCGCCCGAGTCGGGCGCGATCCACGTGTTTGAGCGTTCGTAGATGATATCATCCCGCGAAAGGCCGGTATTGGTCACGACCATCTGCACCAGCACCGTGCCCACGCCCTGACCGATGCACGACGCGCCGGCATAGATATGCAGCTTGCCGTCATTTTCCACAATCAGCTTGCACCGGCCGTAGTCTGGCAGGCCTACGCCGACGCCCGCATTTTTCATCGCGCAGGCGATGCCTACGGGCTTTCCTGCCGCGACAGCCGCGTCGTAGTCGGCCTTCACGGCCTCCAGCGTCTCGGCAAGGCCCGTCTCCGGCCCGACAATCTGTCCGTTGGGCAGCACCTGACCGGGGCGGATGGCGTTGCGCCAGCGGATCTCCCACGGGCTGATGCCCACCTTGTCGGCCATTTCATTGAGCAGCGATTCGATGGCAAAGCACGTCTGCGTCACGCCGAAGCCACGGAACGCGCCGGCCGGCGGGTTATTGGTATAATAGGCAGTTCCCTCGATGGAGAAATTTTCATAGGCATACGGCCCGGCGGCGTGCGTGCACGCGCGTTCAAGAACCGGTCCGCCCAGAGAGGCAAACGCGCCCGTATCGGAGACGACTTTCGCTTTCACGCCGAGGATATGCCCCTCTTCGTCGCAGCCCATCGTAAAGTCCATCCAAAACGGGTGACGCTTGGGATGGACAAGCAGCGACTCTGCGCGAGACAGCTTCACCTTGACAGGCAGACCCGTCACATAAGTGATAAGCGCCGCGTGATGCTGTACCGACATGTCCTCCTTGCCACCGAAGCCGCCGCCCACGAGCTGGTTCTCCACCTTGATTTTCTTCGTGCCAAGAAGCAGCGTGCACTCATGCAGCGTGGTGTGCGCCGACTGGTCAGTGGTAAGCAGCATCACATCGCCGTCTTTGTCCAGATAGCTCACGGCGCACTCGGGCTCCAAAAAAGCATGCTCCGTCCACGGCGTTTCAAAGTGGCGCGAGATGACGTATTTCGCCTTTGCGATCGCGCCGTCGGCATCGCCGCGCGACACCCGGCGTACCGCCTGCATGTTCGTGCCTTCCTCATCAAAGACATGCGGCGCGTCATCGGCAGCAGCTTCAGTTGGGTTATGTACCGCAGGCAGAACCTCATATTCCACATCCACCAGCTTTTTCGCCTTTTCCAGCGTCAGCTGATCTTTTGCCACGACGAGCGCGATCGCATCACCCAGATAATGTGTCAGCCCGCCAACGGGAACGAGCGTATACTGGTCGTGCTTGATGTGGCCGATGCGGTTTTCTCCCGGAATATCGTCCGCAGTCAACACGGCCAGCACCCCGTCCAGCGCCAGCGCACGGCTGGCGTCGATTTTGAGCACCCGCGCACGCGGGTATTTTGCCCGTACGGCAGAGCCGTAGGTCATACCGGGCACATACCAGTCATCGGGATATTTACCGTAACCCTGCACCTTTTCGGCCACATCCAACCGGTGCACGCTCGAGCCGAGCTTCCAGTCGGTATGGCTGGGTGCAGGAATCTCACCCGCTCTTTTCAGCTTTGCCGCCAGTTTGACCGCAGCGATGATCTTCACATAGCCCGTGCAGCGGCAGTAGTTGTTGCGAAGGGCGTATTTGATCTGCTGCTCGGTGGGATCTGGATTTTTATCCAGCAGCGCCTTGGTGCACAGCACCATACCCGGAATACAGAAGCCGCACTGCACCGCGCCCGCCTCGCCGTAGGCATAGGTATACAGGGTCTTTTCTTCATCCGTCAGCCCCTCGACCGTGAGGATGTGCTTCCCCTCGAGTTTGTCTGTGTCGGGCGTGCAGGCCCGGCACGGCTCGCCGTCGATCAGAACCGTACACGCGCCGCACGCGCCCTCCGAACAGCCATCCTTGACCGACGTGAGCTGCAGTTCATCGCGCAGGTAGCGCAGCAGTTTCCGGTTGGTTTCCACCGTCACCGGCACGCCATTGACATAGAATTCAGACATAACCAAAACTCCTTTTGACGCAGATTTCGGCAATACGTCACAGCGAGCTGTTCTCGGCGCAAGCGCCACCGTCGTTCCGAGCGTTCGAAATTCAAACAAAATTTTTGCAGGGAAAAAACTTTTTTATATTATACAATCATTTTCTCTCGCTTGCAACAGGAGTGACAAATAATTTCAGGCTCCGGCATTGTTTTCGATCATTCTGAACAAAACAAGCGCGGCGGAACCTGCCGGTCCCGCCGCATCGATCAAATCTCCAGTTCGAATATTCCAGAAGTCTCCAGGTTGTTTTCACGGATGAGCGCCTCCAGCGCTGCGCGCGTCTCAACCGCTGCACGCCAGGCGATACCGCAGTCAGCCGTGAGTTGACGCGGCACAGGAGCGAGTCTGCCGGGCAGCCCTGCCGTCAGACACGCCTTCTCCATCGCCATAGACGCAGCCGTGGTGTGGAATGTCACAACAAGCTGTTTTGTCTTCTGCTTCATTGCTCTGCAATCCTTTCCACCGCCTGTATGGCCGTATTGATTTCCTCTTCCGTATTAAAAAAGCCAAAGCTGAAACGCACCGCACCCGTATCTTTCGTACCCAGCGCCTCGTGCAGCCGCGGCGCACAGTGTGCGCCCGGACGCACGGCAATATCATATTCCTCCGCCAGCAGATCCGCTGCCTCGCCGGAGTCCAGTCCCGCGATATTGAGTGCGCAGATGGCTGCGCGCGGCCAGCGGTCCCAGTCGCCGTAGACCGTTACGCCCGGGATTTTCCGCACGCCGTCGTAGAACCGCCTGACAAGCACCTGCTCATGCGCACGGATAGTGTCGATCCCCGTTTTCCCCAGCCACGACAGTGCCGCGCCGAGACCCGCAATGCCGTGCGCGTTGAGCGTGCCGGCTTCGAGCCTTGCAGGATATTGCGCAGGCTGTGTGGGCAGGTACGTCTGAACTCCCGTGCCGCCAACGGCAAACGGTCGTACTTCCACGCCTGGCTGCAGGCACAGTCCGCCCGTACCCTGCGGGCCGTAGAGGCCCTTGTGGCCGGTGAAGCAGAGCACGTCGATATGCTGTCTTTGCATGTTGATGTCAAATACACCGGCCGTCTGCGACGCATCAACAATACACAAAATTCCGTGCTCGTGCGCGATGCGCCCGACCGTTTCGATATCAAACAGATTTCCCGTCAGATTTGACGCGTGCATGCACACAATTGCGCGCGTGTTTGGGCGAATCAGCGCTTCAAACGCGCCGTAATCCAGCCGTCCCTGCCGGTCGGCAGGCACAAAGCTCACGCTGACGCCCTGCTCCATCAGCCGGTAGACCGGTCGCAGGACAGAGTTATGTTCACAGTCTGTGGTGATGATGTGATCGCCCGGTTGAAACAGACCTGAAAGCGCAATATTGAGCGCGTAGGTGGAATTCTGCGTAAAGATCACATGGTCAGCGCGCGGACAGTGAAACAGCGCAGCCAGTTGTTCACGCACGGTATAGACGGCGCGCGAGGCTCCGAGACTTGCTCCGTACGCGCCGCGCGAGCAGTTTCCGAGTGTACCGACGGCATCCGCCACAGCCTGCGCCACGCACGCCGGCTTTTGCACCGTCGTGGCGGCATTATCAAAATAAATCAAATTGTCTCTCCTTTTACACCAGCGGCGTGTCACCTTGCGCGGCATTGCGCAGCCTCAGGTATGCGTCGGCAAAAAACGCCAGCACAAACACATAAAACACCGCTGCCATGATGCGGCTGCCGGAAACAAGGCTGAAATCCCAGAAGCCGTGCAGCAGCGTGGGGACGGCCAGTGCCTCGATCAGATGCCGCTTTTTTCCGTCAGAGACCTCAACAAGCAGCTTTTTCTGCCGCAGCTCAGCTCTTTTTGCCTCCCCCAGCGACACGCCCATGTAGACAGCGAAGAAAAAATGTCCCGGCACGGCGAACAGCGCCCGCGTAAGCGCCGTCAGAAAGCCGTACTGCCCGACATAGAGCACATTCTCCAGCGCCGCAAAGCCCAGCGCCACGAACACGCAGTAAACCACCGCGTCAAACTGATAGTTAAACGCAGGATTGCGCCATGCAAGCCAGCGCACGGGCAAATACTTGCAGCTCTCTTCCAGAAGGCCCACGATGATAAAATTCTCGATCAGCATCCGTACAAGACTTCTGCCCGGCATGAGTATGCGCAGCAGATACAAAAGCCCGATCTCAAGACCGCAGGCGGCCGCACCTGCCAGCGCGCCGGCTCCGGCAAGGCCCAGCAGCAGCCGTTTCGGTTCTTTCTCAATACTGTCGAGCCGATACACCTGCACAAGCAGCACCGCCGAAGGCAGAAGCGCCGCCAGCATCAGTATCAGCCCCAGATACCATTCGCTCAAAGACATGCCAACAGCTCGGAAGATACCACTTCGTCATATTTCGGCACACTGTCGCCGGCGCCGGGTCGGGTCACGGCGATGGCGCTGGCCACGGTGGCAAGCCTGAGCGCGTCCTTGACCGGTCTGCCGTCAGCCACGCCGCGCAGGAAGAAGCCGATGAACGTGTCGCCCGCGGCGGTGGTATCCACGGCCCTGACGCGGCAGGCCGGCACGCGCACGGTCTGCTCGCAGTCGCAGTAGACGCAGCCGTCGATGCCCAGTGTGAGCAGCACCCGCACCGACGGGTAGCGCGCGTGCAGCGTGTCAAGAATCTTCTCCGGCTCCGTTTCACCGGCCAGCGCGCCGCCCTCGATCTCGTTGACGATCAGCCAGTCGAGCTTTTCGATGGGATAGGACAGGACCTCTTCTCCGATCGGTGCGGCATTGAACGCGATGCGCAGGCCCTTTTCGTGCGCCTGCTCGATGATGTAGGCGATGTCGTTAATCTCGTTCTGCAGCACGACGATATCGCCCGCGGAAAAGTGCGAAAGCACATCGTCAATAAACGCGTGCGTGAACTGACGGTTTGTACCGCCGTAGAGAATGATGCAGTTCTGACCCGTTCTGTCCACCTGAATGATGGCATGACCATTCGCGCCATCACCATGGCGCACAAAATCGACATTCACACCGGCAGCGGCCATTTTCTCGCGCAGAAACTCTCCCTCGCGGCCGATGAGGCCCGCGTGGTAGACCTCTGCGC
Organism: Oscillospiraceae bacterium; assembly: GCA_016297855.1. Lineage (GTDB taxonomy): Bacteria > Bacillota > Clostridia > Oscillospirales > Oscillospiraceae > CAG-170. Next base: position 12,719 of record JAEDFW010000050.1, read on the forward strand.
CTGCACGCGCCAGCGCAATGGACTGATTCAGTCCCTTGCCGCCGCAGCCGATGCTGAGCTGCGCACATCCGAGCGTTTCTCCGGGCTGGATAAAATGCTCCATCTG
>JAEDFW010000170.1 GCA_016297855.1 Oscillospiraceae bacterium
AGGCCCAGTGCATCGCCGAGCGTAACTATGAAAAGCTCGAGATGTACGTCATGGAACTGCTGATGGGCGCATGCTGAGCAGCTGGACGTCTGCCGATAACGAAAAAGGACAAGCTGCATGAAAAAGCTCAACTATGGCATGATCGGCGGCGGGCCCGGATCATTTATCGGCGACGCGCACCGGCGCGCCATCAACCTTGACGGACAGGCGGTGCTGCGTGCGGGTTGCTTTTCCAGAACGCCGGAAAAGTGCCGGCAGACCGGGCAGGAGCTGGGCATCTCTCCAGATCGCTGCTACACGACCTATGACGAAATGGCAAAAGCGGAGGCCGCACGCGGCGACGGCATTGATTTCGCTGTTGTTGTCACGCCGAATGTCAGTCATTATCCGATCTGCAAAGCGTTTCTGACGGCAGGGATTCATGTCTCGTGCGACAAGCCGTTGTGCCTCACGGTCGAGCAGGCCGAGGAACTGTGTGCGCTGGCCGACAAAAAGGGCCTGCTGTTTATGGTTACCTATACCTATATGGGGCATGTCACGGCAAAGCATGTGCGCGACGTGCTTGCTTCGGGTGAACTGGGCGCAATCCGCACTGTCATGGCTGAGTACCCGCAGGGGTGGCTGGCTCATGCGGATGACTGGGGCGGAAAGCAGGGGCAGTGGCGCTGCGATCCGGCCCAGTCCGGCGGCGTCAACTGTCTGGGCGATCTTGGTACGCATGTGGAAAACGCGGTATCGATGATGACCGGCCTCAAGATCAAGCGCGTGCTGGCCAAAATGGACGTTGTTGTTCCCGGCCGTGTACTCGATGACAACGACGTTGTGATGGTCGAGTATGAAGGCGGCGCGACCGGCGTGTACTGGACCAGCCAGTTCGCCATCGGCCACGACAACAGTCTGCGTGTACGGATCTACTGCGAAAACGGCTCGCTTCAGTGGTTTCAGGAGGAGCCGGAGAAGGTCACCATCATTTCGCGTGATGGCGTTTCCAGTGAGCTGCACCGCGGCTACGGCGCGATCAAGCCCGGCGCTGCCAAGTACGGCCGTCTGCCGTCCGGTCATCCCGAGGGATATCTGGAGGCAATGGCGAATCTGTACCGTTCGTTCATCGACTGTATCCGCGCGAAGCAGGACGGGACGTTTGCCCCGGACAGGATCGACTATCCAACAGGATATGACGGACTGCAGGGCGTGAAATTCATCCACGCCTGCCTGAAATCGAACCGTGAGGGAAACATCTGGGTAACACTTTAATGAACCGACTATGAGCCGGCGGTCGCATCTCTGCGGCCGCCGGCTCAAACATGAACGGAGGAACGTTTATGGCTTATTATCAGCGCCGTTCTGCACGGTTTATGGAACAAGTCTTTTGGCAGCTTCACGTCAGAAAGGAAATTTTGTGAAAAAACTGCATCTGAACTTGCCCGGCGAGTAATCAGAGCACACGCCGGTGAAGGTCCCGGATGTGCGGTTCCGGAAGCAGGCTGTAAGCAGGAACCGAACGCCGGTACAGATCACTGCCTGCGGACACAGGCCGAGCGGTTTGCATGATTGACCGCGCCGTCAAACGATGTTATACTGAAAAAAACTGCTTTGGAGGGCAGACAATGTCAATTTCTGTGTTGCGCGCACACGCCGATGCAATCGTGCGCGAAGCCATTTCGGCGGTGCAGCCGGACGCTGCGGTGCGCCGGGCACTGGAACAGCAAACGCTGACCGGCCGCGTGGTGCTGGTCGCGGCCGGAAAGGCTGCGTGGCAGATGGCAAACGCTGCGCACAATGTTCTGGGCACGCGCGTTGCCGACGGTGTGGTGGTTACGAAATACGGCCATGTGATGGGGTCCATTGCAAACTATACCTGCGTGGAAGCCGGGCATCCCGTGCCGGACGAGAACTCGTTTCGCGGCGCGAAGGCCGCGCTGGAGCTGGTAACTGGACTTGGCGAGGGAGATACGGTGCTGTTTCTGCTCTCGGGCGGTGGCAGCGCGTTGTTCGAACTGCCGCTCGTCGCGCCGGAGGAGCTGCAGGATATCACGGCGCAGCTGCTGGCCTGCGGTGCCGATATTGTGGAAATGAACACGGTGCGAAAGCGCCTGTCCGCCGTGAAAGGCGGGCGGTTTGCAGAGGCCTGCGCGCCGGCGCATGTGGTTTCGGTCGTGCTGTCGGATATTCTGGGAGATCCGCTGGACATGATCGCCTCCGGCCCGGCGTATCCAGATTCGTCGACGACCGAACAGGCGCTGGCGGTGTGTGAAAAATACCGGCTGCGCCTGTCAGACGAGGCGCGCGCGTGCCTGCTGCGGCCCACACCGAAGACGCTGGATAATGTGACGACGCACATTACCGGCAGCGTGCGTGAACTGGTTGCAGCAGCCGCGCAGAGCTGCCGCAGCCTTGGCTATGCGCCGGTGATCCTGACAGACATGCTCTGCTGCCAGGCGCGTGAGGCGGGCAGTTTTCTGGCCTCGGTCGCGCGCACGCACGCGCAAAGCGGAAAGA
>JAEDFW010000171.1 GCA_016297855.1 Oscillospiraceae bacterium
TTCGGCACAAGCAGGCTGTTTTTGAACAGTCTGCCGCTCAGCGTCAGCTTGAGCCAGGTATACATGCAGTACACGCCGCAGCCAAGGCCGATCAGATCCAGAATCAGGTTAAAATCTTCCATGCCATGTTACTCCTGTCTGTTCAGTGTTCATTCGAATCCTTCATGCGCTGCAAAAAGCGCTTGATGCAGCCCGCGAGCAAAACCACGCCCACAATCGCAAAGACAATTGTGCCCACAATGCACACGACGAGATTGGTCGTCCATCCGCTCTGTGGATAGTCCTTCAGAAAGCCTGTCAGCAGCTTATACGCCAGATACAGAAGGTATCCGCCACACACCAGATGCAGAATATCGCGCCGACCGCCGGGCTCTGGTTTCTTCTCCTGTTTGTCCTGCGGCGCTTCTGCCGGTTCCGACGCGCCGCTTTCACCGACCGCCGGATATTCCTCTTCGGGCCGTTCCGCACCGTTTTCACCGACCGCAATGAGCGGTTCCTGCGTCTGCTGCTCTATCGCCTGTTTGTTTTCTTCCTGCATCTTCTCAGCCGCCTTCCACCGGGTATTTTCTTTATCTTACACCATACACCGGCAAAAAGAAAGCGTTTGCCAAAAGATTCCACTCAAAAATTTCCCTGCCGGAACCGCTCGATCATTTCGCCCGTCAGGCTGATGTGCGAATGATCGCACGGAATATCCGAACGGGAAAACCAAGCCGCCTCGGAAAGCTCATCTTCCTGCATGGTGATCGCGTCCGAGCCGTCCAGCTCGGCGAAAAAGCCCATGAGAAGCGAATCAGTATACACCCAGGGCTGTGACTTATAAAAGCGCAGATTTTTGACCCTGACGCCCGTCTCCTCCATCACCTCTCGGCGCACGGTGTCCTCGATCGTCTCTCCGATCTCATGAAATCCGGCAATCAGGGCATACTTTTTGAAGGCTCTGCCGCGATACCGCGTCAGAAGCAGCCGGTCGCCGTCATAGACCGCGCAGATGACGGCAGGACAGATCTTGGGATAGACGGTATTGCCGCACCGGGGACAAACCATCGCGCGCTCGGTTCTGCTTTGCTCCATCGGCGTGCCGCACGCGCCGCAGAACCGCTGATGCCGGTACCATCGGAACAAGCTCTCGCCAACCGCTGCGGCAAACATCTGCTCGCCCGGTTCAAGCGAACGCAGCTGCACTGTGGACGCGTAATGCCAGCCGTCAGTTTCCGGAAACGGGGTTTCGCACGCGAGCAGATCATACGCATGATCGTCAACGGAAAACAAATACGTCAGCTGCGTTTCATCCGCACCCATCTGCCCGAGCGTTGGCAGCTCAATTCCGTCCGGCGTTTCACGCAGATAGAGAAGCCCTTTTTCGCGGTAGTGCAGCACAAAATCGCCCGGCTCTGGCTTCCGGAAGCGCATCTCGTTGTGGTACACATGCGGCGCGATATCCTGAAACATCACATTTCCTCCCTGAAAAACTGCGCAATCGCCGCGCGTGCGGCGCGCACCGAGCCCTGTACGAAGAAGGGTTTGCCGCCGCCGCGTCCATCCAGCGCCGCATTCATGCGTCTGGTAAATTCGCGCAGATCACCGCCCGATTGTCCCACGGCATACTGATAGCCCGCGCCATCGGAGCCGGAAAAGACGGCGCACCTGCCGCCGCAGCACGCCATCACGGCGTCGGCCAGTCGTCTCACGCCGTCCGGTGTAAGCCCATCTTCAAACAGCAGCACGTTTCCCGCACCGGAAAGCGTCTGCGCTTTCGCGGCAAACATCTGTGATTCCAGCTGCGCCGCGCGCAGTTTCATCGCGCCAAGCTCTGACAGCACCCGCTCCACACCCGCGGCCGTTTCAGTCGCGCGTGCCGAGAGCAGCGTGGAGCAGATGCGGTTCTGCTCGATGAGCGTGCTTGCATATTCATACGCGCGCCGTCCGCACAGGATCTCCAGGCGCACGCCTTCGTGGAACTTCTGCACTGAGAAGATCCGAATCAGTCCGATCTCGCCGGTGCTGCTGACGTGCGTTCCGCAGCACGCGCAGATATCCACTCCCGGGATCGTCACAATGCGCACGCGCCCTGTGAGCTCTTTTTTGCTGCGGTACGGGATGGTCTTCAGGCTCACTTCGTCGGGGTATGTCACCTCGACCGGAAGGTTCTTCCAGACGACTTCGTTGGCCGCACGCTCAATTTCGCGCAGCTGCTGCGCCGAAATCGGCCCGGAAAAGTCGATCGTGACCATGTCAGCGCCCATGTGAAAGCCCACGTTGTCATAGCCGAAACGCGCGTGGACGATGCCGCTTAAAATATGCTCGCCGGAGTGCAGCTGCATGAAATCAAACCGCCGCCGCGCGTCAATTTCTCCCGTGACCGACGCTCCGACTTCAAGCGGCGCAGCGCAGTAGTGCACAATTTCATCGCCGCTGGCATGGGTATCCGTCACCCGGATGCCGCCGAGCACACCGGTATCGCCCGGCTGGCCGCCGCCCTC
>JAEDFW010000172.1 GCA_016297855.1 Oscillospiraceae bacterium
GCTCAGCGCGGCAAAAAGGCTGTCAAGCTGGTTTCTTGGCAGTTTTTTCATGCGTTCGCGCCTCCTCTCTCGTACACGACCGACGGTTCACAGTCGCCCTTGGTGAAGTCCATGAGCGGCGGCTTCGTCTCAAAGTCGGCACCAGCCTGATACTCGCCGTAGAGCTCGTTGATGTCCTTGATGAACTTGCGGTTTAAAAGATGCAGCGGGATGTGCTGCGGGCAGACACGCGAGCACTCGCCGCAGTCGGTGCAGCGCGAGGCCACATGGAACGCCCGGATGACGTGGAACATGTTTTCCTCGAACGAATCGGCCGCGGCCTTGTTGTCCGTGCCGAGGTCGTGATTATCAAACACGCACTTTTCGCAGCTGCACGCGGGGCACACGTTGCGGCAGGCGTTGCAGCGGATGCAGCGAGACAGCTCGCCGCGCCAGAAAGCGAAACGTTCTTCCGCCGTCATGGCTTCGAGCTTTGCTACCTCGTCGAAGCGGTGATTGTCGGGGATCTCTTCACCCTGTTCACCGATCAGCTCGTCGAAGCAGACGATCTTCTTGCTCTTGCACACCTGGCACTTGCCGAGCAGCGCCCTGCTCTTTTCCACGCGAACTTCGCCGTAGATGGTTTCCGCGACCAGCGTTTCGCCTTCCTCGCGCACGGAGGTAAGCCCTGACGCGCCGGCTTCTTTCAGCTTTTCCGCGTCGCACATGCCGTCGCACTGCACGCCTACGGCGTAGACATTTTCACGCCAGATGCGATGCTCTTTGAGAAGCTGCACGAACGAATACGAATCGCACGGCTTTAAGAATACCGCCACCTTGCCGCCCTTGCGCGACTCGGCGATGAGGTATTTGGACAGATTTGCGCCGGAAAAGACGCTGTAGACAAAGTCTTTTTCAATCTCCTCCGCACTCGTGAACACGGCGGGTGTGAGATCATAGAAGAATTCGCCGGCCTTCCAGCCGAGCACACGGTCGACCGTGCCGGATGTGAGAAGCTCGATGGCTTTTTCTTTTACTCTTTGCATCTCAGATCCTCCAGTCTGCGGTTCTCGCCGAGTTTTGTGATGGTTGCAACGAAATCGTTCATCGTCGCGGCAAACTTTGCGCCCTCTGCCGCCGAGACCCATTCGACACGGGTACGCTCGCGCTCAATGCCGAGGAAGTCGAGCATCGAGAACAGCAGCGTCATGCGCCGTCTGGCGTAATAGTTGCCGGTGGTATAGTGGCAGTCGCCGGGATGGCAGCCGCACAGAATCACGCCGTCAGCCCCGCGCTGGAACGCGCGAAGGATGAACAGGGGATTCAGGCGACAGGAACACGGGATGCGGATGATCTTCACGTTTGCTGGATAGTTCAGGCGGTTCGTGCCGGACAGGTCTGCGCCCGCGTAAGAGCACCAGTTGCAGCAGAACGCCACGATTGTGGGTTTCCATTCGCCGTTTACCTGCATATTGCATCCACCTCCGCCATGATCTGTTTGTTGGAGAAGCCCTTGAGGTCCATCGCGCCGGACGGGCACGCCACGGTACATGCGCCGCAGCCCTGACACACAGCCGGGTTGACCTGCGCCACGCGGCGCAACAGCGTCGTGCGGTTGGGGCCTCTGAATTCCTTGTCAACGTAAGTAATTGCGCCGTAGGGGCACACCTTTTCACAGCTCGAGCAGCCGTTGCACATCAGCTCATCCGGCTGCGCCACGCACGGGTTGCAGGTGAGCTGATCCTTGCTGAGAAGGCCGATGACCTTCGACGCGGCAGCGCCCGCCTGCGCGACGGTCTCGGGAATGTCCTTCGGGCCCTGACATGCGCCGGAGAGGAACACGCCCGCCGTGGGGCTTTCCACAGGCCGGAGCTTCGGGTGAGCCTCGGTAAAGAAGTCGTTGGTATCCATCGATGCCGTGAGCATCGTGGCAAGCGGTCTTGCCGATTCGTCGGGCTCGATCGCCGCGGCCAGCACGACCATATCGGCGTCGATATGCAGCTGGCGGTTATCAAGCAGGTCAGAAGCCTGCACCTTCAACTTGCCGCCTTCCGGCACGACCTTGCCGACCATACCCTTGATGTAATGCACGCCGTATTCCTCAACTGCGCGGCGATAGAACTCGTCAAAGCCCTTGCCCGGCGTACGCACGTCGATGTAGAACACGTACACGTCGGTGTCGGGGTATTTTTCACGGCAGAGCATCGCGTGCTTGGCCGTATACATGCAGCAGATTTTCGAGCAGTAGGGCTTTCCCTTCTGCGCGCCGTCGCAGCGGGAGCCAACACACTGCACAAACACGATGGTTTTCGGGTGCGTATGGTCGGACGGACGAAGGAGCGTGCCGCTGGTAGGACCGGCCGCATTCATGAGCCGCTCAAACTCAAGGCTCGAGACAACGTCCGGGCTCTGGCTGTAGGCGAACTCATCAAACTGGTCGAGCTTGATGGGGTTATAGCCCGTCGCCACGACAATCGCGCCGTATTCGCGCTCAAT
>JAEDFW010000173.1 GCA_016297855.1 Oscillospiraceae bacterium
TAGTATCGCAGATCTCCTGCTGGCGGCGCAGATCCTCCTGCGCGATGACGGTGGTGTTGCGTTCCAATTTGCGCGTCCTCCGAATTTTGTAACTTGACAATTCATTGTATCAGAAAAGCTGCGGATTTTCAACGATTGCGATTTTGTTTCCTGAATTTTTCACCGTCAGTTGCGGCAAAACGGCAAAATTAAGAAATTGTTCAGATTTTTCCCGGCTCACGGCGATTGCAAATGACGCGGGGGTATGGTACACTGTGCTGAGATATGGGAGGGAACTGTATGACACAGCAGGAACTGCCTGTACAGAAGAGGCAGAATCGGCCCGGCCGCAAGACAGCTGTGGTGCTGACGCTGGTGAGTGTGCTGCTGGTGTGCAGCATTGCTGCGCTCATTGCCGGCGCGGCTGTGCGGCACCGGCGCGAGACGGCTGCGCAGGCGGTGGTCGTGACCTGCGGCGATTTTGTGCTGACGAACCGCGATCTGAGCTACTATTACTGGAGCGAGTATTTTTACTTCGTGAACGCCGTGGGCGAAAACCTGCCGGGTTTTGACGCGACAGTTTCGCCGGCCGAGCAGATGTACGACGATGCGCGCACCTGGCAGGACTATTTTCTGGAGCGTACGCTCATCACCGTGCGCGACACCGTCTCTATGACCCTTGCGGCGCGTGAAGCAGGCTTCGTACTGCCGGAGGAATACCAGAGCGCGTATGACCGGGTGCTTTCGCAGTTCGACGAGGCTGCAGAAGAGCAGGGCTATAGTGACGTGGATGCGTATCTCCGTGCGTCGTTCGGCCATGCGGCTACGCGCGAAAGCTTTGCGCAGTATCTGTATGATACGCATCTGGCAGCCGCGTACTCGGACGAGGTATATGAAGCAATCGAGGTTTCCGGCGAGGACGCTGCGGACTACCGCGATCTGCACGAGGCTGACTACGCCGAATGCCAGAGCGAAAGCGATGCACTCAGCGAGGCGGCGGACGATCTGCGCAGTGAGCAGTATCAAAATATGTTTCTCAGTCTGACGGGGGCGTACCTGTTTCAGGTCGACTACGACGCCATTGTGCTCTATGAGCCGGCGGGACTGTTTGAAGCGGAATAAATGCAAAATCCCACCGCGCGCAGCGCGGTAGAAAGAAGAGTAATCATTATGAACTGTAAGTATTGCGGCGCCGGGCTGGAAGACGGCGCTACCGTTTGCCCTATCTGCGGCAAGGCGCAGACGGATGGGGAGAACACGGAAGAAATCACTGCGGCAGAGGATCCTGCGGCGGAGACAACTGCGGCAGAGGATCCTGCGACAGAAGGGACAAATGAAGAACCTGCAGCAGAGGAACCGGCCGATGAAACGGCCAAGCAGTGCGGACGCACCGAACCGTGCGCCGAATGTGACGCGCTGCCCGGCTGCGATCATGCCGGAGAGTATTTTGCTGACGAACTTGCTGCCCAGAAGAAGGCTAAGAAATCCGGCACGAGACGGATCGTGCTGGGTATCGTAGCGGGCGTTCTGGTCATCGCACTCGTGGCAACGCTTCTCGTGTGCCTGCTGCCCGGCGGAAAGACGGAGCAGACACCGGACGAAGCCCCCGCGTCTGAAGGTTTGAATGACACCGCGCAGCAGGACGCGTCTGATGCGCCTGCCGCCGATGACGGTTCGGTTGTGCACACCAATGATTTCGGCTACACCTCGTATACTGCCACGGCGGAACAGCTGACCGACAGCGTGCTGGGCACGGTTGTTGCCACATGCGCAGACAGCGAGCTCACAAACCGCGAAATGGGTCTGTACTACTGGCAGCAGTACTATTCCTTCGCAAGCGCCTATGGAAGCTATCTGCCCTACTTCATGGATACGTCGCTTGGCCTGGATGAGCAGCTTTACGGGGAGAATGTCACCTGGCAGCAGCAGTTTATCGACCGCGCCTTTTTGATGTTCCACCACATTGCTGCACTCGCGCAGGAGGCGGAGGCTGCCGGCTTTACGCTCAGCGACGAGGAACAGGCGTATCTCGATACGTTTGTGGATAATATGACCGAGGCCGCTGTGGGTTACGGCTACGAGAGCGCCGATGAATTTTTACAGCTGCAGTTCGGCCCCGGTGTTACGGTGCAGGAATATGCCGATGTTGTAGCCGATAATCTGCTTGCTTCGGCATATTTGCAGTCGCTGGTCGACGCACACAGCTATACGGATGACGACGTGAGCGCCTACTATGACGCGCATGCGGAGGAGTACGAGGCGAACGGCGTGCAGAAACTCGATGTGCCGAACATCGATATCCGCCACATCCTGATTGTGCCGCAGGAGCAGAATGAGGACGGTACCTATACCGACGAGGCCTGGCAGCTGGCATCGGAGCAGGCCGAGGCAATTTTGCAGCAGTGGATCGACGGGGAATCGACTGAGGAGAGCTTCGCCGAGCTTGCCGTGAACAACAGCGCCGATGGCAGCGCGTCAAACGGCGGCCTGAT
>JAEDFW010000174.1 GCA_016297855.1 Oscillospiraceae bacterium
AACTGCGCGGCATGGGACTTCTGGATGCTGAAACGGTTTTTTTGGGCGAAAAGGCCCGCACACGCGTTACAGGCTGCGTCCAACATGCGCGCGGCGTATTTGCAGGTCTGAATGGCGTTCGTTTTACCGGCTACGAGATTCACATGGGAAGAACGTCCGGCAATACGGATTTTTCTCTTCTGTGGCAGACGGACGCAGAAACTGCCGACGGCATGGCGGACGGAAACGTCTGGGGCAGCTATGTTCACGGCATTTTTGACGACGGTACGTTTGCGCGCGCGTTTGTCTCATGCCTGCTTCGTGCAAAGGGACTTGACATGGCGCAGGGCGTGGAGGACTGGGACGTGTATAAACAGCGGCAGTACGATCTTCTGGCTGACGGTGTGCGAAAAAGTCTTGACATGGAAAAAATCTATGCGATCATGGAGGAAAACATATGCACGTAGAGCTGCAGCAGGTCGCCCCTGCCGAAATCGAGCAGCGCAGCATGCAGATCATCCGCTCGGAGCTGCCGCATCCTCTCGAGCCGGAAAACGAGGCGGTGATTCTGCGCGCCATTCACACCACGGCGGATTTTGATTACGCTGAGAACCTCTGCTTCTCGCCACACGCTGTGCAGCTCGGGGTACAGGCATTTTTAGATGGTGCGGATATCGTAACTGATACCACAATGGCAATGTCCGGCATCAACAAACGCGTGCTTGCCAGGTTCGGAGGGCAGGTATACAATTATATTGCAGACCCGGAAGTGGCCGCTGAGGCAAAAGCGCGCGGTGTGACGCGCGCAACAGTGAGTATGGAGCGCGCAGCCTCAATGCATCGGCCGCTCGTCTATGCCATCGGCAACGCGCCGACAGCGCTGGTGCGGTTATATGAACTGTGGAAAGACGGCACACTTACGCCGCCTGCGCTCATCATCGGTGTGCCGGTCGGCTTTGTGAACGTCATCGAGGCCAAAGAGCTGACCATGCAGATGGACTGCCCGTGGATCGTGGCGCGCGGAAGAAAAGGCGGCAGTAATCTGGCCGCCGCGATCTGCAACGCGCTTCTCTACACCGCATCCGGAAACGAAAGAGAGTGAATCAATGAAGAAAGCGATTATTGCCGTCTCCTTCGGCACGTCATACCCTGACACGCTGGAAAAGACCATTGCTGCGACGGAGCGCGCGCTCGCTGTGTCGTTTTCGGGCTGGGAAGTCCGGCGTGCGTTCACCAGCGGCAGGATCATAGAAAAGCTGTGCGCGCGCGACGGCGTTTTGATTGACAATGTTACAGAAGCGCTGCAGCGGCTTCTGGATGAAGGCTATACGCATGTGGCTGTACAGCCGACGCATGTGATGCATGGTGAGGAATATGAGAAGATGCTGGCGCAGGTGGAGCCGTTCCGCTCACGGATGAAGCTCAGCATCGGTATGCCGCTTCTGCACGCCGAGTGCGATTACACGGCCGTAGCCGCTGCGCTTTTGCGCTGGCTTGGCGAGCCGGAGGAGGATGAGGCGCTCATTTTCATGGGACACGGCACGCCGCATTTTGCAAATTCCGCCTACGCGCAGATGGAACATGTACTGCAGCTGCGTTGTGAGCGCGTCTTTGTCGCTACGGTCGAGGGCTATCCCACGCTGGATTCAGTTCTGGAAAAGCTCCAAAAACGGCCGCAGATCCGCCGCATCACGCTGGTACCTTTCATGCTGGTCGCGGGCGATCATGCGAAAAACGACATGGCCGGCGGCGCGGGTTCGTGGAAGAGCACGCTGGAGGCAGAGGGCTATGCGGTTCGCTGTGTGATGAAGGGCATCGGCGAGTGCGAGGCTATTCGGGACTTGCTTGTTCTGCACTGCCGCGAGGCCGTAAGCGCACTTTTGCTGCAGGGCAGGCTTTACGGCGTAGGCGTAGGCCCGGGTGATCCGGAGATGATGACCATGAAGGCCGTGCGTGTGCTGCGTGAGGCTGACGTTGTCATGGTGCCTGACACAAGCGGGTCTGACAATACGGCTTTGCGAATCGCCAGGCCGTATTTAAGCAATCAGGAAGTGGTTTTCGTTAATACGCCGATGGTGCGTAACCAATCCGTAATGGACGCGGCACATACTGCTGCTGCGAAAACGATCTGCGCGCTGCTGGATGAAGGAAAACAGGTGGTGTTTCTGACGCTGGGAGACCCGACTGTTTACTCTACGTATCTTTACATCCACCAGAAGGTGCTCGCCCTGGGATACCCGGCTGAGATTGTACCGGGTGTGCCGTCGTTCTGTGCAGCGGCGGCCAGGCTCGGGATTTCCCTGTGCCTTGGCGCTGAGCCGCTTTTGATCATTCCGGCCTCGCATGATGCGGAAAAACTCATGGATGTACCTGCCAATAAGGTGTTTATGAAGGCCGGGCGCTCAATTCTGGAATTACAGAAACTGCTTGCAGAGTATGGTAAACTGGAAAATGCCAGCATGGTGGAAAACTGCAGCATGCCGACGGAACG
>JAEDFW010000051.1 GCA_016297855.1 Oscillospiraceae bacterium
CTCCATCCGTATAGATCGTAACAGTTTTCAATATCCTGCCCTCCTGCCGGCGGCTGTAAGGATTTGTTTCGATCCCCTTTCGCCGGCTGCGCCGGCACCTTCCCGACAGGGAAGTATGCCGCGCTTGGCGCGGCTGCAGCCGCCCGGGCCGGGATTGCCCGAACAGGCTCCATCCGTATAGATCGTAACAGTTTTCAATATCCTGCCCTCCTGCCGGCGGCTCTTTTTCAAAACGTATCCCGTCTTTGCAGGCATTTATGCCGCAACAAGCGATATGGAGCTTGCTTCGACGAGGCGTGTACGTCGGGAACCATACACCTCGGCCTGCAAACGTGCGAGCAAAGCGAGTGCGACGCAGCAGGCCGCATCCCCTTGCTGAAAAACCGCAAAGCGTTTTTTCAGCAGTATGGTTTTCATGCCTGCTCCTCGGATTCTTCCGGATCGACCCGCTCGATGGAGATGACGCGGTTGCCCTCTTCCACGCGCATGAGGATAACGCCCTGCGTGTCGCGCTTGTAGATGTTGATGTCCGACACCGGCATGCGGATGATGACGCCGCCGTTTTCAATGAGCATCACATCGTCGTCGCCGCCCACGATGGCAACACCCGCCACGCAGCCGGTCTTGGCCGTGAGGTTGTAGTTTTTCAGGCCCTTGCCGCCGCGCTGCTGCGGCTGGCGCTGGCCGTTTTCGCCGAGGCGCATATACTCGCTGAGCTCCGTGCGCTTGCCGTAGCCAAGCTCGGTAACGCTTAAGAGCTGCTTGCCCTCGGCCACGATACCCGCGCCCACAACATAGTCGCCGCCAGAGAGCGTAATGCCCTTGACGCCGGCTGCGTCCCGGCCCATGATGCGTACATCGTTTTCATCGAAGCAGATGGCCATGCCGTTGCGCGTGGCGAGCAGGATTTCATTTTCGCCCGTGGTCTTCATGACGGCGATCAGCTCGTCGTTTTCCGCCAGCGTCAGCGCGCGGATGCCCGCTTTTCTTGCCGTATTCAGACACGAAAGCGTCACGCGCTTGACCGTGCCCTGCTTGGTGACGAAGAGCAGATTGTCCTCGTCAAAATCGCGCACCGTGATGCCTGCCGTGACCTTTTCTCCGGGCTCCAGCGGCAGAATGTTCACCAGATTCGTGCCCTTGGCCGTACGTCCTGCCTCGGGGATCTGATAGCCCTTTCTGCGATGCACCTTGCCGAGGCTCGTGAAGAACAGAATGTAATCGTGCGTCGAGGCCGAGAACACCGCCTCGACAAAATCCTCCTCGCGCGTGGTCATGCCCGTCACACCGCGGCCGCCGCGCTTCTGACTGCGGTAGGTCGAGGCGGGAACACGCTTGATATAGCCCGCGTGCGACATGGTAAAGACGCACTGCTCCTGTTCGATGAGATCTTCGATGTCGATCTCATCCTCCACGTCCTGAATTTCGGTGCGGCGCTCGTCGCCGAACTTGTCGCGGATGGCGATAAGCTCTTCCTTGAGGACGGATTTAAGAAGCTGCTCGTCGGACAACAGCCGCAGATAGTACGCGATGCGCTCTTCCAGCTCTTTGTACTCGTTCTCCAGCTTCTCGCGCTCGAGCCCCTGCAGCCGCTTGAGCTGCATATCCAGCACGACCTGCGCCTGAATCTCGGACAGACCGAAGCGCTCCATCAGACGCTCCTTCGCGTCGTCGTAGCTCTCGCGGATGGTCTTGATGACCGCGTCGATGTTGTCCTCGGCGATGAGCAGTCCCTGCAGCACATGCTGGCGGTCCTGCGCTTTTTTGAGGTCAAACTTCGTCCGGCGGGTGATGATCTGCTCCTGGAACGCCAGGTATTCATCGAGAATATGCCGCAGTGAGAGAATGCGCGGCTGCGACTGGTTGTTGACCAGCGCCAGCATCGTGATGCCGAACGTGGTCTGCATCTGCGTCTGGGCAAACAGGCGGTTTAAGACCACCTGCGGATTCGCGTCCTTTTTCAGCTCAATGACGATACGCATGCCGTTGCGGTCGGTCTCGTCGCGGATATCCGAGATCCCGTCGAGCCGCTTGTCACGCACCTGCTCGGCCATGGCGGCGATGAGCTGGCGCTTGTTGACCTGATAGGGAAGCTCGGTCACGATGATGCGCTCGCGGTTCTGGCCGAATTCCTCAAACTCGGTGCGCGCGCGCACGGTCACCTTGCCGCGGCCGGTGGCGTAGGCGGCTCTGATGCCGCTGCGGCCCATGATGATGCCGCGCGTGGGGAAGTCCGGACCCTGAATATGCTCCATGAGGTCAATGAGCTCCGCCTCCGGATTGTCGAGCACGCACACGCAGGCATCAATGACCTCGCGCAGGTTGTGCGGCGGGATGTTCGTGGCCATGCCGACGGCGATACCCGACGAGCCGTTGACCAGCAGGTTCGGAAAGCGCGACGGCAGCACGCGCGGCTCTTTGCGCGTTTCATCGAAGTTGGGATCCCAGTCGACGGTGTCTTTCTCGATGTCGCGCAGCATCTCGTTCGAGAGCTTCGACATTCTCGCCTCGGTGTAACGGTAAGCCGCAGGGGGGTCGCCATCGACGGAGCCGAAGTTGCCGTGGCCGTCAACGAGTAAGTACCGCATGGAAAAATCCTGCGCCAGACGCACCAGCGCGTCGTAGACCGACTGGTCGCCGTGCGGATGGTACCGGCCCAGCACGTCGCCCACGCAGGTGGCGGACTTTTTAAAGGGCTTGTCGGACGTCAGGCCGTCCTCGTACATGGCGTACAGGATACGCCGGTGTACGGGCTTCAGGCCGTCGCGCACATCGGGAAGCGCCCGGCCCACAATGACGGACATGGCATAGTCGATGTACGAGCTTTTCATCTCCTGCACCAGCTCGGACTGGACAATGGTCTGCTCGGGGAACATGATATCCTCGGGCTTGTAATCTTTCTTATGTGCCAATTTGCAGTTCTCCTTTTTCTGGAGTTTATCAGATATCGAGATTCACGACATATTTCGCGTTCTGCTCGATGAATTCTTTTCTCGGCTCCACGGCCTCGCCCATGAGCACGGTGAAGATCTGGTCGGCCGCCACCGCGTCCTCGAGCGTGATGCGCCGCAGCGTGCGCGTGGTGGGGTCCATGGTCGTCTCCCACAGCTCGTGCGGGTTCATTTCACCAAGGCCCTTGAACCGGGAAATATCGATCTTCACGTTGGGGTTGCCGCCGCGCATCTCGTTGGAAATTTCGTCGCGCTGCTCATCCGAGAACGCCACGCGCGAGGTCTTGCCGCGCGTCAGCTTGTAGAGCGGCGGTACGGCGGAATACACATAGCCCTGCTCAATTAAAGGCCGCATGAAGCGGAAGAAGAACGTTAAAAGCAGCGTGCGGATGTGCGAGCCGTCCACGTCAGCATCGGCCATGATGATGACCTTGTGGTAGCGCAGCTTCTCGAGGTTAAACTCGTCGCCGATGCCCGCGCCGAGCGCGGTGATGACGGGCTGGAGCTTGTCGTTGCCGTAGACCTTGTCGGCGCGCGCCTTCTCCACGTTCAGCATCTTGCCCCACAGCGGCAAAATCGCCTGGAAGCGCGAATCGCGTCCCTGCGTGGCAGAGCCGCCGGCCGAGTCGCCCTCGACGATGTAGATCTCGGTGAGCGCCGGATCACGGTCGTTGCAGTCGCGCAGTTTATCGGGCATCTGGCCGGATTCCAGACCGGTTTTTCTGCGGATGCTCTCGCGCGCCTTTTTGGCAGCCTCGCGCGCGCGGCTGGCCAGCATCGCCTTTTCCAGAATCACCTTGCCCACGGCGGGGTTCTCCTCCAAAAAAGTCGCCAGCTGGTCGGAGACGATCGACGATACCAGCGCGCGCATCGAAGCGTTGCCGAGCTTGGCCTTGGTCTGTCCTTCAAACTGCGCGTCGGTCAGCTTGACCGACACGATGGCGGTCAGGCCTTCGCGCACGTCGTCGCCGGAGACCTTGTCGTCGGGCTTGATGATGCCCTTTTTCAGGCCGTAGGCGTTGAGCACCGACGTCAGCGCCCGCTTGAAGCCTTCTTCGTGCATGCCGCCCTCGGGCGTGTGGATGTCGTTGGCAAAGGAAACGATCGTCTCATTGAACGAATCGTTGTACTGCAGCGCGATCTCAGCCGTCTCATCGCCCTTTTTGCCGGCCATGTAGATGACGGTGTCATGCAGCGGCGTCTTGTGCCGGTTGTACCACTTGGCAAACTCGCGGATGCCGCCCTCATAGCACATCGAGTCCCTGCGCTCTTTTTCGGGCTTGTCGGCCGAGTCGATGCGTTCGTCGGCGATCGTGATGTGCAGCCCCGCGTTCAAAAACGCCTGCTCGCGCATGCGCGTATGCAATGTCTCGTAATCATATTCCGTCGTGTCGAACATCAGGGGGTCCGGTTTGAACGTCACGGACGTGCCGTGGCGATCCGTCGTGCCGGCCACGCGCATGGGCTGCAGAATCTCACCGCGCGAAAATTTCATCTGATAGATCTTGCCGTCGCGGTGCACCGACACTTCCAGCCACTCGGACAGGGCGTTGACAACCGACGCGCCCACGCCGTGCAGGCCGCCGGAGACCTTATAGCCGCCGCCGCCGAATTTACCGCCCGCGTGCAGCACGGTATACACGACCTCCAGCGCGGGCTTGCCCGTCTGCGCCTGAATATCCACGGGGATGCCGCGTCCGTCGTCGGTGACGGTGATGGTATTTCCTTCGTTGATGGTCACGGTGATGTGCTTGCAGTAGCCTGCAAGCGCTTCATCGACCGCGTTATCCACGATCTCATAGACCAGATGGTGCAGACCCGACACGCTCGTCGAGCCGATGTACATGCCGGGCCGCTTTCTGACGGCCTCCAGCCCCTCGAGTACCTGAATCTGACTGGCGTCATATTCGGTCTCGACAATATCCTGTTTCAACAGATCACTCATTTCCAAGCTCCTTTATGGATGAAAACTTGCCTGCGCGCGGACTGGAAAGCCTCTTTTCCAGCACCGCCGCGTTATATTGGGAGAGATAAACCCGAAAAATGCCGTATTCCTGCGTCACAACGAACGATTTCGGGAGTGTGTCGGTCGCCTCGATCAGGCGGCCTTCTGCCTGTGCCTGCTGTAAAAACTGCCGCGTCCATTTTGACCAGGACGTGTTGTCCAGATCGAATACGCCCATGACGCAGCCGGCGCGCACGGAAAGATTTCCGCCGATGTCCAGATACATACGCGCGCCTCCTATAAAATGCTGCCGTTTTCCACGACGATGCTCTGTCCCAGCTGGCTGACCCGGCCCGGTTCACAGCAGGTGATAAAAACCTGCCCGGATTTGATCTGGTTGAGGACGAAATCCTGCCGCATCGCGTCAAGCTCCGACAGAACGTCGTCTAACAGCAGCACCGGCTCTTCGCCCATGTCGCGCCGGAGAAGCTCGCGCTCGGCCAGCTTCAGACTGATGGCCGCCGTTCGTATCTGCCCCTGCGAACCGAAACTTTTCACCGGCATTTCGCCGAGCCGCGCGTCAAAATCGTCCTTATGCGGCCCCGTCAGGCACTGGCCCGATTCCAGCTCCGCGCGGTAATGGCTCTGCTGATGGTCCAGGATCTGCGAGAAAATCACCTTTTTCTCGGCAAACGGGTCTGTGACGGTGCTCACGGTGTGATACTCCAGCGTCAAATGCTCCTTGCCGCCGGAAAACTCGCTGTGATATGCGCCCGCTGCTTCACTGAGCGCACGTAAATACCGCGCCCGGTGCGCGATCAGAATCGCGCCAACCTGCGCAAGTCTTGTATTGAACTCGGGCAGCGGCTCCAACAGCGACGGATTTTCGTGGTAGTCCTTCAGAATCCGGCTCTTGCTCTCATACAGCTTCGTATACTCCGCCAGTGCCTGTGCATACCCGGGCCGCAGCTGGCAAAGCGCCGTATCGATGAGCTTTCGTCTGGGTGCGGCGCTGCCTTTTAAGATCATCAGATCTTCCGGGCAGAACAACACACTCGACAGAACGCCCGACAGCGCCGCCGCGCTCTTCTGCTTGACCCCGCCGAGATACAGCTGCCTTGGCCTGCGCGAGGCAAACAGCACGGCGCGGATGGACTGCTCGCGCCCCTGCGAAAACAGCCGGCACGACAGATCGGCAAATTCCGCGCCGAAGCGGATGAGATCCTGCGCTCTGGCCGTACGAAAACTGCGGCCGGTCGACAGATACGAGATCGCCTCCAGCAGATTCGTCTTGCCCTGCGCGTTGTCTCCCACGATCAGATTGACGCCCGGCACCAGCGAAAGCTGCAGTGCGCCGTAATTTCTGAAATCGTAGAGCGTGAGCGTCGTGAGATTCATGAACCCGGCTCCGTGACGCGCCAGGTGTTGGCCATGAACGTCACCGTATCGCCCGGACGCAGCTTTTTGCCGCGCTGGGTGCAGGTTTCACCGTTGACCTTGACTTCTTCATTCAAAATAAAATTTTTCGCCATGCCGCCGGATTCCACGGCGTTGCAGAATTTGAGAAAATCCTGCAGCTTGATAAACTCGGTGTGGATGGCGACGTCGATCACGCTGTCCGACAGCTTTTTTGTCACGCGTACTTTCATATCATTCTCCTGCCTTTAACCGCACCGGCAGCACCATATAGCTGAAGCGCCTGCTGCCGTCGCAGGGATTGAGTACGATGGGGCTCAGGCCGTTGACGAGCTCAAGCGAGCATTCTGCGTCCGGCACCGCGCGCAGCGCCTCAAGCAAATACCGGCAGTTAAAGCCGATCTCCAGCTCTTTGCCGTCGCCTGCCACGTCGCATACGTCGTGCGCCTCGCCGATGGTCGAAACCGTACGCAGATCCGCCGTGTTGTTGCCGAAGGTGCAGCGCACGGGACTTTTGATCTTCTCGGAGATGATGAGGCCCACGCGCTCGATGGCCGCCATGAACGACGCGACGTTTGCCGTCAGCTTCACAGGGTTGTTTTCCGGCAGCACGCGCCGCCAGTCGAGAAATTCGCCCTCGAGAATGCGGCAAACGAGCGTCGCATCGCCGATCTCAAACAGAATGTGCTTGCTTCCAAGGATAAAGCTGCACGGATCGTCGGTATCGCCGAGGATCTTTTCGACCTCTTTGAGCGCCGCCGACGGCGCGACGAATTTCATCGTCCGGCCGATGGGCTCCTCCGCCGTATAGCGCCGCAGCGCCAGCCGGTAACCGTCAACGGCGACCATTGTGATGGCGTCGTTTTCAACCTCAAACAGACACCCCGTGTGGATGGGCCGCGCCTGATTCTCGCTGACCGAGAAAATCGTGCCGCCGATCATGGCCTTAAGCGCGTTCTGCGGAATCTGCACGCCCTTTTCCGAATCAACGTCCGGCAGCTCAGGGTAGTCCTCGGCGGACATAGCCGTGATTGAGAACGAGGCGATGCCGCTGCGGATCTGCACCTTGAATTTTTCGTCGACCGTCAAGCTCACCACGTCGCCGGGCAGTTTGCGGATAATATCGAAGAACAGCCGCGCGGGCATGATGCACTCGCCGGGCGATTGAATCTCGGCCGGCACCGTTACGGTGATGCCCGTCTCGAGATTATACCCGGAAAGCACCAGTTTGACACCTGCGCGTACATAGATGCCTTCGAGCGCGGAAATGGCGCTCTTCGGCGCGACCGTGCGCGAGGCGACGGAGATGGCCGAAACGAGCCGGTTTTTATCACAGGTAACTTTCATGCAGAAAACCTCCGTTTCTTCTTTCTAAAGAAAGAAAGGGTAAATATAGTAGTAAACAGTAGTAGAGCAATTTTATGTGGAAAAGCGGTGTTTGCCGTTGGATTGCAAGGCTTTTTTTTCCACAGCCAAATGTGAACATATTTGCCGGTTTTCAACAGCTCTTTTTGTGAAACATCCGTTTCACGCCTTTGCACAGCACGTCTTTCCACTTTCCACAGCCGTCTGTGGAAAACAGTCAGAGCTTGGAATTGATGTTGGAGGTGATATCGCGGATGTTCGCGCCCACCTCTCCGGCGGGATCGGCCAGCGCGTTTTCCACCTTGCGGATGGCGTGAATGACCGTGGAATGATCGCGGCCGAACTCACGGCCGATGTCGGGCAGGGACAGATTTGTCAGTTTTCTCACGAGATACATGGCAATTTGCCGCGCCTCGGCGGTATTTTTATTTTTGAGTGTTCCGCGCAGCACCTGCTCCTCGATGGAGTAAAACCGGCAGACTTCGGAGATGATGAGGCTCGGCGTTGGCAGCGCGCTTCCGGCCTTGTCCTTGTACATGTCCTTGATGGCCCGGGAAATGTTCGGCACGTCCATCGTCATCTGCGAAAGCTCGCGGTAAGCCAGTATTTTTTTGACGGTACCTTCGATCTGACGGACGTTGGTGGTGATGTTTTCGGCGATGTAGGTACACACATCGTCGGGAAAATCAAGACCCAGACTCATGGCCTTGTTTTTGATGATTGCCATGCGGGTTTCATAATCCGGCGGTTGAATGTCCGCAATCAGACCGCCTTCAAACCGGGTCTTCAGCCGGTCCTCCAGCCGCAGCATCTCATTGGGCGGCCGGTCAGAGGTCAGCACGATCTGCTTGTGGCACTCGTAGAGATTGTTGAAGGTGTGGAAAAATTCCTCCTGCGTCGAGTCCTTGCCGGCGATAAACTGAATATCGTCGACGAGAAACAGATCGGCATTGCGGTATTTGTTGCGGAATTCGATGTTCCGGCCTTCCTGCAGCGCGGCGATCAGTTCGTTTGTAAACTGGTCGCCCTTGATATAGACGATCGAGTAGCCCGGATGCTGCTTGTGGATCTGGTTGGCGATGGCATAGAGCAGATGCGTCTTACCCACGCCGGACGGACCGTAGATGAACAGCGGGTTATATGTCTCGGCCGGACTGTTTGCCACAGCCACAGCGGCGGAATATGCAAAGCGGTTGCTGGAGCCGACGACGAAGCGGTCAAACGTGAACTGCGGATTGAACTCGATAAAATCGAGCGACTTTTCCTGATTGTTGTACTGTTTCATCTCTTCCTCGTCGAGAACGACGAGTTCGATCTCTGTTCCGAACAGCTCACGCATGGCGTCTTTGATGTAGTCGGTGCAGCGCCGCAGGATGATATCCTTGCGGAACGGAGACGGAGAATACAGCACCAGCCGCGAATCGGATAATTCGACCACCTCGGCGTCGTCAAACCAGGTGGAGACGACCGGTGCGGTCAGGCGGTTTTCCATATGGCCAAGAATCTTGGCCCACACATAGGCAGAGGAGTACATAAGCATCTCCTTTCTTTCGGGTTTCCGGGGAAAAATCGTTCCCGTTTGGGCATACTTATACACCATAATTTTAACACGTTTCCTCCTTTATTTCAAGTCTTATACTATATTTAATAAGAAATGGGGGAAAGTTTGCACGCGCCGGTGCAACCGACGCACGATTGGTGCACAAGTTTTCTGCCCGAAGGACATATTTTTTTCTCTTGCGTGCCGGCGGGAAATGTTGTATGATAGTTCTGCTCGTATTTTGCCGAAGCAGCAATTCGGCAAGCGGGCTGATTTTTTGTCTGCAGGAGGCGGCTCTGATGAAATATATTGCCATCTGCGGGACGGTCGGCTCCGGCAAGACCACGCTGCTCGGCCGTCTGATCGCTCGTCTTGGCCCGCGCGTGAGCTTTCATGAGGAGCGCCCGCAGGACAACCCCTACATCACCGATTACTATGCCGACTCCAAACGCTGGTCATTTCACTCGCAGGTGACGTTTCTGTCTCTCTATTTCGATGATCCCAAGTGGCGCGGCGGGGAGAATGAAACAGAGTTCTTTCTGTACGACCGCTGTTTTCTTGAAAATCTCGTCATCGCCAAGTACCGCCTGCAGCAGCAGGATCTGACGCAGGACGAATACGATATCCTCTGCAAGCTGGCGCGCGGCATCGAGTCGCTCATGCCGCCGATCGACAAGTATATCTACCTCGACTGTTCGGTCGGGACGATCCTCGAGCACATGCGCGGCCGTGGCCGCGAGTATGAAGACGATCTGGACCTTATGTATATTGTCGATCTCAAAACGCTCTATGACGAGTGGTTTCTCACGCTGCCGCCTGAACGGACGCTCACCGTCAACATGGATGGGGGAAGCTATGATCTGGAAGAGATCGTAAGGTTCATCGAAGCATAAACACACCGCTGTTTGGCGGGTGCTCATAAAACAGCAATCCTCCATATGATCACAAAGCGATCATATGGAGGATTTTTTGTATTTGCCTGACGAGCAGCAAGGGAATGCAGTTCCCCTGACGAAACAAAGTGACGCAGGTCGCACGTTATTTGTGTCAGAAGAGGATCGAAATTCACCTTTTCATTTTGAATGGCTTTGAAGAGGCCGGTAAACTGGAAGTTATAGAGAAATTTTTTTCGGAAAAACCTTGACATTTTGCTTTTAATGATATTTAATACTATTAAGTATATTATATCTGATAGGTAAATACTATGATAAGACGTAATACGATCCAACGTTCCTTCGTCCTAGAAGCAGTAAACCAATTGCATTGCCATGCCACTGCAGACGAGATCTATAACGAGATCATCAAAAAGCATCCCATGGTCAGCCGTGCAACTGTATATCGAAATTTGAATCTGTTATCGGAGATGGGCGAAATCCGCCGTCTTGAGATACCCGGCAGTGCCGATCGTTTCGACCATATAAGCAGCAATCACTGTCATGTAAAATGTGAAGTATGCGGAAGGGTCTTTGATGTGGACATGGATTTTGTCGGCGGTCTTGAAAGAGGGATCAGAGATACCCACGGATTTGACTTTACTGGTTATGACATCATTTTTCATGGTGTTTGTCCGGAATGCAAAGCACAAAAGGGCTCCGGAAAAGAATAGACCAACTTAGGAAAAGGCGCGGAAACGAGCGTTTTCATAAATCAAATTTAAGGAGGATTATCATGAGAAGCATTACTACATTAGATCTGCAGTACGCACATCGTTTTTATGGGTTCAAGGGCGAGGCCCAATATCTGCATGGACATACAGGAGTTCTGACCATCGAAGTTGAGGACTCTGTTGAACCGGGCGTAAATATGGTCTTTCCCTGCAATGAGATTCAGAAAACAGCATGGGAGGTTCTGAAAAATTTTGATCATGCTCTGATTCTCCGGGAAGATGATCCGCTGCTGCCTGCAATTCTGAAAGTCTACGAAGAGCAGGGCATCAAGGACGGTGCTCCCACCAACAAGATGAAGGGTCCCGCATTCAAAACCGAGCTCGCAACTGCTTATCCCAGTTGCCGTCTGGTTGTAACGAAGGAAACCATGACTGTTGAAGGCATGATCAAGATTGTCTATGATCTTCTGAAGGACAAGCTGAATATCGCCAAGCTGACTTTCACCAGCGGCGTGAATGCCGCGTCCCAGGAATACAAGCCTGAGGGCTCCAAAGACCGCTGCCCCCTGTGCGGCATCGCTCTGAATGAAAACGGCGTATGTCCGAAGTGTGGGTACAAGAAGCAGTAATTCCTATGTGCAAAATCAGAACGCCCGAAGAATCCACGGATTCTTCGGGCGTTTTGATTGTATTCAACCAGCAGCTTTTTCAGAACATTTGCAACACTGTCTTATAAATACCTGTGGAACGAACAGCGATGTTTTGTATCTGATTTACTTGTTTTTCAGCAGGTCGCGGATCTCGGTGAGCAGGACTTCTTCCTTCGTGGGCTCGGGTTCTTTTTCAGGCTCGGGCTCGGGTTCTTCCACCGGCTTTTCCATCTTCTTTTTCGCGGCATTGAACGTCTTGACGACGAGGAACACCACAAACGCGACAAGGATGAAATCGATAATGGTGGTCAGGAATGTGCCGATGCCGATGACTACGGCTTCCTTTACGACCTCGCCGGCCTCATCGAGAACGGCGGGTGCAAGTGTGAGGTTCAGCTTTGCCAGATCGATCCCGCCGATCAGCCAGCCGATGAACGGCATAAATACGTCGTTGACCAGGCTTGTGGTGATCTTGCCGAACGCGCTTGCAATGATAACGCCGATGGCCATGTCCATGACGTTGCCGCGCGAGATGAACTCCTTGAATTCATGGAAAAACTTTTTCATATATTCGTCCTCCTGTTACTGCGGATCTGCCGGCGATGCTTCTGCCGTCTGCGGCATTTCGGCGGGCTCTTCCGCGGACAATTCTTCTGCGGCTTCTTCTGCTTCTTCAGATACTTCGACTTCTTCTTCCTGCTCACAGCCACTCTTGCAGCTAGCGGCGAGCTTCTTGAAATCGGGCAGATTCAGACCCAGTGAAATTTCGGCTGCGGTTTTGCCCTCGTGCTTCTCACTGGGATGGGTTTTGACCTGCCACAGCAGTGCGCGGATGGTCTTTGTGCACTTGCTTTCGTCACAGTCGACGTAGTAGGGGATGACGCTGGCTGCCAGCGCTGTGATGCCCAGCGCTTTCCAGAATTTTTTCATGGCGAACA
>JAEDFW010000175.1 GCA_016297855.1 Oscillospiraceae bacterium
GAGCGTATAGGACATCATGAGAGTTTTAATCGGAACAACAAATCCAGCAAAAGTTGCACGGTTTGAGGAATTCCTGGCGGGCAGCGGCATCGATTTTCTCACCCTGAAAGATCTGAAGATCACGGCGGAGCCAGAAGAAAGTGGAGACAGTCCGGAAGAAAACGCCCGGATCAAGGCAGCTTTCTATGGCCGTTTCTTTGATCGGGTCATCTGCAACGATTCCGGACTATATTTCGATTGTATTCCCATAGATGATCCGCGGCAGCCGGGGCTGAATATCCGCTCACCTCAGGGGCATCGGTTGGACGATGAGGAAATGATTACATATTATTCTTCGCTGCTGCACGAGTTGGGCGGAAAAGCGCTTGCCTATTATCTTGACGGCATTGCAGTGTACCGGGAAGGAACGATTGAATCGTATCTGGACGCACGCGGAAAACATGCTGCATTCTATATGGTGGAGACCCCGTCTCCCAACCGGCATCCGGGCTGGCCACTGGATTCTCTTTCCGTCAACAAAAACACCATGACTTACTTCGTCGATCAAGGCAACAATATTTATGACTGCGTAGAAGAACAGATTATGATCGGTGAATATCGTCAGCGGGTGGTGAATTTTCTGGAGCGTGCGCTGGGAATTTCATAAAGGTTCATAAGAAAACGCTGCGGCTTTCATCTTTGTATGAGATGAGCGTCCGCAGCGTTTTGCTGTCTGTCATTTCTGATTATTCTGAGCGGCGTTCTTTACATCGTTTCAACGGCTGCCCGCTCCACGGCAAGCGCTTTTTCAAAGCGTTCGGCAAACACATTGAAGCCCGCCACATCCTCGCTGTCTGCCATAACGGTCGTGGCCGCTGCATCGGCAAATACGCCGTCGAGATAGTCCTCCAGAGGTTCTGCATCCTTCTTCCACAGCATATATGCTGCCAGCAGCGCCATACCGTAGGGACCTCCCTCACCTGCAGACTGCATCACCGTGACCGGTGCATTCACCGCCGCTGACAGAAGCCGCTGGCCCACACCCGGCGTTTTGAAGAAGCCGCCGTGGCCGCAGAGCTTGTTGATGCGCACGGCCTCTTTTTGCGTCAGAATATCCATGCCCAGCCGCAGCGTGGCCAGCGCAGCGCTGAGCTGCGTGCGCATAAAGTTGGCCAACGTCAGCTTCGCATCCGGCAGTCTCGCAAAGACAGGCCTGCCTGCATCCAGCGCTGTAACCATCTCACCTGCCAGATAGTTGAAGCTCAGAAGCCCACCGCAGTCGCGCTCGCCTCCGAGTGCAATCTGAAAGAGCTTCCCATACAGTTCCCCTTTCTCGCACGGCGCGCCGATCATGTGTGAAAACTCATCAAACAGTCCCACCCACGCGTCCAGATCGGCGCAACCGTTGCTGCAGTGTACCATCGCCACGGGTCGTCCGGCCGGTGTCGTGACCATACTGATCTGACGGTACATGCCAAGCGGATGGTCAGCCACCAACATTGCAAAGATCGACGTACCTGCAGAAACGTTACCGGTATGTACACGCACGGCGTTGGTCGCAACCATGCCTGTTCCTGCATCACCCTCAGGAGGGCAGAATGGAATCCCAGCTTGCAGCGTGCCTGACGGATCAAGCAGACGCGCGCCCGCCTCGGTCAAAACACCGGCAGGCTGTCCCGCCGTCAGTACCTTTGGCAGCACCTCGCGGATACGCCAGCCGTAGCCTGCATTTTGCACCAGCGCGTCAAACTTTTCCACCATCGTCTCGTCATAATCCACCTTTTCGCTGTCAATTGGGAACATGCCTGATGCTTCGCCCACACCAACCACATGCGTCCCCGTCAAAAGGCCGTGGATATATCCCGCCGCGGTTGTCAGCCTGTGCAGGTGCGGCAGATGGCCTTCGCCGCGCAGCATAGCCTGATACAGATGCGCTACACTCCAGCGCTGCGGGATGTTGAAACCAAACAGCTCCGTCAGCTTTTCCGCCGCTTCAGCCGTCATGGTATTGCGCCAGGTGCGGAATTCCGTCAGCTGCTCACCAGATGCATCAAACGGGAGATATCCGTGCATCATGCCGGAAATACCGATCGCACCTACAGTTGTGAGTGTGATGCCGTATGTTTTCTGCACATTTTGCGCCAGCTCTGCATAGCACTGCTGCACACCCTTGCGCATTTCATCCAGCGCATACGTCCACACGCCACCCAGAAGGCTGCTCTGCCATGAATAACCGCCCGAGGCAAGCGGCTTGTGCAATCTGTCCATCAAAACCGCCTTGATCCGCGTCGAACCGATCTCCAGCCCCAGTACCGTCTGTTTCAGATCCATGTGATCCCCTCCGTCATCTTTTTCATCAGTATATCATACCTTGTTCAGCGCGGCAAACCCCGCCGAACTATTTTCTGTTCTGTCTGTTTTGCTGCACCCCTGATATTCGCTGCGGATGATAATTCCCATCTCTTCCGGC
>JAEDFW010000052.1 GCA_016297855.1 Oscillospiraceae bacterium
GTTCTTCGCTCTCCATGGGCAGCGCAGACGCAGCCGCCTCCGGTCACAACAGACCGGGTCCTGCAATCCACCAAGCTGGAAAACTGCATCTATTCCGACCTCCGTTCGAAGGATGACATACTCACGGAAATCGAGCAGGCAGCGGCGCAAAAGCTGCCCTGCTTCCCTGCTCTTTCACAGGACGTGTTTCAATCTTTCTATTCTCTGCTGCCCAAGCGGACTGATCCGGCGAAGCTCTCCGCATCCGCCAGAAAGTTCAGCGCCAAGATCCTCGACCACATGGTTCAGGAAGCGGATTTTGGTACGCTGAAGACCATCTGCGAAGGGCAGGAACTGCCGGCCTATGAGGTGGCGACGGAATTTATCTCCAGAATCAGCGATCATCTGGACGAGCTTCTTTCCGAGATCGGTGGAAAGGGAAACGCACTCAACACCCTGCAAAAGCTGACCGACGCCCAGACGAAGGCCCAAAAGGAGCTGGCCGGATTGCTGGACCGGCTGCAAAGCAGCAAGGAACGCAATCTGACATTGGAGTCTTCCGTAATCGAAGCCGCCAACAGTTTGGAACGTAAGCACCGGCAGGTCGAGGCTGTTGAAAAGCTTATCGACACCAGCAGCGCGCAGCATAAAGCGGAGATTCGCGCGGCCGTCGCTTCTGCATCCCAAGCCGCCGCGCAGAAAGCAGAGGAAGTGCAGTCCATATTCGCCGCTTGGAGCGACGAACCGGGCAATCTGGAACGAAATACAGTCAATCTGGAGCTACTGGAGGCAGTGCGGAAAAGCCAAACATTACAAAGCGTTGCGAAGTATCTGGGCCGCTTCCGGGAGATCATTGCCCAAGGCCGGCGGAACGGCTATGCCTTCGGACGTGGTGAGTCCTATGCGCTGGAGTTGGGAAACAACCTGTCCCGGGCCCTCAGCTCCGAATTCTCCATGCTGGCCTCGCCGCAGACCGCGCCGCTGTTTCTCAAGAAGTACCAGCAAAAGCAACTCAAGCAGTACCGCCGCCGTGAGCCGATCCGCAAGGGCATGGGCGATATCATCTGCTGCCTCGATGAATCCAGTTCCACCCGCGGCGATCCCGCCGCATGGGGCAAAGCAGTTGCTCTGGCTCTGCTGGACATCGCCGCAGGTCGGGGGCGGAAATTTGCGCTGATTCATTTCGCCTCATATGATAGCTGTCAGGTCGATGTATTTCTGCCCGGCAAGTATAGCGCAGCGGATAAAATGGCCGCCGCAGAAGTCTTCCTCAGCGGCGGCACCAACTTTGAACGTCCCCTGCAAGAAGCGATCCGGTTGATGGACGAACAGGAATTTGAGAATGCGGACATCGTATTCCTGACAGACGGCCAATGCGCGCTGTCCGAGGAATTTGCCTCCCAGTTGAAAGCCCAGCAGACCGCACGCCATTTCACCGTCACCGGCATCCTGCTGGACACAAATTCCCCCGGTATGGAGTTCAGTTTACATCCATTCTGCCAGAATACCTACCGCACAAGCGAGCTTCTGGATGATAAGATTGTGCGCAGGATCGTGTATAATCGAATCTGATCACCCTCATAAAACCAGCGATTCCATTACAATGAAACGCAGGTAAAGAATATGCAAAAATCGACAAGCTTCATTAGAAGCTTGTCGATTTTTCTGTTTGAACATGCTCATCGGTCTCTTTGGTGCTCTACTATCCTACAGGCAGCAACTGACTCAGTTTTTTCTGGATCTGACCTGCAACGATACCCTTTGATAACGCACCCCTCGGCATATCCTTTTGTTCCATCTCAACGAGGAATGCCGCAATATCTTCCTGCTTCGTCTGTGTCAGCATTTGAAAATCAGGCTGCTGCACAAATCCCGTCATACGCATTAAAGCTTCGTCCGGGTTGATGTATTTGGCAACAGTATTCATTGAAATATACCATTATGTTCTAAAGAATATTGTATTGAGAATTCCAGAGAAGATTAACTGTAACAGTGGAATTATAGAAACAGCTCTATGCCGCACGAGCAATGCACAGCAGCGGCGAAAAAAAGACGCGGTTGAAATGGAAGTTAGCCGCCATTGGCAACAATCCACTCATATATGCAACGATCATGGCAAAGACAAGTGTAACAGATACAAGTTGTCGTTTCGTTCGTATACCTCCCCCTCATTTATTGCACTTTCTCGTTTAGTCGAACGATGGCCATATTTCCATGGTACTTCCCGCTTTTACGACATGATTATCTCCAGATTCCCATGTGCTGTCATTCAACAGAACTTTAAATTCAATACTGCCTCCGACTGGCCGTTCCATCACGAACTGCCATGTGTTTGTGTTTACATTTTCACACTTCTGGCCGAACTCCCAGTTTAAAGGTAGCGTATTCCCGCGAATCGATATGCTGTTTCCGAAACCGGCATCATAATGGACGATAACTTTCGTCTGCTCGTAAGACGGCTGATGATATTCTTCTGGATCGCCGCTTGTCAACAGCAATGCGCCGTTGGCTGGTACGGTGACATGGATGACCCGGCTGCCGGATATCTCACCGGCTTCCACGCAAAACACATCGTTGGTTTCCAGAAGATTTGTCAGCTGTGTCCCAATCGTATAACTTGTCAGGCCAGAATTGAGCGTAATCTGCCGTGTTTGTGCAGAAGCAGAGTTGTTGAAGATACAGATGATTTCTGCGCCATTTCCTTCATTTCTCCGACGGAAGGCATATACGCTGTCGCCATAGGAATAATAGAGCTCCTGCTGAATGCCGTCCACCAGAATCTTGCTATATTCTTTCCGGATAGCATTCAGACGCTGGATATACTGGAAGGTCGTCGTATCCTCACTGAAACTGGACATCATTTCTCTGTTGCAGTAATTCAGTGTATCCTCGGAGTATTTGTAGTCACCAGCCATATTCTGTTCGGTTCCATAGTATACAATGGGAATCCCACGCGCAGCATACTGGAATGCCAAAGCAAGTCGCAGTTTTGCCCAGTTGTCGCTGGCATTCGCCAGAAAGCGTGCGCGGTCATGGTTATCAAGGAACGTAAACAGATGACTGGTATCCTTGTATTTTCCGTCCTGATCGAACGCCCATTTGATACCGCCCCACGCTTCTGCCTTGCAGAACACATTGTTCATCTGAAAATAAAGCGGGAAATCGAGCATGCCCCACATATACTGCGCGATTGCAGCATTTTCATCGACAGAACCTGTAAACGCCTCTCCAAAGCTGGGCTTGCCGGTATGTGCTTCAAATCGGGATAAATATTCCGGCGGGATCTCAATGACGGCATCCACACGCGAACCGGCAAAGCCATAGCTGAACCAGCCGCTTTGATTTGTCGGATTCCAGTAAGCATTCATCAGCGCAGCCCAGCATGCCGGGTTTTCCTGCGCCAGATCGTCCAGACCTCCAAGGCTGTAATTCTGCGCTTCATCCGGATTATCAAAATTCACAATATTGGGGGCATGGTGATACCAGTCAGGGTTGTCGAACGGCGCTGCAGGTTTATAATCGGCAGGATCATATGTAGTCGATGGGTACTCCAGATAATCGGCTGTATGGTTGAGCTGCGCATCAAGAATGACCTTGAGGCCGAGCGCTTCTGCCCGCGAAATCAGCGCACGCAGTTCTTCTTCTGTGCCGAAATGCGGGTTGGGGCGATTGAAATCCTTGGTATAATAGCCGTGGTATCCGGCCTCATCTCCGCTGCGGCTATACGTCTCATTCTCCTGTGGTGCGGAGATCCAGATTGCAGTAAAGCCCAGATTTTTGATATACTGCAGCTTCTGTGTCAGACCGACCCAGTCGCCGCCCTGATAATAATGCAGATTCCCGGGACGGTATTCCTGATGCAGGACGCCGTTGTTCCTCGGGTCACCGTCAAAAAAGCGGTCGGTCAGGAGCATATAAACGGTATCCGAAGCACTGAGGCTTTGTGATGAATAGGCCATACGCTTCCTCCTGTCTAGCCCTTGACCGCTCCGGCAGCGATGCCGCTGATGATATGCTTCTGCATAAAAAGGAAGAAGATCACCACCGGAAGCGTAGAGATGGCAAAGCCCGCCATGATGAGATGCCACTGCTGATTGTATTGTCCGTAAAAATACATCTGGCTCAACGGAATGGTGACAGGCTTGGCAAGAACCAGATAGGGCAGCAGATAGTCGTTCCAGATCCACAGCGCGTTAAGAACAGCTACTGTGGCCAGAATGGGCTTCAGCATCGGCAGTACAATCGCGCTGAATACGCGTACCGTACCGCAGCCGTCGATCCGCGCCGCTTCCTCCAGTTCCTGAGGTACAGACCCGGAGCTGACGAAGCCCTTGATGAGAAAGATTGGGATCGGGCACTGCAGTCCGCAGTAGATCAGCACCAGCCCCCAGATATGTCCCGTCAGATGCATCTGCTTGGCCGTCATTAAAAGCGCGATCATGATCGTATGGAACGGCACAAACATCGACGATAGAAACAGCAGCGTTAAAACGTCCGCCCACACGCTGCGCCAGCGCGAGAGCGCATAACCCGCAAGAGAACTGATGATCAAATTGAGAAGGATCCCGCCGCCGGTCACAAGACATGAACCGGCAAATGCTTTTGGAAAATCGGATGCCTCAATCACGGCCTTATAATTCTCCAACGTCGGCGAGACCGGCAGTGTGAGCGCGGAGGCAATAATCTCGCCTTTCGGCTTGAAGGAATTGACAAGCGCGATCAGGACTGGAAAGAAAAAAATGAGCGCGATGAGCGCTGTGACGATGGTTAGCCCCACGCCGCCGCGTTTTCTGAGCAGCGTTGCCGATGGATTGTGCATCATTCCGCATCCTCCTGATTGCGGCTCTGAACGATATACAGAACCGCCGTGACAGCGCAAATGATCAGAAACAGAATGACCGATTGCGCGGTGGCATATCCCGTCCGGTTGGCACGGAAGCCGGTGTTGTAGATCTGAAGGGCGATTGTCGTTGTAGCGCCGGCCGGCCCGCCGGATGTCATTGCCATTGGGATGTCAAACGTTTTGAAACACGCAGTGATGAGCAGAAGCGTATTCATGAACATAACCGGCCGGAGCATGGGCAGTTTAATGTGGGTGATAATCTGTTGGGCACTGCCGCCGTCAATCTGCGCCGCTTCAATGAGCTCCTGCGGCACGCTCTGCAGCCCTGCAATGTAGATGAGCATGTAGTAGCCTGCGCATTGCCAGACAGCGGTGATTCCCATGGAGATCAAAGCCATATCCGGATTTCCCAGCCAGCTGATCTGCAGTGTCTTGGGGATCTGCAGCGGCTCGACAAACGAGCGGTAGACGTCACCGTAGAGGAACACCCATACAAAACTCACAATGATAAGACTCATGAGATTCGGCAGGAAGAACACTGCGCGGAACAGCTTTTTGAAATGCACATTGCCGTCAAGCAGCAGCGCCAGCCCGAGCGCAACAAGGTTGGCAGCAACGGTCACAAATAGCGTGTATTTCACTGTCACCCAGAGCGCATTTTTGAAGTTGGGATTACTCAGCGCCTCCTGATAGTTCTTTAGGCCAATGAAATGGATCTGCTGTTTATAGCCATAGGCATCGGTGAAAGACAGCCACAGGCTTCTGAAAAAGGGATAGAGGAAAAAAGCGATAAAAAAAGCAGCCGCAGGAAGGATAAACGCCAAATAGGTGACGTTCTGCTTTCTCGATAGACGTTGCATAGATTCGGCTCCTTATACCGTGGGCGGGAGAAACGTGCCGCTTCTCCCGCCCGGTTACTGTTACATGAATTTACGACTGGCTCGCTGCGATTGCGGTATCCCATGCACCGTCAAGTGTCGTAAGGATATCTTCCAGCTCTGCCCGGCCCAGAATATAGTTGGGCAGCGCCGCCTCGAATTCCGGTTGGAACGCGGTCGGCCAGCCACGGTCAGCCTGCGTGCTGACCATACCGGCGTCAATATAGGCGTTGACATCCGCAGCCAGAGGATCAAAGTCAACATTCACGCCCTTAACTGCCGAGAAAAGCTTCGCCGTGCTGCACCAGAGTTCCGCGATCTCCGGCCGCGTCAGGAACTCCAAAAACAGCTTGCATTCTTCCGGATGCGGCGTGGAGGCGGAAATGGACAGGCCGAAATCCGGGAATTGGAACAGCTTGGCATCCTGCGGATCTTCCGATACCGGCATCGCCATCATGCCCAGATTCACGTCCGGGTTTACGCTCTTGATCGGTTCCAGTGCCCAAAGCCCCTGCACCATCATGGCTGCCTCGCCCTGTGCGATCATCGTGCACGCACCATTATAGTCGGTATCGAACGCGGTATCGGTGTTGCCGTGCTCATATACCTTTTTCAGAAGTTCAAATGTCGTAGTCCAAGCGGGCGTACCGGCAAAAGAAGTCTCACCTGCCGTCTTTTTGGCGTTCCACGCAGCGTCCACTGCGTAGACAGCCGGCGACGCTGCCACGAGTGCAACCGGCTTGATGGTCCACGAATCCTTGAAGCCCAGCGCAAACGGCGTCACACCGTTTGCTTCCAGCGTCTCGATGACGGCATCCAGCTCAGAGATTGTTTTTGGTGGTGTCAAGCCATATTGCGTGAAAATGTCCTTGTTGTAGAAGATTCCCTCGCAGCTTCCGTCAACCGGCATCGCCCAGGTATGGCCTGCAGCATCCGTGAAGGAAGAATCTTTTCTGGCCTCGTCAGTGACATTGTTCAAGAACGCTTCACCGGCCAGATCGAGGATATAGCCGCCTTGTGCGATGTCCATGGTGTCGAGTGCGCCCTGAAAAATATCGGGGATCTCATCCGTTGCAATCCGTGCTTTTAAAATGGAGGAGGGATCATTTGTAACGATCTCCTGCTCGACGGTGATGTAGTCATATTCCTTCTGGAATTCGTCGATGATCTTTGCGAAGGTTTCCTGCGCCTCCTGCTTCTGATGGAACAGGTGGATGGTGACCGGTGTTTTGCCTTCCTCCGGCTGTGTGGTCGTTTGCTGCGCAGCCGGTTCGTTTGCCTCAGAAGAAGGTGCCTGCGTGTCGGTCGGTGTTTCGGCCGGCGTTTCAGCCGGGGCCGCGCTGCATCCGGCAAACAGGGCTAAAACCAGCAGTGTGCAGAGCAACAGTGCGAGTGTTCGTTTCATAACAGTTCCTCCATTCAGGTTTTATTTGGATGTCTGCATTATACCGCGCAGCATTCATATCCTGCATTAAACAGATTTAGCCTGTCGGTCAAATCATTTAGCGTTTTATGTGTTTTGGCCAAAAGTATCTTTCCCGGCAGCGCTTTCTTTGGTATAATTACCACATAGATGATACCGTTCAGGAAAAGGAGCGTGAATGGTATGAAAAAGGTCAAAAAGCTTCGTTATAAACTGATGATCGTATTTCTATCTCTGATGATCCTGACATTAATCTGTGTGATTGCCGTGACGCACAGCAAATCTCTTTCGGTCATCCGTGAGCAGTCTCTGCAGCTGAACCGGCGTCTGGTGGCTGCGGGTGTTGAAAAGCTCGACACCTCGTATACTCAGCTCAATCGCATCTACCAGTCGGTCTATCTGAATGAGGATTTTCGCGAGCTGCTGCGCAGGCAAAATCGCAGCACCAGCCTCAACTCAGACGCGGAGCTTGCCAAAAATGTGTTTTTGTCGGTGCTCAGCAGCAGAACAGACCTGTACAGTATGATTTTTATCGATATGCAGGGGCGGCTGTTCTACGCCACGCGCGACGAAGCGGGCTTTTATCCGGATTACCGCAGCTGCGCGCCTCCGGAGGAATACCTGCAGCAGCTCACGCATCTGGACGAATGGCAAAGCGGACTCCGGCTGCTTCCGACACACGAACACATGCCGCTTCGAAGCACTGACACGGCCGCGCCGCTGGTCTACTCCGCCGCACGCAAAATTGTAAACACCGAACTTGGCTTTTCTGCCGCCGGAATTCTTTTTATCACCATTGATTTAAGCGACATGGAGCGGCTAACAGATCTCATACGTCCGGACGATTCGTCCGTCACCTATATTGCCAATACCGATGGGCGCGTAATTTTTGATTCTTCCGGCGAGCGAACCGGTGGAAATCTTCCGAAAGCGTTTTTGGATCGGTTTTCTGGCGATATGCTGCAGGACGTCACGCTGCGCGACGGCAGACCCTATGTCATGGTCTGGGCCAGAGCTGAAGCAAGCGACTGGTACGTATTGACGCTCATTCCGGAGGCCGCCTACGCCGCCGACGCACTGCATGTTTCTACATCGATCCTCGTTACTGCGCTCATAGCCGTTTTTCTCGTGATCGTTTTCACAACACTTACTTCGCGTATGATCAGCCGACCCATTGAGGATCTAGCCTCTGTCATGGGGCAGTCGGGGCTTCAGGATCTGGGCAGACGCGTTGAGATCAGCGGAAATGACGAGATTGCGCAGCTCGGAGAAAGCTTTAACCATCTGATGGAAAATTTACAGACTTCCATTCACAACGAGTATGAGCTGCAGCTTCAGCAGAAAGAGGCTACCATCCGCGCGCTGCAGGCGCAGCTCAATCCACATTTTCTGTATAATGTGCTGCAGTCTATGGGCAGTATCGCACTCGTCAACGGCGTGCCGGAAATCTCCGCCATGTCGACAGCGCTGGGGAACATTCTGCGCTATAACATCAAGGGGGAAAACGCACTGACCACTGTGCGAGACGAACTTGCATATACACGTGACTACCTGTCCATTCAAAAGATCCGTTTCGGTGACCGGTTGGACTATCTTATTGACATTCCTGAGTATATCATGCAGGGGCTCATCCCGCGCGTATCGATCCAGCCGATGGTGGAAAACGCCATCATCCACGGCTTTGAGCAGCGGCAGGAGCCCGGCACCATCTGCATCCGGGGCTGGACGGCGGATGATCGGCTGCTGATTGAGGTTGCCGACGACGGTCAGGGCATCGCGCCGGAACGTCTCGCGCAGATCCGAAGCCAGCTAACTTGTCTGGACGATCGGGCGCAGACGCCCGCACTTGGCATTGGCATACGCAATCTGCATGCGAGGCTGAAGCTGCTGTATGAAACAGCAGGCACGCTGCGCATTGAAAGCGAGCCTGCTGTGGGCACAGTCATCCAGATCGAAGTTCCGTTCATAAAGGAGTGAGAACATGCTCCGCGTACTGATCGTAGAAGATGAAGCGTGGATCCGGCAAGGACTTATCAAAAGTATCAACTGGGAAAAGCTCAACATGGTCTTGGCGGGCGAAGCAGAAAACGGCGAAGCTGCGTTGCAGCTGCTTTCCGGCACGCAGGTCGATATTATCCTGACCGATATGAAGATGCCCGTATGTGATGGCAAAAGCCTGTTGCAGGAAATTGAGCGAAGAGCGCTTGACTGCGAGATCATCGTTTTGAGCGAATACACGGACTTCGTCTATACCCGGCAGGCCATCCACTCACACGTGAGCGACTATCTGCTCAAACCCGTTGATCCGCAGCATCTGAACGACGTTCTGTCTGAGGCGGCCAAGCGTCTGACAGAGCAGCAGCTGCACAGGATCTCGAAAGACCCGTATCGGAATCTGTTTCAGGCGGCGCTTTCACATGGCTCGGATGCGCAGTATCTCGCAGTATACCGGAAATATGCCGCGAAGCTGCGCAGCGGAGACATTGTGGTATCCGCCGTTCAGCTGGAAGATGCTCCGGCAGAGCCTGACGAGTTACCGCCGGAGTTGAGGCGGCAGCTGGAACGGGCGCCCTATCGCACGCAAGCGCTGCGCGATCATACCGGGCTTCCTGTTTTCTACCTCTTTTCCATGATACCGGGACGCTATACAGCTGCGCAGGACAAAATCTATCGTGAGTGGCTGCAGAGCCTGTTTTCGTCGCTGCAAACCGGCGGTAAGCGACTGCGGATCGGCATCGCCAGAGAGGCGGCATCTGCCGACAAGCTGCGTAAGTCGGTGGCAGAAGCGGCAGATGCGCTGCAGTACCTGCGCTGCGGACAGGGAGACATCATCCATTTTGATTGTGTCAGCGCGTCTGCTACGCAGCCGCTGCCGCAGGCATGGAACGAAGCGCAGCTTGTGGAACTGCTGTCACGGTGTGCAAAACAAGAGGCGGCTGTTGTGAAGCAGGCGCTGCTTCAGACCTTCTGCAGGCAGGAGTTGGGGTATCTTCCCGCGCTTCGCAGTGCATTGATCGATTTTACCCTGACTCTCGAGCGCTGCAGCGGCAAGGCCGGTTATACCGTCAACATCACAAACGCACTGGGTGAAAACTATATTGACCGCATTGGGCGCATCGAATGGCCGGAGGAAGCCGGACAGTTCCTCGACGAGATGCTGCAGGCCGTGCTGGACGTAATTGCTTCCAAGCGCGCACTGACGACAACGGATGTGGTGGATGAGATCATCCGGCAGATTGAAACGCAGTATATGGACGAAATCAGCCTGATGCAGATCTCCCAGCGCTATCACATCAACTATGTCCATCTCAGCCGGCGCTTCAAAGAGCATACCGGCAAGACATTCACAGAATATCTTCTGCAGGTACGCATGCACAAAGCCCGGCAGCTGATGCAGACTTACGGCTATTCGCTCAAGCAGGCCGCGCCGCTGGTCGGCTACAGCAACCCATATTATTTTATCAGCAGCTATAAACGCTATTTTGAGCAGGAAACGGAGGAACAAACATGAACGATGCGTGGTGGAAAAACGCGGTCATCTATCAAATCTATCCCCGCAGCTTCTGCGACAGCAACGCCGACGGGATCGGCGATCTGCGTGGCATTTTGCAGCGTCTGGATTACCTCCGGGAGCTGGGCGTCGACGTCATCTGGCTCAGTCCAATCTACGCCTCACCCAACGCAGACAACGGTTATGACATCAGCGACTATCGCGCCATCCATCCGGATTTTGGTACAATGCAGGATTTTGACTGTCTGCTTTCTCAGATCCATGCGCGCGGCATGAAGCTGGTGATGGATCTGGTGGTCAACCACACCTCGGACGAGCATATATGGTTTCAACAGGCGCGGCAGTCAAAAGACAACCCATATCACGACTATTACATCTGGCGGGATAATCATGGCGGCCCGCCCAACAACTGGAACTCATGGTTTGGCGGCCCGGCATGGGAATATAACCCGCCGACAGACGAGTACTATCTGCACATCTTCGCAAAGAAGCAGCCCGATCTCAACTGGCGCAATCCAAGACTGCGCAGAGAGATTTACGACATGATGTGCTGGTGGCTCAACAAAGGCGTTGACGGTTTCCGCATGGACGTAATCAGTCTGATCTCCAAGCCGAAGGCACTTCCGGACGATCCCAACGGCGATTTGTCGCCCTATTGCATAAACGGTCCGCACGTACATGAATACCTGCAGGAAATGCATGAACAGGTGCTCTGCCACTATGATATCATGACCGTGGGCGAATGTCCCGGTATTACGGTGGAAGAAGCTAAAAAATACGCCGGCGCAGACCGGCATGAGCTCAACATGGTCTTCCACTTTGAGCATACCAGTCTCACCGACGGGCCGTATGGGAAATGGACAAATGCCAGAACCCCGCTCCCCGCGCTCAAAAAAACGCTTGCCAAGTGGCAGCAAGGCCTGCGCGGCACAGCCTGGAACTGCCTGTTCTGGGGCAATCACGATCAGCCGCGCGCCGTGTCGAAGTTTGGCTGTGATCTGCCGGAATACCGCGACCGTTCGGCGAAAATGCTCTGTGCGTGCCTGTATCTGATGCAGGGTACGGCGTATGTCTATCAGGGCGAGGAACTGGGTATGACAAACCCGGGCTTTTTCAGTCTGGAGCAGTACCGAGACGTTGAGACGCTCAACGCCTATCATAACCTCGTGGGCAGTGGCGTGCTTGATAAGCGCACCATGCTGGAATACCTCGCCTGCACGAGCCGCGACAATGCACGTACACCCATGCAATGGACAGCTGGCGCCTGTGCGGGGTTTACCGCGGGTGATCCGTGGATCAGTCCCGGGCGGAACTTCCGGGCCGCCAACGCCGAACGGGAACTGACGGACAACGATTCGGTCTACCACTTCTACCGCAGGCTTCTGGCCTTCCGCAAGCAAAGCCCTATTGTCCGTGACGGCGAGTTTACGCTGCTCTGGCCGGAGGATGAACGGATTTTTGCCTACCGCAGAGCGTATCAGGGGCAGACACTTTCTGTCCTGTGCAATTTCTCAAAAGAGATCGCCTCTCTGCCGGAGCCTGCGGCTGCACGAGGCGAGGTTCTCTTTTCAAACTATACCCCGCCGCATACAGACGGTGTGCTCGCACCGTTTGAGGTAATCGTGACATTACAAAGCTCCGCACCTTCGTAAAGAAACACGCAGCCGCTGCAAACCACAAGTTTGCAGCGGCAGTTTCG
>JAEDFW010000053.1 GCA_016297855.1 Oscillospiraceae bacterium
TTATTACCAAAGTAACAGTTCTGCACCGGAATATTTGAGATAAAACCTCTTGCTTGCTGCCTGCGAACCATTGATTTTACTGGATTTCTTCAGATCCTTTAATGACACTCGGACCAAAACAGGAAGATCTGTTAGAACCTTTCTGTTTTTTCGCTTTCAGACGCGGGAAAAACACGATATTTACAAAACGGTGAAAATCGGTTATAATAAAATGTCAATTTGTGTTCACGCTGCGAAAAGACGCTCCAATCAGAGGCATAAACGCGCGGTTGGAAGAAAGGAGTCATCGATGGACGGCTTTGACTTCAAAAAACTCAATCATGAGGTCGATGACCTGCTCTCGGACGTCAGGGAACTGCTGGATGATGGCGAACAAACTGCCGGCACCGATGGGCAGCCAGCCGAAAGCGCGCCCGATGCGCCGGAACTACCGGATGAGAGCGTCAAAAGCGCAGATGATGTCCACATCGACTATCGGAAATTCTACGGCGAAGAACCGGGAAATGCGGATGCGGCATCGGATGAGACGGTGGTTTTCCGGCCGCTGACGGCATATGAGCAGTCAAGGCCCGCATATCAGACAGCCCGGCGCGCTGCGTATGAGCGCGCACGCGAGCAGGAACGGCTTGCGCGTGAGCGTGAACGGCTCGCCAGAGAGCAGGAGGAAGAACGGATCATGCGCCGTATGGAGTCCGAGCAAAAGCGCCGGAGAGGCCGCAAGGCGCCTGCCATGGACGAACAGGCGTATTCCGACTGGCTCTACGAACAGGGCGACGGTGAGGCTACGCGCGCGCAGCGCGAAGCAGCCTCGCAGTTCTTTGCCAATGGCGAACAGCGGCAGGATACAAAGAGGAAGAAGCGCCGAACGGGTGTTGGCTGGAAGATCCTGATCGCGCTGCTGATGCTGGTCATCGGCACATGTGCGGGCGTGCATTTCCTGTGGGCAAGGCAGCCTGCGGCAAAAGACGGCCTTGGCGCGCGGAGAGACGGCTGCTCAACCATTTTGATCGCCGGTACGGACAAGGGCGGCTATCGCACGGATACAATGATGCTGCTTACGGTTGACCGTGAAGCGGGTACACTCAGTCTGGTGTCCATCCCGCGCGATACGCTCGTTTACTGTGAATACGCGGTGCCGAAGATCAACTCAGCGTATGGTTTTGCAGGCGGCGGTGAAGCGGGCATGCAGGAACTGCTGAAACGCGTGGGCGAGATCATCGGATTTGTGCCGGATGGCTATGTGGTACTTGATCTTGCGGCATTTGAACAGCTGGTCGATCTCATGGGCGGCGTTGAATTCGACGTGCCGATGGACATGTATTATTCCGACCCGTCACAGGAGCTTTTCATTGACCTCAAGGCAGGCGAACAGAAGCTGACAGGTGAGCAGGCGATGCAGCTGGTGCGTTTCCGCTCGGGCTATGCGACAGCGGATCTGGGAAGAGTGGACGTGCAGCGGCAGTTCGTCTCGGCGGCTCTGGATCAGTGGCTGTCGGTCAAAAACATATGCAAGGCTCCTGCGGTACTGAAGCTGCTGATGCAGTCGTCGCAGAGCAGCCTGACATCCGCAAATTACATATGGCTGGCAGAAACTGCGCTGGTCTGCGACCGCGCGAATATCCAGACGAGAACGCTGCCCGGCGAAGCGATGTATATCGCGGGCGGATCGTATTATGTGCTCGACGCGGTCGGTGTGGCGCAGACCGTCAACGAGTGCTGCAATCCCTATGAACAAGGAGTGGCCGTATCGGATCTGTACATCCGCGTCGGCTGAGTGTGATGCTATGGTTGTAAATGAGACTGTTTTTGCCGGAAGACCTGCGTCGGCAGAGGGCCGGCTGGAAAAGGAAATGAAATGCTACGACGTTCTGGACGCGCTGGGGATTTCCTATCTGCGTGCAGAACATGACTTTGCCGACACCATTGAAGCCTGCGAACAGGTGGAGAAAGTTCTCGGCCATGAGATCTGTAAGAACCTGTTTCTGTGCAACCGGCAGAAGACGCAGTTTTATCTTCTGATGCTGGAGGGAAACAAGGTCTTTAAGACGAAGGATCTGTCCAAGCAGCTCGGAGTGGCGCGGCTGTCGTTTGCAGGAAGCGAGGAAATGCTGCAATATCTGGATATTACGCCCGGCTCGGTGAGCGTGCTGGGACTCATGAACGACACGGAAAACCGCGTGCAGCTGGTCATCGACAAGCCTGTATACGAGGCCGAGACGCTCTGCTGCCACCCGTGCATCAACAGCGCGACGCTGCAGCTTTCGATGCGCGACATCGTAGAGAAATTTTTGCCGCATGTACGCCATACGCCGATCGTGGTCGACCTGCCGGAGCCGGCAGAGCAGGAATAGGAACTGAGATGAAACATCTGAAGCAGCTTCTTTTGGGCGCGGTGCTGTTTGAAGGTGGCATTTTGGGCTTCGTCGGATTTCTGATCGCCTGCACGCAGAAAGTAGCACCGGGCGCGAGAAGCACGGTACTCGGCTGCGTGCACGGCGCGAAAGACTGGATTTTTGTACTCGGCTTTGCCGCGATGGCAGTCGTGGGGCTGGTTGTGGCTGTGAAAAGCCTGAACGAGCGGGATTGAAAAGAAGATGACACAATACGGCCGCCTGCAAATGCAGGCGGCCGCATGTTTTTTGCCTGTGCTTAACCCTGTGACGGCACAAGCGCGTATTTCTGGCTGAAGGCCTTATAATCGGCGAGAAATTCGCGCGTGTCGGAGCGGTAGTTGTCGAGATATTCGTGCAGATCCAGACTTGCATGCTGCATCTCGATGACGCAGCCTGCGATGTTCGAGCAGTGGTCAGCCACGCGCTCGAGGTTGGTGAGCAAATCCGACCACACAAAGCCTACATCCAGCGTACACTCGCCGCGCTGCAGGCGCAGGATGTGGCGCGTTCGGAGCTGCTCTTTGAGTGTATCAACCACCTGTTCGAGCGGTTCAACCTTTGCTGCGGCTGTGAGATCATCGTTTTCAAACGCACGCATGGAGAGCAGCGTGATCTCATTGACGGCAGAAGTGAGGGTGGAGAGCTCCTTCTGGGCCTGTTCGGTAAAGCGGATGTTCTTGGCGCGCATTTCCTCGGCCGATTCGAGCAGATTTACCGCATGGTCGCCGATACGCTCAAAATCGCCGATGATGTGCAGAAGCTTTGCCGATTCGGTGCTGTCGCGGCTGGACATCGAGCGCGCGCCAAGCTTGACGAGATAGGTGCCCAGAATATCCTCATAACGGTCGGTCTGGTCTTCCATTTCGCGGATGCCGTCAGCCAACGGTGTGGTGTAATGTTCCAGAGAAACCAGCGCGTCCTGCAGCGCGCGGGTGGATACGCGCGCCATCTGCTCGGTTACTTTTCTGCAGCGCTCAACGGCCAGAGAAGGCGTGTCCAGCAGACGCTCGTCAAGCTGCTCGGTGTGCTCGGGCTCGCTCTTTTTGTCGGGAATCAGGCGCATGGAGAGTTTTTCGAGAAGACCAGACATGGGAAGGAGCAATGCAGTACAAAGTACGTTAAAGACGGTATGCACCACGGCAATGCCGAACTGATCGATGGGCCGGGTGATGAGCGCCAAATCAAAAACAGCGGTCAGAACACAGTAGACGGTGAGCCACACGATGGTTCCGACGATGTTGAAGCTCAGGTGCACCATGGCCGCGCGGCGGGCATTTTTGTTTGCACCGACAGAGGAAATAAGTGCCGTGACGCAGGTACCAATGTTCTGACCCATGATAATG
Source organism: Oscillospiraceae bacterium (assembly GCA_016297855.1). GTDB lineage: Bacteria > Bacillota > Clostridia > Oscillospirales > Oscillospiraceae > CAG-170. Next base: position 3,737 of record JAEDFW010000053.1, read on the forward strand.
GGAATCGCAGCGCCGTAGGTGATTTGGCCGGTTGAGGCCAGCGCCTGCAGAATACCGACGGAGGCAGACGATGACTGAATGATGGCTGTGAGCAGCGCACCCGCCAGAACGCCAAGAATGGGATTGGAGAACATGAGAAGAATACTGGAAAAAGCCTGATTGCTGCGAAGCCCCGAGACTGCACCCGACATGGCCTCCATGCCGAACATGAGAATGGAAAAGCCCAGCAGAATGACGCCGGTGTCCTTGCGCTTGCCGGTTTTGGCTGTCATGTAGAGCACGATACCGATGAGCGCGAGAACAGGCGTGAATGACGAGGGCTTGAGCAGCTGGACAAAGAAGTTGGAGCTTTCGATGCCGGTCAGGCTCAGAAGCCAGGCTGTGACTGTGGTGCCGACGTTTGCGCCCATGATGACGTTGATGGCCTGCCGCAGCGTCATGACGCTGGAGTTGACAAGGCCGACCACGAGAACCGTGGTTGCGGACGAGGACTGAATGACAGCCGTGACAAGAAGGCCCGTTAAAAAGCCCATGAGCTTGCTGCTGGTGAGTTTTCCCAGAAGCGTGGTGAGATGATCGCCCGCCCGCTTTTCCAGCGCCGCACCCATCAGACTCATGCCGAACAGAAACAGGCTCAATCCGCCGATAAGCGATAGTACGTTAAAAACATTCATCTGCTGGTTTCCTTTCTCTGATAACGATACAGTACCAAGAATAGCTTATGCGCTTTAAATCCAGAAACATGCCCGTGTAAAAAGTTTTTTAAGTTTTATAAATGAATGTTAATTCAAGTAAAACACCGGCTTTCCTGCCGGATGCAGGAAAGCCGGTGCTGAAAGAAGGAGTACTCAGAAAATGACGGCAAACGTCGAACCTTTGCCGGGCTCGCTCTTGAGTTCCACGCGTGCGCCGTGATACTGCGCGGCGTGCTTGACAATGGATAGGCCCAGACCTGTGCCGCCGACTTCCTTTGAATGGCTCTTGTCCACGCGGTAGAAGCGTTCAAATACGCGGCTCTGGTGGGCATAGGGGATACCGATGCCCGTATCCGTGACGCTCAACACAGGCTGCGCGCTGGTACGGCAGATACTGACAGTGACACTTCCGCCAGTTACGTTATATTTGATGGCATTGTCACAGAGATTGTAGATCATTTCGCTGAGCAGATGCCGCACGCCGTCGATCTCGGCGTGCTGGCCGGTCAGCTGAAGCGTGACCTGCTGTTTCTCTGCTGCCGGGCGCAGCTGCTCAATCACCTGCTCAGCAAGCTGGTACAGATCCACCCTTTCACGCGTGAACATGGACGAGTTTTCGTCCAACCGGGAAAGCTGGATGATATCGTCGACAAGGTCGATGAGCCGCCGCGATTCGCGGTAGATATCCCCGGAGAATTCGCGCATCTTTTCGACCGGTACCAGCCCTTCCTTCATCAGCTCGGCAAAGCCGGAGATGGAGGTAAGGGGCGTTTTGAGTTCGTGTGAGACATTGGCCGAGAACTCGCGCCGCAGCGACTCGCGCTGCTCACGCTCGGTGACGTCAATAAAAATGATGACCGCGCCGACAACCTGCCCGCTGGAGATGACGGGATTGGCTACGACCTGCCAGGTACTTTCGTCCGCGGTAAGCAGAAGCTCGTCATGACTGCCGCTGAGCGCGGTGCCCATCACGCGCAGGATCTCCTCGTGCCGGCAGGACTGGTAGAGGTTGACACCGGACCCGCTGCCGTCGAGCTGCAGCAGCTGCATGGCGCTGTGGTTGCCGGAGAGAACGGTGGTTTTGACGTCAACAAGCAAAAAGCCTTCACGCATGTTTTCCGTGATGGCGGAAAACTCCTGCTGACGCAGCCGAAGCTCGCTCATTTGCTCATGAATGGTGCGGTTCTGCTGGCGCAGGCGGTCGACAAGCGGCTGCAGCTCACTGTATGCGCCGTCGATCTCGGGGTGGTCGAGATCGATGGCGTTGATGGGCCGCGTGATCTGCTTGGCCAGACGGAAGGCGATGACGCCGCAGAGAACGAGAATCAACAGAATGACCCACAGAAACGGTGTAAGGAGCATCAGAAGCATCGCCGCCACCGAGGTCTGCGTGCATGATACACGCAGCACGCTGCCATCAGACAGACGCACGGCATAGTAGTGATTGCGCTCAAGCAGCGTCTGTGAATAGCGCGAGCTCTGACCAACGCCTGTTTGGCGCGCCTCGGCGATCTCCTCACGGTCAAGGTGGTTGGAAAGTGTGTCGACATCCGCTGCGTTATCAAAAAGAACGGTACCGTCGGGGGCGATGAATGTGATACGGTCCTCTCCGGTAAGCGTATCCAGATACGATGGGCCGATCTGCTCGACAGCATGAGCGATGTAGTCGGCCTCAATGGCCAGTTTGTCAAATGCCTGCGACTCATAATTTGAAAACATTACGCCGAAAAACAGCGCGCTGCAGGCTAGTAGTACGCAAATGCCGATGAGAAAGGCGTTGCGGAAAATTTTGAATGTCATACGCCGCCTCCGATTTTATAACCGACGCCGCGCACCGTTTCGATGTAGCTGCCAGCCTCGCCTAGCTTGACGCGAAGCGTGCGGATGTGGACATCGAGCGTGCGGTTTTCGCGTTCGAACTCAAAGCCCCAGATGCGGTCCATCAGCGTGTCGCGCGTAAGCACGATTCCACGGTTTTCCAGCAGCAGGCACAGAAGCTCAAATTCCTTGTGCGTGAGCGTGACGTCTTCTCCGTTGACCTGTACGATATGGCGTGCAGGGCAGACATACAGACAGCCGATGCGGTATTCTGCCGCGACACCGGCCGGCTCAGCCCGCCGCAGCACCGCGCGTACGCGTGCGACCAACTCCAGCATTCCGAAGGGCTTGGAAATGAAATCATCGGCGCCGTTATCCAGACCGATCACACGGTCATACTCTGCGTTTTTTGCCGTGAGCATGATGATGGGCAGACGCCTTGTGGCACTGGAGGCGCGAAGCCGCTGCAGAATATGCAGGCCGTCTTCTTCGGGAAGCATGATATCCAGCAGAACAAGCTCCGGCAGCTTCTGCTCCATTGCCTTCCAGAACGCGGACGGCAAACTGAAGCCGGTAGCTTCATAACCCTGACTCTGCAGGCCATATACGACCAGCTTTCGGATGGAATCGTCGTCTTCCAGCAGGTAGATCATGGAAAAAACGCTCCTTTCGTAACATGTGCATACATTTTAATGTCAGTTCGTAAAATGCGACACCAAGCCTATGTTAATTCTATGTTAAATCTTGGGAAAATACAAGACTTAACATAGATTTAAGATAACTATGACGAAATATTTAACATTCAGCCGGTATTGTTAAAAAGTATAATGGAGGGCTATGTGCATGGGTATTTCAAATGTTATCTCACTGCTCAGCGGTATCGCACTGTTCCTGTTTGGTATGTCACTGATGGGCGACGGCTTAAAAAAGGTGGCAGGCAACCGGCTGGAAGTGATCCTGTACCGGCTGACCAGCAACCCCATCAAGGGCGTGCTGCTGGGAACGGCAGTCACGGCCGTCATTCAGTCGTCGTCGGCCACGTCGGTCATGGTTGTGGGTTTTGTCAACTCTGGCATGATGAAGGTGCGCCAGGCCATCGGCATCATTCTCGGCGCGATCCTCGGCACCAGTATCACGGGCTGGATCATCTGCCTGTCGGATCTTGGCGGCGGAGGCGGATGGGTGAGCCTGTTCTCCACAGCTACGCTCACAGGCATCATTTCTGTGATTGGCATTATGCTTCGCATGTTCTCCAAAAGTCCCGCAAAACATCATGTCGGTGATATCCTGATGGGTTTTGCCGTATTGATGTTCGGCATGTCCGCTATGTCCGGCGCTGTGTCGCCGCTGCGCACCAACGAGACGTTCTTGAACATCATGACCACTTTTTCCAATCCACTGCTTGGTATTCTGTTCGGTGCGCTGTTTACCGGCGTTTTGCAGAGCGCTTCGGCTGCGGTCGGTATTCTGCAGGCGCTGGCTTCTACCGGTGCAATCAGCTTCTCTGTGGCGCTGCCGATCATCATGGGTATCGCCATCGGCGCTGCAGTACCGGTATTGTTCTCCGCCATCGGCGCAAACGTGAACGGTAAGCGCACGGCGTATGTGTATCTGGTGATCGATGTGGTGGGTGTTTTGCTGGGCGCTTCGGTATTTTATCTGATCAATGCGGTCTCGCCGTTTTCCTTTATGAACAAGACAATGTCCAGCGTGAGTATTGCATTTGTCAATACGGTGTTCCGCCTGCTCATGGTGCTGGTTCTGATGCCGTGCATCCGACTGATTGAAAAGCTGATTGTCCTGCTGGTTCCGGACAAGCAGGAACAGAAGGTGAAAAAAGAGGGGATGCAGCTTGAAGAGCGCTTTTTGAGCCACCCGGCGCTGGCCATTGAGCAGAGCCGCATTACCATCAATAAGATGGCCATGAAGTCGGAGGAGAACTTCAACGACGCTGTGGCGCTGTTGGGTGTGTACTCTCCGGAGGGGTTCAAGCGTGTGGCCAACATGGAGGGTGAGGTCGACGGTTACGAGGATCTGCTCGGCAGCTATCTTGTCAAGCTGACGGTCAACGAGCTGTCGGACCGGCAGAACAAGGAAGTTTCCAAGTTCCTGCATACGATTTCTGACTTCGAGCGGATCTCTGACCACGCGCTGAATATATCGGAGACAGCAAAAGAGATTCACGATAAGGGCGTTGTGTTCTCCGATGTGGCTGCGCATGAGCTGCAGGTGCTGCAGGCAGCAGTTGTTGAGATTGTGCGCATCACGGTCAAGGCATTTATTGAAAATGATCTGGAACTGGCAAAGCGCGTCGAGCCGCTGGAGGAGCTGATCGATGATCTGTGCGACGAGATGAAACTGCACCATATCGACCGGCTGCAGCGCGGTATCTGCACGCTTATTCAAGGCTTTATCTTCAACGATATGCTCACCAACTATGAGCGTGTGGCTGACCACTGCTCCAATATCGCCGTTGCGATGATCGAACTGGAACTCGATGCGTTCGATACGCATGAATATCTCAACAGTATCAAGCAGATGAAGGAAACTGCGTTTTCGCAGCATTACGATCAGTACAGGAAAATCTATTCCATATAAATATGCATGGCACGGCTCCAGCGGAATGATCGCCGGAGCTGTTGCTTTTTTGCAGGCAGAATGCTAGAATCTGGGGGAATGGAAGTGATGGGATGACGGGACGCTTTGCACCGAGCCCGAGCGGGCGGATGCACCTTGGAAATGCGTTTTCTGCGCTTCTGGCCTGGCTTTCGGTCAGAAGCTGCGGCGGGACGATGGTGCTGCGCATTGAAGATCTCGATCCGGCGCGCTGCCGTGCGGAATACGCCGATCATGTGAAGCGCGATCTAACATGGCTGGGCCTTGACTGGGATGTGGAGCAGACACCGCAGTCAGAGCGCGCAGAGGCGTATGCGGCGCAGTTTGACCGGCTCAATCAGGTGGGCCTGGTCTATCCCTGCTACTGCTCGCGCAATGAGCTGCTGGCGGCCAGTGCGCCGCATGCGTCCGACGGACAGGCTGTCTATCCCGGCATGTGCCGGAATCTTTCGCAGGCCGAGCGCGAGAAAAAGCAAAAAGCGCCAAGCTATCGCGTGATGGTACCGGACGAGATGGTTTCGTTCACAGACGGCTTGCAGGGAGAATACCGCGAAAACCTGCTGCGCAGCTGCGGCGATTTTATCATCCGCCGCGCCGACGGCGTGTACGCCTACCAGCTGGCGGTGGTAACCGACGACGCTGCGGCCGGCGTGACGCAGATCGTGCGCGGGTGTGATCTGCTGTCCAGTGTGCCGCGGCAGATGTATTTGCAGAGAATGCTTGGATTTCAAACGCCGCAGTATTACCATGTGCCGCTGCTTGTCGCGCCGGACGGCAGACGGCTCAGTAAGCGCGAGCACGATCTTGACCTCGGCGCGCTGCAGGAAAGGTTCACGCCCGAGCAGCTTGTGGGCTGGCTTTCGTATCTTGCCGGGCTGCAGGCACGGCCGCAGCCTGTCCGCGCGGCAGAACTTTCGGGCGAATTTGACTGGAGCTGCGTGCGGAAGGAAAATATTGCCGTAGATTCAGTGCTTTTTTACTGAATACTGTTTGCATTACGAAAGACCGTATGCTATAATGCAGAATGTTGGAATATGTGTGTTTTTACACGTTATTGTTGATTTGAAGGGATGAACAAAGCTATGTACAAAATCGTGTGCAAAAAGGAACTGAACTCCGCGGTCACCTACATGGAGATCGAAGCGCCGTTCGTTGCCCGCAAGGCAAAGGCCGGTCAGTTTATCATCTTCCGTGTGGATGAGAAGTCCGAGCGCGTGCCGCTGACCATTGCCGGTTACGACCGCGAAAAGGGGACCGTCTCGATCATTTTCCAGAAGGTCGGTCTGTCCACCGAGCTTCTCGGCAGCATGAACGAGGGCGACTACATTCAGGACTTTGTCGGACCGCTTGGCAAGCCCACAGACGTCGAGGGTAAAAAGCGCGTCTGCGTGGTCGGCGGCGGTGTTGGCTGCGCGATCGCATATCCGTCTGCAAAAGCGTTCAAAGAGGCGGGCGTTGAGACCGATGTGATTGTCGGTTTCCGCAACAAGGATATTGTCATTCTCGAGGACGAGTTCAAAGAGGCATCCGACCATCTGTATCTGATGACCGACGACGGCTCTTACGGAGAGCACGGCTTTGTCACCGTCAAACTCAAGGAACTGCTCGAGGCCGGCAATCAGTACGACGAAGTTCTGGCCATCGGCCCGATCCCGATGATGAAATTCGTCTCCAAGACCACCGAGCCCTACGGCGTGAAGACCGTCGTCTCGCTCAACCCCATCATGGTCGACGGCACCGGCATGTGCGGCGGCTGCCGCGTCACGGTCGGCGGTGAGGTCAAGTTCGCGTGTGTCGACGGCCCTGATTTCGACGGCCATCTGGTCGACTACGATGAACTCATGAACCGCAACGGCGTGTATCGTGAGCGCGAGGCCGAGACCCGTAAGACCCATGTCTGCCGGATGCAGAAGCTGGGCGAAGAACTCATCAAGTAAGGGGAGGAAACAAAAATGGCGAATATGACTCTGACCAAAACTCCGATGCCGGAGCAGGACGCCAACGTCCGCAATCATAATTTTAAGGAAGTCACCCTCGGCTACACGAAGGAAATGGCCATGGAAGAGGCTGGCCGCTGCCTGAACTGCAAAAAGCCCAAGTGCGTCGAAGGCTGCCCGGTCAACGTCCGCATCCCCGAATTTATCGCCAAAGTCGCCGAGGGCGATTTTGCCGCGGCTTACGAGATCATCACCTCCACCAACGCGCTGCCTGCGCTGTCGGGCCGTGTCTGCCCGCAGGAGACGCAGTGCGAGGCCAAGTGCGTGCGCGGCGTGAAGGGCGAGCCGGTTGCCATCGGCCGTCTGGAGCGTTTTGTCGCGGACTGGTATCGCGAGAACGTCAACGCCATGCCTGAAAAAGTGCCGTCCAACGGCATCAAGGTCGCTGTTGTCGGCTCCGGCCCGTCCGGTCTGACCTGCGCGTCCGAGCTTGCCAAGAAAGGCTACGAAGTGTCCATCTTCGAGGCGCTGCATACCGCCGGCGGCGTTCTGGTCTACGGCATCCCCGAGTTCCGTCTGCCGAAGGCCATCGTTGCAAACGAGGTCGAAAAGCTGAAGGCGCAGGGCGTCGAGGTCATGACCAACATGGTCATCGGCAAGGTTCTGTCCATCGACGAGCTGTTCGAGATGGGCTACAAGGCCGTGTTCGTCGGTTCCGGCGCTGGCCTGCCCATGTTTATGCACATTCCCGGTGAGGCGCTCAAGGGCGTCTGCTCGGCAAACGAATACCTCACGCGTATCAACCTCATGAAGGCCTACAATGAAGACAGCGACACCCCGATTCTCGTCAGCCACGCGGCGGCGATTGTCGGCGGCGGCAACGTGGCCATGGACGCTGCCCGCTGCGCCAAGCGCATGGGCGCGGAGAAGGTCTACATCGTCTACCGCCGCGGCGAGGCTGAGATGCCCGCGCGTCTCGAGGAGCAGCACCACGCCAAGGAAGAGGGGATCGAGTTCATGACCCTCACCAACCCTGTCGAAATTCTCGGCGGCGAGGATGGCCGTGTTTGCGGTATGAAGTGCATCAAGATGGAACTGGGCGAGCCTGACGCCTCCGGCCGCCGCCGTCCGATTCCGGTCGAAGGCTCTGAATTTGTGCTGGACGTCGATACCGTCATTATGTCGCTGGGCACCTCTCCCAACCCGCTGATCCGCTCGACCACCCCGGGTCTGGAGACCAACAAGAAGGGCGGCATCATTGTCGACGAGAACGAAATGTCCACGCGCGAGAACGTCTTTGCCGGCGGTGACGCCGTCACGGGCGCTGCCACCGTTATTCTGGCCATGGGCGCAGGCAAGAAGG
>JAEDFW010000176.1 GCA_016297855.1 Oscillospiraceae bacterium
CATGATGAAGCCGCAGGTCGGCGTGAACAGGTTCACAAAGCCGTTGGCGGCAACGTTGATCATGATGGAGGTCTCGACAGACCAGCCCATACCGCGGACAATCGGGGAGACGATCGGCGCAGACAGACCGGCCAGACCGGACGACGACGGAACCAGGAAGCTCAGGCCGATATGCAGCAGGTAATCAAGGAAGCCGAACACAGCTGCGGGCAGTCCGGAGGAGGACAGCGCGGTAACGGAGGCTTCGACCAGCCAGGTGCCCAGGCCGGAGACGCTCATCAACACAGAGGTCGCACGCGCCAGCGCGATGACGAGGTTGACGGAGATCATGTCGGCAAAGCCGGTGATGATGCAGTTCATGAGCTTGCTCTTGTCTTCCAGACCGACCAGGCCGATGATGATGCCCATCAGCAGGAACCAGATCGCAGCATCATCGAACCACCACCAACCGAACGGGTTGCCGGTGAGGAAACCGGACCAGCCAAGTGCGCCGAATACGCTCGCGGACAGCTCTTCCCAAGGGATGAAGCCCAGAATCATGATGATGAAAGACAGGCCGAAGATGACCAGAACGATCTTCTGGCGGCCGGTGAGCTTGACGTCCTCATCGATCTCGGACGAACCGCCGTATGCCGCGCGGCAGGTCTCAAGCTGCTCCGCCGTGAGGATCGAGCCCTTTCTGTTCTTTACAGACTTGGCATAACGGGTAACAAAGAACGCGGAAATGACATACGTCACGAGCCACAGAATGATGCCGAGCACATAGATCGTGCCCATGTTGACATCCACACCGGCAGACGCCACGGCAGCGCCGGTGGCAAACGGGTTGATGGTCGAGCCAAGAACGCCGCTGCCGGCGCCCAGCAGAACCGTCGCCGCGCCGACCAACGGGTCAAAGCCCGCGGCCATCATCGTTGCGGCCAACAGAATGTAGAAGCCAACGGTCTCTTCGCCCATGCCGTAGGTGGTACCGCCGATGGAGAATACGAACATCAGAATCCAGATGAGCGCCATCTCTTTGCCGTGCAGCTTCTTCACCAGCACATGGATGCCGGTTTCCAGCGCACCGGTAGCCGTCACGATGGCCAGAAATGCGCCAAGACAGAACACAAAGCCGATAACGTCGCCGGCATCATGCCAGCCGTTGATCGGCGCCATGAGGATGTCGCTCAGGCTCGCGCCGACGACTTCCATCGTCTCACCGGTCTCGGGATCGGTGTAGGTGTTGCCCTGTGTGACCCAGGTGGCGATGGCCACCAGCAGCAGCACACAAAGCAGGATCGCGAATGTACTTATTGCGCGGCGTTTGTTCTTTTTCATAATTTCGTTCCTCTCTTTCATAAATTTGGCAGCGCCGCAGCCGCAAATGGCGCGGCGCTGCCTTGGAGGTCAGATTACTTTGTCAGGACTGTGCCGGTTTTGCCCTCGAGCGCCTCAGCTGCGCGCGAGAGCGAAGTGATGAGTGCCGTGCCGCCGTGGGCGTTGTTCTGCACGAACTCCATGCACGACTGCACCTTGGGGAGCATACTGCCGGGCGCAAACTGCTTCTCGCCGATATATCGCTCGGCTTCGGCAAGTGTCATGCAGGCCAGTTCCTTCTGATCGGGCTTATTGAAGTTGATGCAAACGCGGTCAACCGCGGTAAGGATGATGAGACGGTCAGCCTTCAGATCCTGTGCCAACAGCGAACTCGCGCGATCCTTGTCGATGACGGCTGCCACGCCCTTGAGTCCTTTTTCAGTTTCGACAACGGGAATACCGCCGCCGCCAACGGTGATGACGATTGCGCCGGACTTGACCAGCTGCTCGACCACATCCAGCTCCACGATGCGCTTCGGGATGGGCGAAGGAACCACACGGCGGTAGCCGCGGCCTGCGTCCTCGACAAAGATGAAGCCTTTTTCAGCCGCGATCTTCTCGGCCTCTTCCTTGGTGTAGAAGCTGCCCACGGGCTTGGTCGGATGCTGGAAGCCGGGGTCGTTCTCGTCGACCACGACCTGCGTGACCACGGTCGCGCAGGGCTTTTTGATGCCACGCGCGGCAAGTTCGGCCTGAATGGCCTGCTGCAGATGATAACCGATATAGCCCTGCGTCATGGCGCCGCACTCAGGGAACGGCATATAAGGGGTATTGCCGCCTTTGTTGGCGGAGAACTCCATGGCGAGGTTGATCATACCCACCTGCGGGCCGTTACCGTGGCCGATGACGACCTCGTAGCCCTTCTCGACCAGATCCACAATGGTCTTGGCCGTGCCCTGAACCAACGTCAGCTGCTGTTCGGGCGTATTGCCCAGGGCGTTTCCGCCCAGAGCCACTACAATACGTTCTGCCATACTTTACTTCAGAGTCGCATACATAACAGCCTTAATGGTATGCATGCGGTTCTCTGCCTCCTCAAAC
>JAEDFW010000177.1 GCA_016297855.1 Oscillospiraceae bacterium
GGAACAATAGCGACTGCCTTCTGGCGCCAGCGGCGAGTCGCCGCCGGTATGTTAGAGCTCGTATCGTTCGCTGCGCGAACGCCGAGACGGCTTGCAGTATTCCGGCACGCGGGGCGTGCAACCATACTGCTGCACCGTTCGGCATACATATTTTGTATTGTTCTGTTCGGGGGTGGCCGGTTTGATCGTATATCGCGAGCTTTCAACGCTGGAACGCGATCTGGGCGTCTCCGCGCACGAACTCTATGCGCTCAGCAACGATCTTCCGCGCCACTACCACCGCGCACAGATCACAAAGCCGGATGGTGGCGTGCGTGAACTGGTCATCCCAGATGAGGCGCTCAAGCGCGTGCAGCGGCGCATCGCGCAGCGCCTGCTTGTGCATATGCCCATCTCGCCGCATGCCACGGCCTACTGCTACGGCGCGAAAACGGCATATAACGCCGCGCCGCACGCGGGAAGGCCGATGGTTCTCAAGTTGGATATTCGCCATTTTTTCGACTCTGTACGCTACAGCGATGTAAAAGCTCTGGCGTTTCCTGCGGACATCTATGCTGAGCCGCTGCGAATTTTGTTATCCATGCTGTGCTACTACCGAGAGGGTCTGCCGCAGGGTGCGCCCAGCTCGCCGGCGATTTCCAATCTCATTCTGCGTCCGTTTGACGACGCGGTGGGGAATTGGTGTTATGCGCGTAGAATTTCGTACACGCGCTACTGCGACGATATGACGTTTTCGGGCGAGTTTGCGCTGCGTGAGGTACTTGCATTTGTACAGCCAGAGCTGAAAAAGCGCGGATTTTTCCTGAATCCGGAAAAAACGCAGTGTGTTCGCTCTGGCCAGCGGCAGATGGTGACGGGGCTTGTGGTGAACGAGAAGCCGAATATACCGGCCGAGTACCGCCGCAAGCTGCGGCAGGAGCTGTATTACTGCAAAAAATTTGGCGTGGAGGAACATCTTGCGCGCTGTGGAATCGACGAGGGCGCTGAAACGTTTCTTCGTCGGCTTTTGGGCAGAGTGAATTATGTGCTGCAGATCGCGCCAAACGACGCGCAGCTGCGTCAGGCGCGCCAGTGGCTGCGTCTGCAGCTAAGAGGATAGGAAAACCCCCGGCACATCTGAAGTGACCCCAAAAAAGTTAGACAATATTTAAAAGTAAAAATTGTTCAAGCAGCCGAAAGGGCTTGTTGTCTGTGAATTGCAGGCGGCAAGCCCTTAAGCTTTGCCTTGATGCGACGGTTATTGTAATAGTCGAGATAGTCAATCAGTTCTCGCTTAAAGTGTTCCATGGATGCAAATTCTTGCAGATAGAGCAGCTCGCTCTTGAGCAGGCCGAAGAAGTTTTCGATCACGGCACTGTCCAGACAGTTTCCTTTCCGGCTCATGCTCTGCCGGATGCCTTTCTTCTGGAGCATCCGCTGGTACTGCTTGTGCTGACATTGCCAGCCTTGATCGGAATGCAGAATCAGATTGACTCCGTCTGGTATCTTCTCAAAAGCTTTATCCAGCATGGACGTAACCATGCTCAGAACCTGCCGGCTGGAGATTGTATAGCTGACCAGATCACTGCTATGCAGATCCAGAATGGGCGAAAGATACAGCTTCTCCCCGAACAGGCTAAATTCCGTTACATCCGTAACCCACTTCTGGTTTGGCTTTTCGGCATGGAAGTCCCTGTTCAGCAGATTTGGCGCGATCTTGCCGACCTCACCCTTGAAGAACGATATTTCTTCATCCTGACACGGCAAATCAGGCCCATCTGCTTCATAAGCCGCTGGACGGTCTTGTGATTCAAAGTAATATTGCGGCTGTGCAGTTCGGTTGTAATGCGGCGATAGCCGTATCGGCCTTTGTTTTCGTGGTATATGGCTGTGATTTCTGCTTTGGCAGCTTCATATTTGTCTGTGCGGTTCATCCGTTTCAGATGGTAGTAGAAGGTTGCACGGGGCAGTTGAGCGATCTCCAGCAAGATTGCCAGAGGAAATTCCTGCCTCAGTTTTTGGATCACCTGGGCTTTTTCTGCCGGCGTCGCTCGTTCTCCAAAACCAAGGCTTGCAAGTTTTTTAGGTAAGCGTTCTCCGCACGCAGCCGCTGCACTTCGGACAGTAAATCTTCTTCTACCTCTTTCGGCAGCTTTTTTGGCCTGCCGGTGCTGCTGCGGCCACGGCGCTCAATGGCAAACCCTTCTGGGCCTTCTGTCAGGTAGATGCGTTCCCACGCCATGATTTGTTTATGATCGTTGATCTCAAATCGCCGTGCCGTCTCACTGTAGCTCAGTTTTTCTTCCATCATGGTCTCTATGACCATTTTCTTGAATTCCGGTGTATACCGTTTGTTTGGTACTCCTTTTGGCATAATTAATCACCCCACTTGTTAGTTAGTATAT
>JAEDFW010000178.1 GCA_016297855.1 Oscillospiraceae bacterium
GACCACTGGTCGAACGTGCTGCATTCGTACCGCGAACTGCCGATGCTGTATAACCAGTGGTGCTCGGTTATCCGATGGGAAAAAACAACGCGCCCGTTTCTCCGTTCGCGCGAGTTCTGGTGGCAGGAGGGTCATACCATCCATGAGACGGCTGAGGAAGCCATGCAAGAGACTGAGCAGCAGTTGAACTGCTATGCGGATTTCTGCCGTGATGCGCTGGCTATGCCGGTCGTGAAGGGCAAAAAGACTGACAAGGAAAAGTTTGCCGGCGCGGAGGCGACCTACACCATCGAGTGCATGATGAAAGACCGCAAGGCGCTGCAGAGTGCAACCAGCCACTACTTCGGCGACAAGTTCTCGCGCGCGTATGACGTGACTTTCACTGGCCGCGACAATACGTTGCAGTATCCGTTCCAGACCTCCTGGGGCAGCACCACGCGCCTGATCGGCGCGGTCATTATGACCCATGGCGACAACAACGGTCTGGTGCTCCCGCCCAAAATCGCGCCCATTCAGGTGATCGTTCTGCCCGTGGCGCAGCACAAGCCGGGCGTATTGGAGGCTGCAAAGGCACTGGCCGATCGGCTGACAGCTGCAGGCCTGCGCGTCAAGATGGACGACAGTGACAACTCCATGGGTTGGAAGTGCGCCGAGTATGAGATGAAAGGCGTGCCGCTTCGCGTCGAAATCGGCCCGCGCGATATGGAGGCCGAGCAGTGTGTGATGGTGCGCCGCAACGACGGCGAGAAGACCATCGTCAAGCTGGAAGACGTGGAAACCGCTGCCAATGAGCAGCTGCAGCTGGTGCATGATCTTCTGTATGAAAAGGCGCTGGAAAACCTGCAGCAGAATACCTACGAGGCGCATTCACTGGAAGAGGCGAAGCAGCTGCAGGCGGAGCACGGCGGCTTTATCAAGACCATGTGGTGCGGCGAGCTCGAATGCGAGCTGAAGATGAAGGAAGAGGCTGGCATGTCCTCCCGCTGCATGCCGCTCGAGCAGGAGCACTTCGACGACGTTTGCCCCATTTGCGGAAAACCCGCCAAGCACAGCATCTACTGGGGCATTGCGTACTGAGACAGGGCACAGACGCGGAAAGGGGAGAAGCACCATACGTACAGACCGCATCGAAAAGACGAAGCAGTTTCTGCGCGAGCAGCTGCAAAGTGATATAGAGGACTGGGGCTGGCAGTACCGCTATGAGCACTCTTTGCGTGTGGCGGCGGTCGGCAAGAAAATTGCCGAGGCTGAGGGCTTTGATGCAGAGCACATGGTGATCGGTTGTCTGCTGCATGATGTGGGTTATGGAATCTGCCGCTCGCATGAGGATCATGCAAACCACGGCGCACTGAGTGAGCGCGTGGCACGGCCGTTTCTCATGGAGCTGGGGATGGACAAAAAAACCGTCGAGGCCATCTGCTATGGAATTTTGACGCACACGATGCCGGATGATCAGCTCCTGCGCCCTTGCACACCGTTTGAGGCAACGATCGTAGATGCGGATAACATCGACCGTTTCGGACCGCTGCGCGCATCACACGCGCATGGACAGAAAGAACTTCTCAAAAAGCGGCCGGATGAGATTGTTTCCATTTGCGATAAGGTCATCAACGGCTACACCGGCTATAAAGCGCTGCCGTTCGGTACAAAAACTGCGAAGGGCATGTGGTGCGAGGCACTGGATGAGGAGATCCGCTTCTATACCAGACTAAAAAAACAGATGTTGGACGTGGTCTGAGGCGTGCTTCAAAGTGCCGAAATTTTCATGACAAATTCGTAGATAATATCCAAAAATTTCTCCAAAACCCCCTTGACACCAAGGGGGTTTTATTATATTATATATGAGCGCGCAAATGGAAGTGTTTCAACGCAACCACGCGTGTCAATGCGATGAAGCAGGAGATTGCGTCTCGGACGGTAACTTCTGCGGAGTATGTCCGGTCATCGGGCGGCTGAGGATCACTTTACAGCGTATATCGCTGCAGTGAACAGGCCGACAACGTCGGCCTTTTTTCATGGTGCAGAGTGATACGCACGGCTTAGCGTATAGCGGTTCTCGACCGTACCCAGGGCAAACAGACAACTGAGTACGTTATTCAAGGAGGAAACAAAAACATGGCAAATCAGGAAATGATCAGAATCCGCCTGAAGGCTTATGATCATCAGCTCATCGACGCGAGTGCAGAGAAGATCGTCGAAACCGCCAAGCGCAACGGCGCGGCTGTTTCCGGCCCCATCCCCCTGCCCACCAAGAAGGAAGTCGTCACCATCCTTCGCGCTGTTCACAAGTACAAGGACTCCCGTGAGCAGTTCGAGCGCAGAACCCATAAGAGACTGATCGATATCCTCAACCCCAACCAGAAGACCGTGGAAGCTCTGATGA
>JAEDFW010000179.1 GCA_016297855.1 Oscillospiraceae bacterium
CGGGCGCTTGTTGCCGTTTTCATCCACAATGAAGGTGTTATCCAGCTGCGCGCGCAAATTCTGCCGCACGGCGGCAAGATACTCCTGCCGAAGCTGGGCACGCTCGGCATCTTCCTCAGGTGTGAGACCCACGGTCTTGGCTTTCTTCGCCAGCTCGTTGATGCGGTCAATTTTCGACTGTTCCATTGTTCTCTCCTAAATGTAGCGTAAAATTGTCACACTGATGCGGTCTTTTTTCGTGCGGCCGCCGACGGTCTCGAGCCGCAGCTTGCCAATGCCGCGCGCAGCAATAACATCGCCTTCGCGGACCTCGCGGTCGGGCTTGATGCACTGCGCGTAGTTGAGCTCCACCCTGCCGCTCTCAATGAGTGCCGCAGCCTTGCCGCGCGCGAGGCCGAAACCGCTGGAGACGAGCGCGTCGAGGCGCAGAGAAGGCAGGGTGTCTCTGATTTCTTTCATCTTCTGCTCCGGCGGAGCGACCTCTGCGAGCGGGATTTGCTTCAGATGCAGCTTTGTGCGGCCGGCGGATGTCAGATTCTGCAGGACGAACGGCAGAATCTCGCGCGTGAGGAAAAATTCACACCGTCCTTCGGACACATAGATATCGCCGACCGTTTCGCGCTTGATGCCGCAGCCCATCAGAGCGCCCAGAAGATCGCGGTGCGTGAGCGCATCTTTTTCATAGTATTCCGCACGTACCGCCGCAACAGGGGAGCCGTCCTCCATGAGCCAGCCTGCGTCCAGATACTCCGGCAGGTACGCGCACACGCGCCGCTCAGCCGTTTGCGCGCCGCCGAAAAACGTGATTTCCGTGCCGCGCAGCAGCTGTTGCGCGAGCATCTGCTCACGCTGTGTCAGAAAACAGCTCGCAGCGGGAATATTGCGCTGCGCGGCCGTTGAAATGCGCTCGTACACACGCGCAAGCAGGATCGCTTCTGTGTCATTCGCTGCCAGATGCGCGATCATTTCGCGTTTTTCCATTACGTTCTCTCCTACCGTATGACTTCGGGCATATCATAACACACCTGCGCAAAAAAGAAAAGCCATCCGGATTATGTCAACTTGAGAAATCTCTCTGTTTCGGTTATACTGTGTGCAGGAAAGCAAGGTGAATCTGTATGAAAGTACTCATTATCGGCGGCGGCGCCAGCGGAATGATGGCTGCGCTCACTGTTGCGGAGCAGCCGGACAATACCGTAACGCTGCTGGAGCGGCAGGCTCGCGTGGGCAGGAAGCTCCTTGCCACGGGCAACGGACGGTGCAATCTCACGAATCTTGATCTGGCCGGCACGCACTATCACGGCGCACGTCCGGAGTTTGCGGTACCGGTACTTTCATACTTCGGGCTTGACGACACGCTGCGCCTGTTCCGCTCGCTGGGACTTCTGACCGTGGCAGACGAGACGGGCAGGGTGTATCCGCTGACCGATCAGGCGAACAGCGTGGTGGATGTGCTGCGCTTCGCGCTGCAAACGCGCGGAGTGAACGTGGTGTGCAGCTGCGATGTCATCGAGGTGAAGAAAAAGGCGCGCGGCTATGAAGCCATCGCCGCTACGGGCGAGCGGTACTTCGGCGACAGGCTGATCGTGGCCGCAGGTGGCTGCGCGGGAAAAAAGCTGGGCGGCACAAAATCGGGCTATCATCTTCTTGGCATGCTGGGTCACAGCGTCACGGCGCTTTCACCCAGTCTCACACAGATCAGAACCGACCCAACCCACGTGCGCGCACTCAAGGGCGTGCGCGCCGATGTGTTGGCGCGCCTGCGACAGAACGGGCAGCTCATCGCGCAGGAAGCGGGTGAGGTGCAGTTCACCGACTTCGGACTCAGCGGCCCGGTTGCGTTCTCGCTTTCACGCGCGGCCGGTCTGCTTGACGGTGCGGAGCTGTCGCTCGATTTTCTGCGCGCCTACGCACCCGAGGATGTGGACGCGCTGCTGAAAGACAAGCGCGCGGCGATGGGCGAGCTGCCTGCTGAGGATTTTTTGAGCGGAATTCTTCCTTCCCGATTGGGAAGCGTCGTGATGCGCCGCGCGCTTGAACAGCTCCAGCGGCCCTCAAACGGCCTGACGGATGCAGAGCTGGCGCAGGTTGGCCGGCAGCTGCGCTATTTTACGCTGCCGGTTACGGGCGTCAACGGCATGGACAGCGCACAGGTCACGGCCGGCGGTGTACCGACCAATGAATTTGACCCGCGGACGCTCGAAAGCAGACTCGCTCCCGGTGTGTTTGCCACCGGCGAGGTGCTGGATATCGACGGTGACTGCGGCGGGTATAATCTGCAGTGGGCGTGGTCGTCCGGACGGCTCGCCGGAATGCTTGGA
>JAEDFW010000054.1 GCA_016297855.1 Oscillospiraceae bacterium
ATCGTCTACGGTTCGCGCTCGAAGCAGGACCTAGTCGATTTTGAAGAGATCCTCAACGTCTGGTGCAAGGAGGACGGTATCAACGTCCATCTGACCATCGACCGCGAGCAGCCCGACTGGGACGGCCACGTCGGCTTCGTGCCCAACTACGTCAAGGAGCTGGGCTTCGATACGAACAAGACCGTCGTCATGTGCGGCCCTCCTGTCATGATCAAGTTTACCCTCGCGGGACTCATGGAGATGGGCTTTGCGCGTGAGCAGGTATATACGACGATGGAGCTCAAGATGAAGTGCGCGCTTGGCAAGTGCGGCCGGTGCAACATTGGCAGCAAATACGTCTGCAAGGACGGCCCGGTTTTCCGCTTCGACCAGCTCGACGAGCTGCCGGACGAGTATTAAGCGCTGCAAGAAGGAGAAATATGATGGAAAATATGGTAACTGTTTTTCTGTTTGGCAAAAAATATGAAGTCCCCGAGAGCCTGACCATTATGGAGGCTATGGAATATTCCGGCTATCAGCTGGTGCGCGGCTGCGGCTGCCGCAACGGTTTCTGCGGCGCGTGCGCGACCATCTACCGCATCGCGGGCGACCGTGAACTGAAGGCGTGTCTGGCATGCTCGACAAAAGTGGAGAACAACATGTATGTTGCCACGCTTCCGTTCTTCCCGCTGGTCAAGGAAGTCTACGACATCGAAAAGGTAAAGCCCACCGAGCGCATCATGATGCAGCTCTATCCCGAGATCTACGCCTGCGTGGGCTGCAACGCCTGCACCAAGGCTTGTACGCAGGGCCTGAATGTCATGCAGTACATCGCCTACGCCCAGCGCGGTGAGTATGAAAAGTGCGCGGAAGAATCATTCGACTGCGTCATGTGCGGCGTATGCTCGTCGCGCTGCCCGGCGGGCATCTCGCACCCGCAGGTGGCAATGCTGGCGCGCCGGCTTAACGGTAAGTATCTCGCGCCGCACTGCGAGCATCTCGATGTGCGTGTCGAAGAGATCCGCGAGGGCAAGTTTGAAGCGTTGATCGAGAGCCTGATGGAAAAGCCGCTGGCGGAGATCAAGGAGCTGTACAACACCCGCGAGATCGAAAAGTAAGGAGGGTTAAGCCATGTATACCGATCCCAAAATGCTCGAATCCATCAAGAAGGTTGAAGCGGCGCGTGAGGCCAACATCCGGCTCGACCCCCGGCGCATGACGGCGGAGGAAAAGGACGTTCTGCTCAGGACCTTCCACCCCGACTACCGCGAAAATCAGTTTGCGGTGCTGCAGTTTGGCCCGAATAAGGGCGAAAAAGTGCCCACCGAGCTTGCCGCGCTGCTGCAGGGCAGCTCGCGTCTACTTGGCAAAACGGTCGATCTGGCGCATCCGGACTATGATACAGATGTTCTGATCATCGGCGCCGGCGGCGCCGGTACTTCGGCGGCCATTGAGGCCGACAATAACGGCGCGCGCGTGATGATTGTCACAAAGCTTCGCATGGGCGACGCCAACACCATGATGGCTGAGGGCGGCATTCAGGCTGCCGACAAGCCCAACGACTCGCCCGCGCAGCACTTTTTAGATGCCTACGGCGGCGGTCATTTTGCTGCGCAGAAGGATCTTCTGTACAAACTCGTCACCGAAGCGCCTGAGGCCATCCAGTGGCTCTCCAATCTTGGCGTGGAGTTTGACAAGGCTCCCGACGGCACCATGATCACCACCCACGGCGGCGGCACCTCCCGCAAGCGTATGCACGCGGCCAAGGACTACTCCGGCGCGGAGATCATGCGCACGCTGCGCGACGAGGTTCTGAACCGCCAGATTCCCGTGGTCGATTTTACCGCCGCGATTGAGCTCATCAAAGACGAAAACGGCCATTGTGCGGGCGCGGTCCTTATGAATATGGAGACCAAAGAGCTGCTCGTCGCCAGAGCCAAGACCGTCATTCTTGCCACCGGCGGCGCGGGAAGACTTCACTATCAGGGCTTCCCGACGTCCAACCATTACGGCGCTACGGCCGACGGCCTGATCCTCGGTTACCGCGCGGGCGCGAAGCTGCTGTATGCCGATACGCTGCAGTACCATCCCACGGGCGCGGCTTTCCCGGCGCAGATCTACGGCGCGCTGGTCACGGAAAAGGTGCGCTCCGTCGGCGCGATGCTCATTAACGCCGAGGGCGAAGCCTTCATGAACCCGCTGGAGACGCGTGACGTTTCCGCTGCCTCCATCATCCGGGAGTGCTCCGAGCGCGGCAAGGGTGTCAAGACGCCGCTTGGCGACGCAGTGTGGCTCGACACGCCGATGATCGAGCTCAAGCACGGCGAAGGCACCATTGAAAAACGCATTCCGGCCATGATGCGCATGTTCGGCAAGCACGGCATCGACATCCGCAAGGAGCCCATTCTGGTCTATCCGACGCTTCACTACCAGAACGGCGGCCTGCATATCACGCCCGACGGGCAGACCGATGTGGAGAACCTGTTCGCCGCCGGCGAGGTGGTGGGCGGCATCCACGGACGTAACCGCCTGATGGGCAACAGTCTGCTCGATATCATTGTCTTTGGCCGCAACGCAGGCAAGCAAGCATCGGAAAAGGCCAAGTCCGTTACGGTCGGCGCGCTGACGCTGGGTCATGTAGACGCATTCGAGGCCGAGCGCAAGGCTGCTGGCTGCGAGGCTGAAACCATCTCGCCGCGGCTGCTGCCCAATTACGCGCGGCGCGCAGAGGAAGAAAGAAGGTAAGACATGACTGCCTATCTTGGGGGCGTGCTGTCGTCTATGATGACGACGCTGTTCTTCGTCTTTCTGATCGCGGCGCTGGGATATCTGCTCGGCGCAATCGAGATCAAGGGTATCTCGCTTGGCACGGCAGGTGTTCTGCTTGTAGCGCTGCTGTTTGGCATCCTGGCTTCGCGCTTTGGCTCATTTACGGTGGGCGAGAAGACGATCGTACTGTTTAACACCGAGACCATAAAACCCATCTATTCCACCATTTCAAGCCTCGGCACGGCAATGTTTGTTACGGCGGTCGGCCTGATCGCCGGCCCGAAGTTCTTCCGCAACTTCAATAAAGATTCGATCTCGTACGTCCTCATGGGCTTTATCGTCATCCTGTGCGGCGTCGCGGTCACGGTGGTGATCAAGCTTCTGTCGGGCATTTCATCGTCACTGGCGGTCGGCCTGATGACAGGCGCGCTTACAAGTACACCGGGCCTGTCTGCCGCGAAGGACGCAGCGATGGACCCCGATGCGGCGACCGCCGGTTACGGAATAGCCTATTTGTTCGGTGTCCTGGGCGTGGTGCTGTTTGTACAGCTGATGCCGCGCGTGGAGCACATCGATCTTGTGCGGGAACGCCGCCGCTTTACCGGATCAAGTGCAAACGCGCGTCCGGTACATCTCGATAAGGTGCGCAAACGTCTGGATTCGTTCGATTTTACCCCGTTCATGCTGACGGTCGTATTGGGCCTCATCATCGGCAGCATCAAGATCCCCGGCATCAACTTCTCCCTCGGCTCATCCGGCGGCACGCTGGTGGCAGGCCTGATTGTGGGGCATTTCGGGCATGTGGGAAACATTGATCTGTCGGTCAACAAGCACACGCTCAATTTCTTCCGCGAACTGGGGTTGGTGCTGTTTTTGGTCGGCGCGGGTGTTCCGGGCGGTGTGAACTTTGTGAAGTATGTCCGGGTGTCGTATTTCATTTACGGCGCGCTGATGACGCTCCTGCCGATGGCTGTGGGCTTCCTGCTGGGCAAGTATGTGTTCAAGCTGAACATTTTCAACGACCTTGCCTCGCTCACGGGCGGCATGACCAGTACCCCGGCGCTCGGCACGCTCATCAGCGTCGCCGGTACCGATGAGGTGGCTGCGGCGTATGCCGCGACGTACCCCATCGCGCTGGTGCTCGTTGTGCTGGCTGCCAAGCTGCTGGTTGCAGTGTTTTAGTGCATCTTCGAAAATCCCGGCGCGTCCGATCGGACGCGCCGGGATTGCCACACTTGACACATGGCATTTTGCGTGCTACGGTATGAAAAACAACGCGCGGTGTACCGCGCAGGAAAGGATGGCAGAATGAAGGCTTTTTTTGAGGCGCTTCTGGATGCGCTCTCGCGCGGGGAAAACGCGGTTTTATGCAGCGTGCTTTCTGCGTCCGGCTCTACGCCGCGCGGCGCGGGTGCGAAAATGGCTGTGTTTGCCGATGGACACGCGCTTGGCACCGTCGGCGGCGGCGCAGTGGAGCGTGCGGCCATGGAACAGGCTATGCGCGTGCATCAGGGGGAAGCAGGCGACATGCGCAGCTTTTGCCTTGCACCCAATCAGCTGGCAGATCTCGGAATGATCTGCGGCGGAAACGTGACGGTGAGCTTCCGGCTGCTTTCACCCGGCAGCGAGGCCGACCGCGCAGCGCTGCAGGCGATCTGCGGGGCGATAGGAAGGCAGGAGAATACATGGCTCGTTTTCCGCCTACAGGGCGGCGCGGTGACGGATATCTCTGTCTGCCGCAGGCACGATGCGCCGCTGCCGCAGCTATTGCAGAGCACGCCTGTCTGTCTGCCGGAGGAAGGCTGGTATGCCGAGCCGCTCGTGCGCGCGGGCACGGTGTATATTGTGGGCGGCGGCCATGTTGGCCGGGCGCTGGCGGGGCTTCTTCCGGACGTGGGTTTCCGCGTGGCGGTATATGACGAACGCGAGAAACTTGCACATCCGGAAAACTATCCGAAGGCAGATCGGATCCTCTACGGACCGTTCGCAGAGTTTACAAAACACGTTGCCGTTTCGGCGGACGATTTCATCGTCATTATGACGCCCGGGCATCTGGCCGACCGCGCGGTGCTTCTGCAGGCGCTGGCAACGCCCGCGTGCTATATCGGCTGCATCGGAAGCCACCGCAAGGTGGAAAAGACAAATGAAGCGCTGCGCGAGGCCGGCGTGAGCCAGGCGGAGCTTGCGCGCATCCATGCGCCCATTGGCCTTGAGATTTTTGCCGAGACTCCGGCAGAAATCGCCGTTTCCATCGCAGCTGAGCTGATCCGCGAGCGCGCCCTGCGCGCCGGTACGCGTAAGGCTAGCCGCGCTGCAGCACCGGAAAACAAACAGGAAAGAGAAAAAGATGAAAACGAACCGAAACAATGTTGATTTGTCAGCGCTGCTGGAACATGAGAACGGAAGAACGCTTTACGAGGGGCAGCAGGGATACGTTGTCTGCACGCAAAGCGGCAATACGATCATGACGGATATCACGGACGGCGCGGCGCTGCGTGCTGTGCTGTGCGCGCTGGCGCTGCAGAACGTGGAGTCGGCCGTCGTCAAAAGCCGCAGCGCCCAGCGGACTGTCAGGGAGCTGTTCGGCCTTGTCGGCAGCGACGTCTGTACGCAATGGGTCTATTGCATGCCGGAGCCGCCTGCGCAGCCCGCGTGCGATATCCGGCCGCTGCAGCCGTGCCATGCGCCGCTGGCCGCGGCGCATTATCACTTGTTTGAAGACACCGAGCCGTACATCACGAGCCGCATCGCTGCCGGACGGATGTGGGGCGTGTTTGACGGCGGCAGCCTCGCAGGATTCATCGGCACGCACGTTGAGGGCAGCATGGGTATCCTCGAGGTGCTGCCGGAATACCGCCGCCGGGGCTATGGGCTGGCGCTGGAACAGTTTTTGATCGCGTGGCATCTCGAGCGCGGTTGGACGCCGTTCGGCCATGTCATTGACGGGAACGAAGCGTCAATCCGCCTGCAGAAAAAGGCGGGGCTGGTCT
This sequence comes from Oscillospiraceae bacterium, assembly GCA_016297855.1. Taxonomy (GTDB): domain Bacteria; phylum Bacillota; class Clostridia; order Oscillospirales; family Oscillospiraceae; genus CAG-170. The sequence goes on from JAEDFW010000054.1 coordinate 5,739, forward strand.
GCGCCGAACTGCCCACAATCTGGATGTACTGAGAAAACAGCGGCCGTCAGCATCTGTGCTGACGGCCGCTGCAATATGTATGCCACTATGCTACGTTTCCTCATCTGAAGCATCCTCTGCGCCGCGTTTTTGGTATACCGCGCGCAGGATGAAGCAGCCCATCACGGCAACGGCAAAAACAGCGCCCGCGTCGGGCCAGTTGAGGACGGTTCCAAGCGTGGACGCGGCAAAAAAGCCCGCCAGCACCGTGCAGGTAAACGCGAAAATGATATCACGAACCATGTTATTTCTTCCTCTCACTGCCAGATTCTGTATTGGATGCCGGTGGAAAATATTGCATGAACACCGCGCGCGATACGCTCTGATACGCAGTCGCGCGCAGCTTTTCGCCCAAAACCGCTCCCAGCGTTTCAGGGTGCTCGATGAGCGCCAGCTTTTTTTGCTTCGGCAGGCGTTTGATGAGCGCTTCGAGCCGCGCGGCGTCGCTGCGGGATTCGGCCTGCCACAGCGCATCGAGCGCAACGGCCGGATGGCTGCGCGTGTACTTTGCGCATGCGGCGGTGCGTTCACGGTGCTCGCGCATCCGTTTTTTGGGGTCGGTGCAAAGTCCTGTGTAGTGCGACCCATCGGCGCAGCGCACCATATAAACGAAGTACGTCATGTGCGCAGCGCCCCGCAGAGCGCGTTGGCAATGCGCGCAAAAGCCGTGATGTCCAGCGTTTCGCCGCGCACGGACGGCGCAATGCCACATGATGTGAGAATTTCCGTGAGCCTTTGCTTGCCAAGCTCGCTGAAACCGGAGCAAAGCCCGTTCAGCAGCGTTTTTCTGCGCTGGGCGAAGCTGGTCTTCACCACGCGGAAAAACAACGTTTCATCAAGAATTTCGCAAGGCGGCGCCGTGCGGACCCGGAGCTGCAAAACAGCGGACGTGACCTTGGGCTGCGGGATAAAACAGCTCGCCGGAACATCAAACAGGAGCGCCGGTTCGGCGTAGTACTGGCAGAATACGGAAAACGCGCCGTATTCGCTGCTGCCGGCCTTGGCGCAGATGCGCTGGGCGACTTCCTTTTGCACCATGACGGTGACGGAGTCAAAGCAGCGCGCCGACAAGAGCGCAGCAAGCACCGGGGTTGTGATATAGTACGGCAGATTTGCGCACGCCATGGGTTTGAGCCCTGCGAATTTTTCCCGCACCAGCGCGGCAATATCAGTTTTTAGAATGTCGCCGAAGATGATCTCGAGATGATCCGCGTCCGCCATCGTCTCGGCGAGCACCGGCTTCAGGGAGGTGTCAACCTCAACGGCCACGACTTTGTTTGCCTGCCGGCAAAGCTCTCGCGTCAAAGGGCCGATGCCGGGGCCGACCTCCAGCACGCCGCACGAGCCGTCCACGCCAGCTTCCGTGACGATGCGCTGCGGCACCCAGCGCTGCGTGAGAAAATTCTGCCCCTTGGACTTGGAAAAATGAAAGCCATGCCGGGCGAGCAGGGTTTTGATGTCGTTGATGTTGCAAAGATCCATAAAAAATCCGCCTTTCGCTTGTCATTGTAACAAACAAAAGGCGGTTTTTCAATGCTTATTCGCTTTCCACATAGATCAGGACACGCTGCGCGCCCCAGTTGATGCACGCGTCATACGAGTCCTCGCCCATGTAGATATCCACGACGTAGGGATGTTCCATCATGTTTGAGCCGGTGTCCTCCGCGTAGTAGTCGCCGACGAAGGTGCCGTCCTCAAGATAGAGCCAAACATGCGTGCCATAGGGGATGATCCCGGGATTGACAGCCAGCGTCCGGCCGACGGTAGTGTATGTACCGGTGGAAGTGGTTCCGGTCAGGCAGTAAGCTGTGGCGATAAACGTGTCCAGCAGGACAAGATCGTCCGGAGTGGTATCTTCTGCGCGCTTCGGCGCGGTCGGCAGCGGTTCGCCGTTTGCCAGCGCCCGGGCTTTGCTTGTTTTCGGAACAGAGGTACTGGCTTCCCCAGCAGATGGTATACGCTGGATTTCCGGCTCGATCGTGCGCGGCTGCGCCGGTTCTTCCTGTGCGGCGGGCAGATCGAAGATCGCGGCCTCGGGTCTGGATTGTGTCGCAGCCTGCGCGCCTGCAGTGGCAAAAACCACGCCGGCGCTGACCAGAGTGAGTGTCAGTGCGATGAGAATATTTCGCCTGAGTCTGCTCTTATATTGCATTTTGAAATGCCTCCTTTCTGATAAAACGGGTCTTGTTTTTGTAGCCGGAAAATAAGTTACAAAAACATTACAATTCTATGACCAAAAGGAACATGATATGTATTATAATAAATATTTGAAGAAAGTCAAGAAAAACGTGTATAATTTTGAGGAATACGAAACATTTTCATGATATATAAATAATGGAACTGTAGAAAATAGAGAGATATTCCCGAAAAATCAGGAAGGATAGCGGAAAAATATGGAGATATGATGACAAAATAGTAAAATAGTTTTCAATTAAATTACCGTTTGACAGACGGAGAAAAAAGTGCTATATTCTGAGCGGATAAAGGCTGAGACAAAGACAAAACGCTGCGATACCGGCACAACAGAGAGGCGCTCATCTGCTGCAAGAGCGCTTGCGCCGCCGCTGTGTTACCACTTTCGAGCTGCTGCGCTGAAACCAAGTCAAGTAAGCGCGGACGGGCCCTCCCGTTACAGAGGTCACGAGCGACGGCGATTGCCGTAAGCAGGGTGGAACCGTGGAGCGTATTGCGCTTCACCCCTGGGATAGCAGGGGTGAAGCGTTTTTCTTTACCCCGAAACAAACGAAGGGAGCAATTACAATGTCCGAAGAAAATCTGTACACGTTTGAAAATGAAGCGTACCGAAAGACGTACTGGCACACCTGCTCGCACGTTCTGGCACAGGCGGTCAAGCGTCTGCATCCCGAGGTGAAGCTGGCCATCGGCCCGGCGATTGACAATGGCTTTTACTACGATTTTGACGCACCGTTTAACTTCACGCAGGAAATGCTGGACGAGCTGGAAGGTGAGATGCGCAAGATCTGCAAGGAAAAGCTGAAACTCGAGCGCTTTGAGCTTCCGCGCGAGGAAGCCGTCAAGTTTATGCAGGAAAAGGACGAGCCGTATAAAGTTGAGCTCATCAACGACCTGCCTGAGGACGCTGTCATCTCGTTCTACCGTCAGGGTGAGTTTGTTGACCTGTGCGCGGGCCCGCATCTGGACTCTACCGGCCGAATCAAGGGCAACGCCATCAAGCTGACGCAGTGCTGCGGCGCATACTGGCGCGGAGACTCCAAGCGCAAGATGCTGCAGCGTATCTATGCCGTCGCTTTCCCGAAAAAGGAAGAACTCGACGAATATCTCGCCAAGCAGGCCGAAGCGCTCAAGCGCGACCACAACAAGATCGGCCGTGAGCTGGAATACTTCACCACGGTCGATGTGATCGGTCAGGGTCTGCCGATTCTGCTGCCCAAGGGCGCTCGCACCATTCAGGTGCTGCAGCGCTGGATCGAGGACGAGGAGCAGAAGCGCGGCTATCTTCTCACCAAGACACCGCTCATGGCCAAGCGCGAGCTGTATAAGATCTCCGGCCACTGGGATCACTACCTCGACGGCATGTTCATTCTGGGCGACCCGCACGACGAGACGAAGGAATGCTTTGCTCTGCGCCCGATGACCTGTCCGTTCCAGTATCAGGTGTTCCTCAACCGCGGCCGCAGCTACCGCGATCTGCCCATGCGTCTGGGCGAGACGTCGACGCTGTTCCGCAACGAGGATTCCGGCGAGATGCACGGTCTGATCCGCGTGCGCCAGTTTACGATTTCTGAGGGCCATCTGGTGCTGCGCCCGGATCAGCTCGAGGAAGAGTTCAAGGGCTGTCTGGAGCTGGCCAAGTATGTCCTTGACACGGTTGGTATGTTGGATAACTGCACGTTCCGCTTCTCGCAGTGGGATCCCGCCAACCCCAACAACAAGTACGAAGGTACGGCCGAGCAGTGGGATGAGGCGCAGCGCGTCATGGGCCAGATTCTCGACGATTTGAACGTCGACTACACCATTGGCATTGACGAGGCCGCGTTCTACGGCCCGAAGCTCGATATCCAGTACCACAACGTCTTCGGCAAGGAAGATACCATCGTTACGATCCAGATCGATATGCTTCTGGCCGAGCGATTTGGCATGTACTATATTGATGAAAATGGCGAGAAGAAGCTGCCGTATATCATCCACCGCACGAGTCTGGGCTGCTATGAGCGCACGCTTGCATATCTGCTTGAGACATATGCAGGCGCGCTGCCGACGTGGATGGCACCTGAACAGGTACGCTTCCTGCCTGTGACCGACCGTGCGTGCGACTACTGCGCCGAGCAGGCCAAGAAGCTGACCGCTATGGGCTTCCGCGTGGAGGTCGACTACCGCAACGAGAAGATCGGCAAGAAGATCCGCGAGGCGCAGATGGAGAAGGTTCCGTATATGCTCATCGTGGGTGACCGTGACATCGAAAACGGCACCGTCTCGCCGCGTCACCGCGCCGAGGGCGATCTGGGCGCGATGAGCGTCGACGCATTTGTGGCTCTTCTGAAAGACGTTGTGGACAACAAGCTGAAAAAGTAACTGCAAAAAGCCCGCAAAGAATCCCGCGCCATACGGCGCGGGATTTTCTGCGTCAGGGACTTGACAAAATGGTCTACATGCTATAGACTTAGTTTACAAGATATAGACCAAGGAGGCACGCGAGATGGATGACTACAGAATGGGCGAGATGGAGCAGCGTTTTGCGCAGCTGATCTGGGAGCACGAACCCATCGGTTCGGGCGAGCTGGTAAAGCTCTGCGAAAAAGAGCTGTCGTGGAAAAAATCAACGACATATACCGTTTTGCACCGGCTGTGCGAAAAGGGACTGTTTCAGAACGAAAACGGCGCGGTCACGTCGCGTCTGAGCCGCGCGGAATATGATTCTGCGCAGAGCAAACTGTTCGTTGAACACGCATTCTCCGGCTCGCTTCCCAAGTTTCTGGCTGCGTTTACCGCGCGGCGAAAGCTCTCTCAGAAGGAGATCGACGAATTGCAGCGGCTGATCGACGAGAACAGGGGGTGAGGCTATGCAGGCAATATTTCAAACACTTCTGCACATGAGCCTGACCGGTGGCGTTGTGATCTTTGCTGTGCTGCTGGCACGGCTGATGCTTATGAAGGCGCCGAAGAAGTTTGCCTATGCGCTGTGGGCGGTGGTGCTGTTCCGGCTTTTGTGCCCGGTATCGTTTTCGGTGGAACTGCCATTTCAGATGCAGATGGAAGCGCCGCAGCTCACGGAATATCTGCAGTCCGCTCCGGAAATGATCAAGACGCCTGCCGTACAGCCCACCGCGCCGCAGACGCACGCAGAGGCTGCGGCAGCCGTGAAGAGTGAAACCGGCACACCCGCGCCGGCGGTCAGCCAGCAGAGCGCGCCTGCCGAGACACAGCTGCAAGCACCGCAGAAGACTGCGCTGCCGTGGACGCAAGTCTGCGTGTACATATGGCTCGCTGGCGCGGCTGGGATGCTCATTTACAGCGCTGCATCGCTGCTGCGGCTGAAACAGCGGCTGAAAGCAGCCGCACCGCTGCGCGAGAACCTCTATCTGGCCGACGTGGATACGCCGTTTGTGCTTGGGCTTGTGCGGCCAAAGATTTATCTGCCGGAAGGGCTCAGTGAACAGGAGACGGAATACATTGTTCTGCATGAGCGGCATCACATCCGCCGGGGCGACCATATCGTGAAGCTCTTGGCCTTTGCGGCGCTGGCGCTGCACTGGTTCAATCCGCTCGTGTGGCTGGCGTTTTCGCTTGCCGGACGCGACATGGAGATGAGCTGCGATGAGGCGGTCATGAAGCGCACAGATGGTACCATCCGCGCCGATTACGCACAGTCGCTTTTGAACCTGTCCGTGGGGCACAGGCGCTTTGCCGCCACGCCGCTCGCTTTTGGCGAGGGCGCGCCAAAAGC
>JAEDFW010000055.1 GCA_016297855.1 Oscillospiraceae bacterium
TTTTTGCGCATCATTTTCGGTTGCCCCGAAGGGGCGAGAAAATGGCGCATCTTGTTTTTTGCTATGCTTTTGCATAGCAAAAACCGCGGGCCGAAGCCCGCGGTTTTCTGGTTTGGAATTAGTCGACGTAGGTAACGGCGATGCCGTCGATTTCCGGCGTGGGGTTGTCGGAGTTGTTGTCGACAACGATGGTGCCGCTCATCAGGTCAGCCTTAGCAGCCTCGTACTGATCAACGGTGAAGGAGTCGAATCTCCAGGAGCCTTCAGCGGTCGGGATGCCGACATAGTCGCCTTCGCTCAGGGAGTAGGTCATGAACTTGCCGCCGTAGGTGGACCAGTTGCCGTTGTTCAGCTCGGCCAGGATGGTCTCGGTGACGTTCTGCAGGCCCTTCATAGCGGAGGTAACGATGCACTCGTCGATATAGCTCTGGTCGACGTCAACGCCGACGACCTTGCCGCCATGCAGGTTGGCAGCTTCCACAGCGGAGGTGTAGATGCCGCCGCCGCAAGCGAACACGATTTCGGTGCCGCCGGCATACCAGCCTTCCATCTTCGCGGTGATGTTGGCGTCGCCGAAGAACTGGCCGCCGTAGGTGTAGTTGCAGGAGACGTCAACGTCCAGCTCGGCAGCGGCGTCACGCGCGCCCTGCAGGAAGCCGTAGCCATAACGGATGACAGCGGGAACGGCCATGCCGCCCAGGAAGCCCAGCTTGGTGTAGCCGTCCATAACGACAGCGTAGCCAGCCAGATAACCGGCCTGCTCTTCCGCGAAGGTCGCGCAGACGGTGTTGGCGGAAGCCTCATAGAACGTGACATAGTCCTCGGTCATATCGCCGGCGCCCACGTCGATTGCGACGAAGTAAACGTCGGGATACTTATCCTGCTCGTGGATCAGCGTGCCGCCGAACAGGTAGCCGGGCATGACAACAACGTTCGCGCCTTCGGCAACAGCCTGGTCAACGGAGATGCAGCGCGCGTCGGTGGAGTCTTCGGTGGGCTGATAGTAGGTGTATTCGATTCCGTTGGCTTCGCAGTAGGCCACAACGCCCTGCCAGGTCGCCTGGTTGAAGGACTCGTCGTCGATGGTGCCGACGTCGGTGACGAGGGCGACCTTCTGGATGACAGCCTCAGCGGCGGGCTCTTCGGCCGGTTCTTCTGCGGGTTCTTCTGCGGGTTCTTCCGCAGGCTCTTCGGCCGGTTCCTCAGCAGCGGGAGCTTCTGCAGCGGGCTCTTCCGTCTTGGGCTCCTCGGCGGGCTTCTCAGTGGAAGCGCAGGCAACGAGGCCCAGAACCATCACAAGAGCCAGCAGCAATGCAAGGATCTTTTTCATTTTTGGTTCCTCCATATCAAATTTTTCGTGCGGATCTATGCGCGCCTTCCGGAGCGCATGCACATTATGACACGATGCATGCAGAAAATCAACTGTTTTTTCGTTTTTTTGTAAAATAGCTGTATTTTTTACGTTTCGTTCATATATTCCTTGGCACAAAAGCCGTAGGGCAGAAGCGCATCCAGCCGCACGGTCTCGTAGCTGTCATCGCCGCGGCCCATATAAATCAGAAAGTCAGGGCCGCAGAACTCCTGCATCACCTGCCGGCACACGCCGCAGGGCGGAAACACATCGGTCACCACGCCGTCTTTGCCTCCGACGACGGCAATGGCCGCAAACTCGCGCTCGCCCTGATAAATGGCAGTAAAGAACGCCGTGCGTTCCGCGCAGTTCGACGGGCCGAACGCCGCGTTTTCAATGTTGCAGCCCTGATAGACCGCGCCGGCCTTGGTCAGAAGTGCCGCGCCGACCTTGTAGCCGGAATAGGGCGCGTAGGCGCGCTGCATGGCCTGTTTGGCAAGTCCGATCAGCTCCACAGGGGTCATACGATCTCCTCCTTACACAATCTGCTGCGCAAAGCTCACGCCCTGTACGCGCGCGTCCACATCCAGAAGCTCCAGCACCGTCGCGGCAATGTCGCCGAAGCCCGGTCGCGTGCCGAGATTGACGGGCTTTACCCGTTTGCCCAGCGCGAGCATGGGGATATACTCCCGCGTGTGGTCGGTGTGCGCAGAATACCCCGGGTCGCAGCCGTGATCGGCGGTGATGATGACAAGATCATCGTCCGTCAGCTTTTCCAGAAAGCCCGGCAGCCACGCGTCAAATTCGTGCAGCGCCGCAGCATAGCCGTCAATATTTCTGCGGTGGCCGTAGAGCATGTCATAATCAACCAGATTCACGAAGCAAAGGCCCTCAAAATCCTTCTCGGCGTAGGCCATCGTCTGTTCCATCCCGTCGCGGTTGCCGGCGGTGTAGGTAAACTCCGTCAGTCCCTGCCCGGCGAAAATATCGTGGATCTTGCCCACGCCGATGACGCTTTTTCCGGCGGCCTTGAGCAGATCGAGCATCGTATCTGCCGGCGGTGTGAGCGAAAAATCGTGCCGGCGGCTGGTGCGCGTATACGGCCACTCGCCCTCGAACGGACGCGCGATCACACGTCCCACGCCGTGCTTACCCACAAGGATTTTGCGCGCGATGCGGCAGTATTCATACAGCTGCTCGGGCGGGACGATGTCCTCGTGCGCCGCGATCTGGAACACCGAGTCGGCGGACGTGTAGACGATGAGATCGCCCGTTTCCACGTGCTGCCGGCCGTAATCCTTGATGACCTCGGTGCCCGAGTACGGCAGATTGCACAGAACGCCCCGGCCGGTCTGCGCGCGAAACGGCGCAAGCACCTCTTCCGGAAAGCCGTTGGGGTACGTCGGCAGCGGCTGCTCCGATATCACGCCGGCGATCTCCCAGTGGCCGATGGTCGTGTCCTTGCCCTTCGAGCGCTCCTGCAGCCGCGCGACCGCCGCTGTGGGCGTATCGGTTTTTCTCAGATAATCCACACCGTCAAGATTGCCGAGGCCCGCCGCGATCAGATTGTCCATCCGGAACTGTTCAGACGACGCGCACGATTTGAGCGTGTTCGCGCCCACGTCGCCGAACTCCGCCGCGTCCGGCTCGAAGCCGACGCCGAAGGAATCCAGCACGAGCAAAAAGATTCGTTTCATGCCATCACCTTACTTTTCCAGCTTGACTGCCGTGTTGAGCGCCAGCTCCATCATCTGCGTGAAGGAGTTCTGCCGCTCCTCGGCGGTGGTGAACTCGTGGCGCAGCACGTGGTCGGAGATGGTGCAGATGGCAAGCGCGTGCTTTTTGCAGCGCGCGGCGTTCATGTACAGGGCCGCCGCTTCCATCTCGAGCGCCATGACGCCCATCTTCTGCCAGCCGTTGTTGGCGATCCAGCCGCCCTGCATATCGTCGTCGTCGCCGTAGAACCGGTCGGAGGACAGGACGTTGCCCACATGGTAGTGCGCGCCCATTTCCTTTGCCGTCTCGACGCAGGTCTGCAGCATGTTGAAGTCTGCGATCGGCGCGAACGTGCCCGCCAGATGGTACTGCTCGGCCCAGCGCGAATCGGTGCACGCGCCCTGCGCGATGACAATGTCGTAGAGGTTGATGTTCTCCTGTACCGCGCCGGCCGAGCCGATGCGCATGATGTTTTCCACCTCAAACGCATTGAACAGCTCCCACGAGTAGATGCCGATCGACGGCATGCCCATGCCTGAGGCCATGACGGAGACCTTCACGCCCTTGTAGGTGCCGGTATAGCCGTGCACGCCGCGGACGTTGTTGACGAGTGTTGCATTTTCCAGGAAATTTTCCGCGATGAACTTGGAGCGCAGGGGATCGCCCGGCATCAGAACGGTCTGGCCAAAATCGCCGGGTTTGGCGTTGATATGCGGCGTCGGATAATTCATATGCATTCTCCTTCTGTCTTATGTGTTGCGGCTTACGCGTTTTCTGCTTCCATTTTCTTGACGATCTTCACGATGCGGCTGGTGCCGAGTCTCGACGCGCCGAGCGAGATGAACTTCTCCGCATCGTCGATGGACGAAATACCGCCCGCTGCCTTGATCTTCACGCCGTTCGTGACGTGCTTGGCGAACAGCTCCACATCGTGGAACGTCGCGCCGGCGGTCGAAAAGCCTGTGGAGGTCTTGATATACTCCGCGCCGGAGGCGGAGACGATCTGGCACATTTTGATTTTTTCCTCGTCGGTCAGCAGGCACGTCTCGATGATGACCTTCAGGAGCTTGCCGTGGCAGGCGGCCTTGACGGCCTTGATCTCTGCAAGAAGCTCCTCCCATTTGCAGTCCTTGACCCAGCCGATGTTGATGACCATGTCCACTTCTTCCGCGCCGTTTTCCACGGCGTCGGTCGCCTCGAAGCACTTGGCCTTCGTCGTGGAATAGCCGTTGGGGAAGCCGATGACGGTGCAGATGGCAAGCTTGCCGCCTACATACTCCGCCGCCTGCTTGACATAGCTTGCCGGGATGCAGACGGAGGCGGTATGGTACTTCATACCGTCGTCGCAGATTGCCTTGATTTCCTCCCACGTCGCGGTCTGGCTCAAAAGGGTATGGTCGACTTTACTCAGAATCTCGTTCATTTCCATGGAGAAATTCCACCTTTCTGTGTTTTTTGATATAGTCCTGATAACATTTGTGGCACATGGCGATATAGCTGTCGTTTCCGCCCAAAAAGACCTGACTGCCTTCGGTCACGACGTAGCCCTCGGGGCTGAGGCGGGCGTTGACCGTGGCTTTTCTTCCGCAGTCGCAGATGGTCTTGATCTCGGTGATGGAGTCGGCCAGCTCAAACAGCCTCCGGCTGCCGGGAAACAGCTTCGTCTGAAAATCCGTCCGCAGCCCAAAGCACAGAACCGGCAGATCCTCGCGGTCGACCAGCTCGCGCAGCTGGTCGATCTGCGCCTGCGTCATGAACTGGCACTCGTCGACGATGATCACGTCCACCTTTTCCCGCTGATCGTAGAGCGCGCGGATGTCCTTATCCGGGCCGATGGCCTCCGCCTCGGCCGTGAGTCCCACGCGCGAACGGAGCGTGAACTCCCCGTCACGGTTGTCGGCCGCGGGCTTGATGAGCCAGACGCGCATCCCGCGCTCTTCATAGTTATACTTGGTGATGAGCGCCGTCGCAGTTTTCGAGCTGCCCATTGCGCCGTATTTGAAATACAGCTTCGCCATTGCTTCACCTCATTGTTTCTCTTTTTTCGCAGAATGGGAAGATTCCGCTACTTTATAATATCAAATCTCACCCGGAAAAGAAAGCCCGTTTTCCGGTTTTGCCGCAAAAAAAGCCTGGCGTCCGGTTGGACGCCAGGCGAATGTTTGTTTTGCCGCTTCCCGGCAGAAGGCGCTTATGCCATATAGCGGTACAGCATCGTCACGATCTGGCCGCGCGTGCAGCCCTGGTCGGGACTGAAGGTGTCAGCGCCGGTACCGTTGGTAACGCCCTCCTGCACAGCCCAAAGGGCAGCGTCATAGTAGTACGCGCCGGGCTCCACATCGGCGAAGGGGTTCTTTGCCGATGCGCTCTGCGCGCCGGCAAAGCGCCACAGGAAGGTCGCGGTCTGGCCGCGCGTCACGGTCTGGTCGGGGCTGAACGCGCTGTCGGACGTTCCCTTGGTGATGCCCTGTTCCACAGCCCACAGCACGGCTTCATAGTAGTACGCACCGGCCTTTACGTCGGTAAAGGGGTTCGCGCTGCTCTTGGGCGCCGGGCAGCCGGCCGCACGCCACAGGAACGTCACGGCCTGCGCGCGGGTGCAGACGTCATCGGGGCTGAAGGTCACGGCGCCGGTGCCGGTGGTGATCTTGTTTTCAACCGCCCACTGTACCGCGTCATAGCAGTACGCGCCTGCGGGCACATCAACAAACGTGTTCAGCGTGGGGCCGCCCTGCGCAAGGCCGGGCTGCGTCAGGATCAGGTTTCCCAGACCCGTGCCGACCTTCGAACCCTCATACGCCTGATCCGTCAGAAGGCTTGCAAAGATGGCGTTGCTGATGAACGCGTATTCATCGCGCTGATGGGCCTTGTTGGTCAGGGAGTTGGCAAACAGCGTGATGTTGATGTCGTTGCCGTTTTTGTCCTTGCCTTCATAGCTGAAGCCCATGATGCCGTTCAAAAATGCCTGATAGCTTTCCTCGCTGCCGTTCATGAAGCCTTCCATCGGCTCGGTGCCGTCGCGCTGGGCGAGCACCTTCGCACCCTCGGGGAGCTCGGTGAAGTAGTACAGGCCATAGCCGTAGAGCACATTGTCTGCATCGGCGATATAGCTGGCATTGGTCAGCGTCTTTTCGGGATAGATCACGCCGCTCAGGCAGTCCATACCGGAGGTTCTGCCGGTCGCAAGGGCAATCAGGTTCTTGTTCACCGCGTTGACTGCGCTGGAGGTGTATCCCACATAGGCTGCGCCGTTCTGCACGGCTGCCAGCGCGCCTGCGTCAAGCGCGGAAGCACCGACGACCGCGCCCGCCTCGGCGGCATTCTGCGTGGTGCTGAAGTTCATCATGTTCATCGCCATGCGGTCATAGTTATAGGCTGCGGAGCCAACCAGAGTGGTATAGATATAGCCGGAGGTGCTCTTCTTCAGCGCCGCCGCGGTGCCGGAGATATAGACCACAGGCGCCTTTTCAATGGTATAGGCGGTGAGCTTGGGATTCAGAACGCCGGTGCCGGAGAGAATGTAGCTGCCGCACACGCTCAGCCAGTCCTGATACGAGCAGATGAAATCGCCCTCATAGTCGCCCTCGGTGATCATGCCGACCTGCTTGCCGGCCTTCAGCAGTGCGTTGACGGCAGCAGTGGAATCCTCGGAGGCGTTGGAGATGATCACGTCGCCGCCGGGCAGGCCGGAAAGCTGCGACTTAGCGTTCTGCTGCAGATACGCGCCCGCGCTTTCATAATCGAGCGTTTTGCCCACGGCCGCCGCGATGTTCTGATATGCGGCAGGCTCCGCGCAGGTGATCATGTCAAAGCCGCGCGTGTAGTTGAATGCGGTGATGCCCTCGGAGTACAGGTCGGTCCAGTTCCGGATGAGCGTGCCGTCGTACAGCACGCCGTTGGCGACCGCGCGCTTGGCCTGATACATCGAGACAATCATCGTGCCGGCAGGATAGGTCTCGCCCTTGTAGGTGAAGGCCTTGCCGGTGATGCCCACTTTCACGTCGTTGCGGGTCAGCCACTCGATCATGTCGTAGGCCGCCTGCAGGTTGACCTGATGCGCGCTGTCGAGCGGGATGATGTAGCACTCGGGGAAGAACTGTCCGTTCTCGCCTTCGCCGTCATAGGCCGGACGGAACAGATCCGCTTCCGCGCCTTCCGTATCCGCCGCGTCCACAAGCCACGGACCGACCTGCGCGTCGGAATTCTTGTTGTTCAGGCAGCGGCTGTAGATCTCAAGCTGATCGAGGAAGTATGCATCCTTCTCCTGCGCCACATAGTCCGAAAGACCAACCATGGCGTATGTATCGGCGATACGGCCGGATTCGGAGTAGGCCGGCATCTCTACCGTGTAGGCCACGCAGCCCTGCAGCATGGCGAACTGCGGCGTGTAGCTGGTGGACATATCGTCCCAGGGCTCCTTCCAGAACGGTTTGCCGTTTTCATCGCTGGTGAGATAGTCGCGCATGGGGATGACGTAGCTCTGCCAGTCCTCGTTGTTGGCCACGGCTGCCGCGCCCATAGCCTCGCCGCCGGTCATCAGATGCTCGGACAGCAGGTCGTATTCCACGTTGGGTTCATGCGGCGGCGAGCACGGCTCGAACTGATAGGCCGTCACCTGTCCGTGGAATTCCACCAGCGTAACAGGGTTGTACGTCGCGATCAGGTGCTGCATGTTCTGTGTCTCGGTCGTGGTCTGGAAGGAGTTGTCACGGTTGAGATCATAGCCGTTGGAGGAGGTACGGGTCACATACATACGGCCCTCCACGTTTTCCTCCGGAACGAGGATAAAGAACACGTCGTCGAGCAGTTCGTCAACCGTGATCTGCGTCTTTTCGCTGTTGTAGTAGCCGTCAAATCCCTCGACCTTGCCGGAAGTCTGGCTGCCCTTGTCTACGCTGGAATCCGGCAGGATGGCGCCGAGGTAGCTGGTCTTATCCGCCACAAGCTCGGGAATGTGCAGGCCCAGCGCATTGCGCTGCTCGGCCAGCTTCTGTTTGCCGGCATCGGTCAGGCCGGTGAGCTTGGTATAGTCGATGGTTTCCTCCTCCATCAGCATCCGGGCAAATTCCAGCACGGCGTCTACCGCCGCAACCTCGTTGGCGTGAATGTTGGAGTAGACCACGGGCACCTGATAGTCGAGCTTGCCGGCTTTGATCTCGGCACTGACCGTTTCCGGCTCAGTCTCGGCGCGCTCGCACAGCGTCAGCCAGTTTGCAACGGCGCTGCTGTCCTTGGCGATGATCAGATACGGCATGTCATAGCCGGCGGTCGACTGGCCCATGACCTTCTGCACCGCATAGGGCGTTGCGGTCTTGCTGTTGTCGTCGCCCATGGCTGCCAGCTCGTCCAGCGCGTCATAGATCTCCCACATGGTGTGGAAGGATTCATAGGGCTTGATCTCCACCAGAACGGTCTTGCCCAGATCGACCGGCTTGCCGTCCACACTGGCGCTCAGCACAAACTGGCCGCAGACGTCCAGATAGGCGCCGCCGCTCGAATGCGGCATGCTGACGATGACACCAGAGCGATCGGTGACCGGGCTGACCTTGAACGACAGCGTCATCGATGCGCTTTTCGTATCAACGCCGGTCGTAACGTCGCTGATCTTCAGATAACTCGCATAGGCCTTGGGCACATTTTCCAGGTCGATGACGACCGGCTCATTGGGATACATCTTCGCCTCGCCCTGCAGCGGGTGGAACGCATCGTCCTCGCCGCCATTGGCGTAGGACGTCAGACGCTTCAGCGTCCAGCTGACCTTGGCGCCCTCGGCACTCACAGCCGCCAGCGCCTCGCCGGACAGCTGGAACTCCAGCTCGTTCTCGGACGCGGCGGTCTGCGAAAGGAACAGATAGTCCGTCTGCGTCGTCTGCGCAGCAGGTGCGGCAGGCGCTCCGGCCGCCATCGCCGTACCGCTCAGCAGCATGGCGAGCGCCAGCAGCGCAGCAAGCATCTGCTTCATGTTTTGCATTGTTTTCACATGATCTCCCCCTTTAATTTGCATAAATAAACAGAATTTCCGAATATTCACGCGCGGTCCGTTCTCCTATGTCCCGCTTCTGTTGCCAGTTTTTTCGTGATATCGGTCGTTTCTCCTTATTTTTGCAAATCATACCACTACTTTCAAAAAACATCAATATGCATAACATACATCAATATCCAAATAATATTGAAATTCTTCGGAACTTTTGCATAATTTTTCATCTTAGATTCATAAACATACTTCTCCCGCACTTCTTTTTCCGCCGGCACAAACGCAGCGCGCTTGTTTTTTTCTGGCTTTTTGGAAATTCTTAAGGAGAATTTCAGAAATTTCCGGCTGGTTCTTGTTTGAAATGCCGTTGCAAAATGGCGTGCGCTCCGATATAATGTTGTTACCATAATATATATCATAACACACATCCGAAGCTCTGGTGCTTTGGTTCCGATAGGGGGTCTTTCCAATCAGAAAAAAAGGTAAATTCGAAGCCAGCCGCGCCGCCCATCCGGCAAAACAGCAGCCTTCGGCTGCGCAGAAAGACGCGCGGCGCGCATCGGGCGAGAAAAAAACAACGTCTGCCGGCGGCGCGAAGAAAGCCGTTGTCATTGTCGCATGCGTGCTCGTCATTGCGCTGCTTGGCGTGTGCGCCTGGGGCTTCGCGCTGAAAAATTCCGACAAAATATTCCCGAACGTCTCCATTGCCGGCGTGGATGTGGGCGGTCTGAAGCGAAGCGCTGCCGTCTCCGCCGCGTCCGATGCGGTCAAGGCCAACTATGCCGGCGACACGCTCACCGTCGTTCTGCCCGACCGCGAGCTTGCGCTCAATCCCGATGTGACGGAGATCGCGCTCAATCCCGAGGACGCCGTGGACGAAGCCATGTCCTACGGCCGTGACGGCGGTCCCTTCCGCGCCATTCTCACCTATCTGTCCTCCAAAAACAACGCGTACAGCGTGAGTCTGGAATCGAGCCTCAACCTCGACACCGAGAATATCCGCGCAATGATTGAGCAGACCGCGCGCGAGGTACAGACCGACCGTATCGAGCCGTCCGTCCGCGTGGATGAAACGGCCGGCGTCATCGAGGTCACGACCGGCTCCGCCGCCGTGTCGCTCGACGCGGAGGCGCTCTATGCGGCCGTGCTTGACCGCTTTGCTACGGGCGATTTTTCCGATCTGGTATTCGACTATGTGACCGAACCGGTCACGCCCATCAACCTGCAGGAGTATTACGACAAGTTCTGCAGCGAGATGAAGGACGCATACTACGACGAGGAAACGCACGAGCTGGTGGAGGAGGTCTCCGGCTACGGCTTCGACGTGCAGTATTACACGCAGCAGCTGGCCATGGCCGAGCCGAACACCACCATTACCATCCAGGTCGAGCCGATCGAACCGGAGATCACGCTCGAGGATCTGCAAAAGATCTACTTTGCCGATACCCTCGCCTCGTATGACAGCCCGCACACCAACGATTCCAAACGAACCAAGAATCTGGAGCTTGCCTGTGCATCCATCGACGGCACCATCCTGAACCCCGGTGAAGAGTTCTCGTTCAACAAAATCGTCGGCGAGCGCACGCCCGATAAGGGTTACCAGTCCGCCATCGTCTATACCGGCGAAGGCGCCAGCGAAGCGCAGGCCGGCGGCGGCATCTGTCAGGTCGCGTCCACCATCTACACCTGCACGCTGCTTGCCAACCTCGAGGTCACCGAGCGCGCGCCGCACATGTACCTCGTCACCTATGTGCAGGCCGGCATGGACGCGACAATCTACTGGGGCCAGCTGGACTTCAAGTTCAAGAATTCCACCGAGTATCCGCTTCGCATCGACGCATCGGTCTCCGGCGGCTACGTGCACATCAAGCTCGTCGGCACCAAGCCCGAAACCGACTATGACCATGTCGTGCTGCGCCACAGCACCATCAACGAAAAGGCGTGGAAAACCGTCGACGAGGAAGGCAACGAGATCACCATCGTGCCCTCCGGCGGCCGCGATGAAAATGACAAGCTGATCGATATCGCCATCAACGAAGCCGGCGAGTATTTCAAGATCGTCAGCGTGAAGGTACAGCCCTACACGGGCTACACGGTCGTAGCTTACCGCGACTTTGTCGACGCCGACGGCAAGGTGCTGCGCAGCGAGACGCTGCACACCGACATCTATAATTCGCGCGACAAGCAGTACGAGCTTGCACCGTATACCGTTCCCGAAGCGCCCGCTCCGGAAGAACCGGATGAGCCGTATGCGCCGGATGAGCCCACCGATCCCTGGGAAGATCCTTGGGAAGACCCCTGGTATGACGACTGGGGCAGCGGTCAAGAATGGCCGTAAATACGCAGAAAACCACACACCCGCGGGTGTGTGGTTTTTTTGAAACCGCCCGGCTGCAGCGTGCCGCCGGGCGGTTTGCGTATCACTTGTACTTCTGGCTTTCCAGAACCGCCTGCTGATCGCAGCGGTTGTTCTTTTCATTTGCCGCGTGCCCCTTGACCCAGTGGTAGTGCAGCCGGTGCGTTTCGGTCAGCTGCAGAAGCCGCTGCCAGAGATCGGGGTTCAGCGCGGGTTTTTTGTCGGCTTTCACCCAGCCGCGCGCGCGCCAACCCTTGGCCCAGCCCTTTTCCAGCGCGTCGAT
>JAEDFW010000056.1 GCA_016297855.1 Oscillospiraceae bacterium
CCATAAGCACACTCCTTTTTGCTTGCGTGGATTGCCTGCATGTTCAGTTAGACGTAAAAAATTCGTTCAGGTTCCACGCTCATTGTACACGAAAATCCGCCGTAGATAAAGGGGCAAAAATGTGCTATACTTGGTAGACTCTATTTTACAGAGAAGGAGAAACATCATGACTGAAAAAGAAATTCGCGAGCTGCGGCAGCGCCAGCGACCGGATAAAACCAATATTACCGCCGTGCGCGGCTGCTATGTATCCGACTCACGCGAGATCCTCTCCACTTTCCGCCAGTCTCTTGGCCTTATGCGCGAGGAGGATAAGGAGTCATATCTCAGCATATTCCGCAAAGTGCTCTCGGGCACCATCGAAAAAAATCTCATTGACGTGGTCTTTCGCACGCAGCAGGTGGCAGACTCCGACGAGCACCGGCTTTTCATGCGCCTGCGCGATTCACAGTTAAATGATGACGAGGCCGTGCAGCAGCTGTTCGACATCATCATTGCCGCGCTCACGCTGGACACCGGCTATCTCATCCTGCTCGCGGCCGAGCGCTACGATGTACCGCGCCGGGCAAAAGACGGCGCGAGCCTTGACGACGGCGACGAGGTCTTTCCCTATATTCTCTGCGCCGTCTGCCCCGTGAAGCCCGGACGGCAGACGCTCAGCTATGCGGCTGAGGACAAGGCGTTTCATATCCGCTCGGCGGGCTATGTGGCGGGTCTGCCCGAGGTAGGCTTTTTGTTCCCGGCGTTTGATGGCAGGCGCACGAACCTCTATGACTGTCTGTACTACTCGCGCAGCGCACAGAATAATCATCCGGAGCTGATTGAAGCGCTCTTTCATATTGAGCCGCCCGCACCCGCTGAGGAGCAGAAGCAGACGTTCGACGCGCTGTTGTCGCAGACGCTCGAGAGCGAATGCAGCCTTGGCGTGGTGCAGTCGGTGCAGAGCGATCTGCGCGAGCGCATCAGCGTACATAAAGAGACGCATACCGACGAGCCGCTGACTGTCAGCCGCAGCGAGGTGGCCGGGACGCTGGCTGCGTGCGGTGTGAGTGAGGAAAAGCTGGCGGCGTTCAACGTCAAATTTGACCAGTCGTTTGGTGAGAGCGCCGCGCTCTCGCCGCGCAATCTGATCGACGCGAAGAAGTTCCAGCTCAAAACGCCCGACGTCGTCATTCAGGTCAATCCTGACCGCAGCGATCTTGTGCAGACGCGGGTGCTGGGCGGAGTCAAGTACATTCTTGTCTGTGCCGACGAGGGCGTGGAGGCAGGCGGCGTCAGCATTCAGATCGAACAGGCCGCGTCAAACTCTTAAGACAAAATTAAGCGGCGCGCCGCCTTGTAAACCCCTTTTTTATCACTTACAATGAAGAAAAAGGAGGTTTTTCCCATGCGCCTCAAACTGCTCGTCCTCGTGCTCGCACTGCTGTTGCTCTGCGCCTGCACTGCGCCCGCAGCGGCTCCTTCTCAGCCGCCCGACGCCCTAACGCCCGCTGCCGAACCGGTTTTGGAAGAAGCATCCGAAAAAGCGCCACCCGAACCCGAAGCGTCCGAAGCCCCAGTAGGCCCCGAAGTCTCTGGAGAATCCGAGACGCCCGACGACGGGCTGTATCACGGCGGGGACGTGAAGCAGTATCTGCGTGAGCATCTGCCCAAAATGGACGGCTCGACCTCCCTCATCACGCTTGAAGCTGGGCTTCGCGCGGCGATTTTCGACATTTCGCTTACGGATGCCGAGCAGCAGGTTGTCCACTCGACCACCTGGGATGCATTCCGCAATCTGCTCAAGGGCAGTACCGATCTCATCTTTTCTGTCCCGCTCAGTCAGAAGCAGTATGAGATGGCGGCAGAAGCGGGCGTGGAGCTGGTCTGCGAGCCGGTGGCAAAAGAGGGCTTTGTGTTCGTCGTGAACGCGCAAAATCCCGTAGACTTGCTCACGCAGGAGCAGCTGCGCGGCATTTATTCCGGCGAGATCACAAACTGGAATCAAGTCGGCGGCGACGATCTTCCGATCACCCCCTACCAGCGCAACACCGATTCCGGCAGTCAGAACTACATGATCGAGTTTATGGCGGATACCCCGCTCATGGACGCTCCCACCGAGCTGCGCCCCAGCAGCATGGGTCAGCTGATGGACGTGGTCGCCATCAACGACAATTCCGCTGGGGCCATCGGCTACTCGGTCTACGCCTATGCCGCCGATATGTACGGAAACGGCAACGAGATCAAATTCATCGCCGTAGACGGCGTCGCACCCGACAAGGCCGCGTTCGCCTCGGGCGCATATCCGCTCACGGGCACGAACTACGCCGTCTACCGTGCAGATGAACCGGAAAACGGCCCCGTGCGCACACTGGTCAGCTGGCTGCAGAGCTACGACGGCCAGCTTGCCTGCGCGCAGGCAGGGTATGTGACGCTGGGAGACATCGGTTATGACTATGTCGAAATGCAGCTTTCCAACTACGCCGGCAGCGGCTGCGGCGGCGCAGCTCCGGCCGAGCAGGACACCTACCTCTACCGCATGTGGCAGCCGTACACGGATCAGTGGGGCAGTCACTACCGGGACTACCTGAAACTCACGCTGAAACAGCTCGAAGGCGGCGTCTACAGCGGCGAAGTGACGCAGCTGACCGACAAAGCGCTGCAGGCAGAAATCAACGCGTTTATTGCTGAGTCCATGCTCTCACTCAGTGAGAAGCGGCCGCAGTTTGAGCAATTTATCGCCAACTGCAACGCCCAGCTGGACTATGGGCGCTTTGCAGCCGACGAGCTTCTGGGCTTTGGCGCGGAGCAGCCGGTCGATGGCCCGCAGTCAAAGGATCCGGTTTCGGAGCCCGCCGCCGTGCGCGTTTCGGCTCAGAACGGGTATTTGAGTGTGGCGGTGAGCCTGTGCTACACCGACTGGCTCTTTGAATCGGCCCGCCACTACGCCACGAATACCGCCGTCTGGGATCTTCTCACGGGTGAGCGGCTCAGCAATGAACAATTATTCTGCGATGGTGTGGATATTGCGGAAGCGCTAAATGGTCTTGTTTCCGAATACGCGCAGCAGCCAAAAAACGGCAGCGGCTGGAGCGATCTGCAGGAGCCTGTCAAGCGGAGCTTTGCCGGTCTATCCGGCGCTTGGTGGCATCTGACTGCTGACACGCTCTATATCGACGCAGAAAACCCATTCTTTGCGCACGGTTTTCGCATTGCGCTGGACACTCTCCCCGATGGCACGCTGGTATCGCAGACTGCGCGTGACTTTTCCGACTGCCTCGACGTGGATAGCGTGGCCGTTGGCCGCGAATTTCGCACCGGGCGACTTGCCACGCACTATGAGTTTATGCATGGCCGCACGCTGAACTGCGAATTCCTCGACGACGATGCCTGCTTAGCCGCGCGCATCATCAACGGTGCAGTGCGCGATTTTATCCAGAACTACTACAGTCCGGAACTATTCGCCGCATACTTCCAATCGCTGGGGCTGGACGTCTCGGCAGACGAGTATCGTTTTTCCCTCTATAACGTATTCTCCATGGCAGACTATGGACGCCATGTGATCTTCAACGCCTACCCGGCGTATGCAAACGGTGAAAACGGCAAGATCATCTACTACCCGTACCCCTCCACGCGCATCTTTGACGCGCAGACTGGCAGGCAGCTCGTCTGGACCGATCTTCTCAAAGACGACTGGCAGCAGCACAGCAGCGCATACGCCGACGATCCGGAGCAGCCGCAGGCCGAGCCTGCCGCGCTCACGGGCTGTATGCTGATGTACTTATACAACCGGGCCCATGGCGGCAGCAACGACCCGTCGGTACTGCAGATGCAGCTGCTCGACCTCAGTACCGGCACATATTACATTCTTACGGTCGAAGCCGACTATGTGAACTGGTGATCCAAAAATCTTTACAAATACGACAGGAAACGACGGCGCGGCCAGAAGTCCAAACGGGCTTCCGGCCGCGCTGTTTGCCGGAATTGGTCTGCACAGGCAAGAAAAAAGTGAAAGATCCCGCGGCAGCTGACTCCAGAAAAAAGATTCTGTTTGATTTAGCATGAAACGATCTGGTCTCGTGCTCGGCCATTTCTGTGTGAGTTCGACGGTCAAATGCCGGTGCGTCATGGGTTTTCTTTTGTTCGATCTTACAATTCCGCCGCGCCGGTATGGAAAAATCTATGGATTTTCCCGATTGACTTTGCTGCCCCTCCGTACTAAAATCTAAACTAATATTTTATCTTTTGCGTGGACAAATGTTCGTTTGTCAGAGACACATTGCTACCGGAATACCGACAGGAGGGCGTTTTATGCAAGAACACCGGAATTACTATCTTGACCCCAATGCAGAGCACGACGCGTGCGGCATCGGCGCGATCGTGAATATCTCGGGCGAAAAAACGCACGAGACTGTAAATCGTGCGCTCTGCATCGTGGAGAAGCTTCAGCACAGAACCGGCAAAGACGCCGACGGTACGACCGGCGACGGCGTGGGTATTCTGCTGCAGCTCTGCCACGATTTCTTTGTCCGTGCAGCCGAAGAAGCGGGCGCACAGCTCGGTCAGGCCGGAGACTATGGCGTTGCAATGATGTTTCTGCCCACAGATGCGCTGATGTGCAGCCGCAGCCGAAAGCTACTGGAAATGATCCTCAGCAAGGAGGGCATGAAAACCCTCTTCTGGCGCGAGGTGCCCACGCGGCCGGAGGTGCTGGGCGAAAAGGCCCGCGCGTGTATGCCGCATATCATGCAGTGCTTTATCCAGAGACCCGCGCATGTGCAGCCGGGGCTGGATTTTGACCGGCTATTGTATATCGCAAGGCGCGAGTATGAACAGTCGGTATCGGATACCTACGTCTGTTCCATGTCCAGCCGCTCGATCGTCTATAAAGGACTGTTTCTCGTCGATCAGCTCCGGAAGTTCTACCCCGACCTTGAAAGCCCGCAGTATGCTTCGGCGCTGGCACTGGTGCATTCGCGCTTTTCCACCAACACCACGCCAAGCTGGAAGCGCGCGCATCCCAACCGGCTGATCCTGCACAACGGCGAGATCAACACCATCCGCGGCAACATCGACCGCATGCTCGCGCGCGAGGAGACAATGGCTTCGCCGAGTCTGGAAAAGGACCTGGACAAAGTGTTCCCCGTTGTCAATCCCGACGGATCGGACTCCGCCATGCTGGATAACACGTTGGAATTTCTCATGTTCAGCGGAATTCCGCTGCCCAAGGCCGTGATGATGACAATTCCCGAGCCGTGGAGCCGGGACAAGAACATGTCGCGTCCCGTGCGGGATATGTACCACTACTATGCAACCATGATGGAGCCGTGGGACGGCCCGGCGGCGCTGCTGTTTTCTGACGGCGAGCAGGTGGGCGCGATCCTCGACCGCAACGGTCTGCGCCCTGCGCGCTATTATATTACAGATGACGGCTACTGCATTCTTTCCTCCGAGGTGGGCGTGCTGGATATTCCGCCGGAACGGGTGGTCAGAAAAGCCAGACTGCAGCCGGGCAAGATGCTGCTCATCGATACGGCGGCCGGCGCAGTGTACGAGGATGCGGAACTTAAGCGCCGCTACGCCATGGAAAATCCCTATGGTGAGTGGCTCGATCAGGAACTGATATCCCTCTCGGAAATCCCGCTGCCCAACTGCCGCGTGCCGGAGTTTTCACAGGCTGAGCGCAACAAGCTCAACAAGGTCTTTGGCTATACCAACGACGACATCATGAACTCGATCCTGCCCATGGCGCAGAACGCCGTTGAACCCACGGCCGCAATGGGCGCGGATATTCCGCTGGCAGTTCTGTCGGAAAAGCATCAGCCGCTGTTCTACTACTTCAAGCAGATGTTTGCGCAGGTCACAAACCCGCCCATCGACTCGCTGCGTGAGCAGATCGTGACCGACACGTCGATCTATGTCGGCTCTGACGGCAACCTTCTGCAGGATCTGCCCGAAAACTGCCGCGTGCTGCAGATCAACAATCCCGTGCTCACAAGCCGCGATCTCATGAAAATTCAGGCGCTGAGCATGCCGGGGCTGAAAGCGGCCAAGCTGTCGCTGCTGTACTACAAGAATTCGTCGCTGGCGTTGGCGCTCGACCGCCTGTTCGTTGCCTGCGACAAGGCATTCCGCGCAGGCGCGAATATCATCATCCTGTCCGACCGGGGCGTGGATGAAAACCACATTGCCATTCCGTCGCTGCTGGCCGTGTCCGGCCTGCAGCAGTATCTGGTCAAAACGAAGAAGCACACGGCCATCTCGCTGATCCTCGAGAGCGCCGAGCCGCGCGACGTGCATCATTTTGCAGCACTCTTCGGCTTCGGCGCGAGCGCTATCAACCCGTATCTGGCGCAGGAGTGCATCAGCGAACTGGTGTCGAACGGCACGCTCAACAAGGACTACTATGCCGCAGTTGACGCGTATGATAAGGCGATCCTTGACGGCGTGGTGCGCATCGCGTCGAAGATGGGCATTTCGTCGATCCAGTCGTACCAGGGTGCGAAGATCTTTGAGGCCGTGGGAATCTCGCGCGAGGTGGTGGACAAGTATTTTACCAATACCACCAGCCGCATTGGCGGCATCGGTCTGAAAGAAATCAACGAGGCCGTCGTATGGCGGCATGACCGTGCGTTTGACCCGATGGATCTGACACCGGAACTGAGCATCGACAGCTCGGGCTTCCACAAGCTCAGAAGCGGACCGGACATGGAAGACCACATGTACAATCCGCTCACGATTCTGACGCTGCAGAAGGCTGTGCAGACAGGAGATTTTGAGTTGTTCCGGAAATATTCTGCACTGGTCGATGACGAGACGCTGCCGCATACGCTGCGTGGGCTTCTCGGTTTCCGGTTTGACCCCAAGAAAGAGATCCCGCTGGACGAGGTCGAGCCGGTCAGCGAAATCGTCAAGCGCTTTAAAACCGGCGCCATGTCCTATGGCTCCATTTCCGAAGAGGCACATAAGTGTCTGGCCGCAGCCATGAACCAGCTCGGCGGCAAGTCCAACTCCGGCGAGGGCGGCGAACAACCCGAGCGGCTCGGCACCGACCTCAACTCCGCCATCAAGCAGGTGGCCTCGGGGCGCTTCGGCGTGACGAGCGAATATCTGGTCAGCGCCAAAGAGATCCAGATCAAGATGGCGCAAGGCGCCAAGCCCGGCGAGGGCGGACACCTGCCCGGCAGCAAAACCTGGCCGTGGATCGCGCGCACGCGCCATTCCACGCCCGGAGTATCACTCATCTCGCCGCCGCCGCACCACGATATCTATTCGATTGAGGATCTCGCACAGCTCATCTACGATCTCAAGTGCGCGAACAAAAATGCCGATATTTCCGTCAAGCTGGTCAGCGAAGCCGGCGTCGGCACCATTGCCTCGGGCGTGGCCAAGGCCGGCGCGCAGACGGTTCTCATCTCCGGCTATGACGGCGGCACGGGCGCAGCGCCCAGAAGCTCGATCTATAACGCCGGGCTTCCGTGGGAGCTGGGTGTCGCCGAGGCGCATCAGACGCTCATCGCCAACGGCCTGCGTTCACGCGTGCGGCTGGAGGCCGACGGCAAGCTCATGACCGGGCGCGACGTGGCTGTGGCGTGTATCCTCGGCGCGGAGGAGTTTGGCTTTGCCACGGCTCCGCTGGTGAGCCTCGGGTGCGTGATGATGCGCGTGTGCAATCTTGATACCTGCCCCATGGGTATTGCGACGCAGCGCCCGGAACTGCGGAAAAATTTCCGGGGAAAACCGGAATATGTCGTGAATTTCATGACGTTTGTGGCGCGTGAGCTGCGCGAAATCATGGCAAAGCTCGGCGTACGCACCGTTGACGAACTGGTAGGCCGGACAGGCTTTTTGCAGGTGCTGCCGCACCAGATCACCGAGCGAGCAGCAATGGTGGACGTGTCGTCCATTCTTGCCAATCCTCCCGCCGGGCCGCGGCACTTTATCGCGGCGGACAAATACGATTTTGAGCTGGAAAAGACAGCAGATGCGCGCGTTTTGATGAAGCTTCTGCCGAAAACGGGCAAACCTGCCAAGCAAAAGCAGTGTGCGCTGGACATCACCTGTACTGACCGCGCGTTCGGCACGCTTTTCGGTGCCGAGCTGACGCGCCGCTATGGCGATACACTGGAGGAAGATACCTTCGTGGCCCAGTGCCGCGGCGGCGCCGGCCAGTCATTCGGCGCATTCATCCCGAAGGGACTGACGCTCCGGCTCGAGGGCGACAGCAACGACTACTTCGGCAAGGGACTGTCCGGCGGCAAGCTGGCCGTGTATCCCGACCGCAACAGCCGCTTTGAAGCGTCTGACAACGTCATCATCGGCAATGTAGCCCTCTACGGCGCAACGGGCGGCAAGGCGTTCATCTGCGGCGCTGCGGGTGAGCGTTTCTGCGTGCGCAATTCCGGCGCGCTGGCGGTCGTCGAGGGCGTAGGCGAACACGGCTGCGAGTATATGACGGGCGGCACGGTCGTGGTGCTTGGCCCGACCGGCGCGAACTTCGCTGCCGGCATGTCGGGCGGTATCGCGTATGTCCTTGACCCGGAGCACAATCTCTACCAGCGGGTCAACAAGGAGCTTGTGAGCATCGAACGCATCACGCTCAAACAGGACGCTGCTGCGCTCAAGGCCATTCTCAGTGAGCATGTGCGTGAGACGGGTTCAAAGAAAGCGCGCGAGCTCCTGATGGATTTTGACGCGCAACTCGGCAATTTCAAGAAAATCGTTCCGCGCGACTACAGTCACATGCTGGGTCTGATCGCGGAGTTTGAGGCAAAGGGCCTGCCCCGCGCGGATGCGGAGCTGGAAGCATTTTTGAAAAGGGGTGAGTGAGATGGGCAAGGCAACCGGTTTTATGGACTACGCGCGCATGGAGCTGCCGCGCCGCGACCCGTCTGAGCGGGTAAAGGACTACGGGCCGCTGGAAAAGGCAGTCTCGGACAAAAACCGCCGCCGCCAGAGCGGGCGCTGCATGGACTGCGGCGTGCCGTTCTGTCAGGCAGGCGTGAAATTCGAAGGGCAGTATCTCGGCTGCCCGCTGCACAATCTGATCCCCGAATGGAACGATCTTCTCTACAGCGGCAATTACCCGGCGGCGCTGGCCAGACTGCTGAAAACCAACTGTTTCCCGGAGTTTACTGGGCGGGTCTGCCCAGCGCTCTGCGAACGGGCATGTACCTGTGGGATGATCGGGCAGAGCGTCACCATCCACGATAACGAACGGGACATCATTGACTACGCGTTTGACAACGATCTGATGCAGCCGGTCCTGCCCGCAGCGCATTCGGGCAAGACCGTTGCCGTGGTCGGCTCAGGTCCGGCCGGTCTCGCGGCGGCGTATTATCTCAACCGCCGCGGCCATCAGGTCACGGTCTTTGAGCGCGACAGCGTGCCCGGCGGGCTTCTCAGCTACGGCATCGCACCCATGAAGCTGCCGCAGGCCGTGGTCGAGCGGCGTGTGCGGCTGATGCAGGAGGAAGGTGTGAACTTTCAGACCAACTGCGATATTGGCCGTGATGTGAGTGAGACACTTCTGCAGGGGTTCGATCTTGTGATTTTCGCCTGCGGCGCGCAGAAGCCGCGTATGCTCTCATGGCCCACGCAGGCAAAAAGCGGCGTTTCTTACGCGCTGGATTTTCTGAAAGCCGCGAGCGAGGCGCGCATGGCCGGCGTGCAGAGCGAAATCTTCGCCGGCGAGAAATCGGTCGTGATTGTCGGTGCAGGCGACAGCGCCAGCGACTGCGTAGCGATCTGTCTGCGTCAGGGCTGCCGGCAGATGCAGCAGCTCATCCGCCGTCCTGCCTCGAGCTATTCTGCCACGCTTGACTACGCGCATGAGGAGTCGCAGGCTGTGCTCGGCCGCGACATCCGGCGGTATGAAACGCAGATCGCCGATCTTGTCTGCGATGAAGCAGGCAATCTCACCGCCGTGAAAACAACGCAGGGCGAGACGATCGAGGCGCAGCTTCTTATCGTCGCTTCGGGCTTTTCTGGCTGTGAGGACTATGCCGGCGCAGCGTATGCGCGCCTTGCGGCTGCGGGCGTACCGGTTTTGCAGGCAGGCGATATGGCAACGGGCGCGAGTCTGGTCGTGCATGCCATCGCCGGCGGCAAAAAAGCCGCCGCCGAGGCGGATAAGCTGTTGATGGGCTATACAAATATCCTGTGATAAAACCGCGCCCAACCCTGTGGTTGGGCGCGGTTTTTGTGCTTCAATGCAATAAATAACTGATTCCAAGCAGAAGGTACAGCGGGCCGAAGCAATAGGCCATGAACATCTCGCGGTGCGGTACCTTCTTCGTCAGACAATCCGTAAGAATCATGATCTCGCAGAAATACGCCATCGCACCGAGAAAATACGCGGCTGCCTTGCAGATATTTGCGCTCGGTACATGCAGCATCGACACAACAAACAGTACCGCCGCCAGCAGCACGGCGCCGTTGCGCAGCAGCAAGATCCAATGCTCCAGCTTTTTGTGCCGGCTGTGGGTGATCAGCGCCTCTTCGCTGAGTCCCTCATGCAGATCATGCAGGACTTCTTCCACTTCCTGCAGAACGTCATCCATGTCGTGCGGCATGGCGTATCCTCCCGTCTCTGCCTGTTTTTCAGATTTTTTTCAGAACCTCCTCCAGTGCGAAGACACTGGAGATGCCGCCGGGCCGCGTAGTGGAAAGGCCCGCGCTTATGCAGGCAAAGCGCGTGATCTCGCGCAGTTCCTCATCCGTCAGTTCTTCGGGCGCCTTGCCGGCCTGCAGCAGCTTCCAAACGGCAGAGCCGCCGAAGATATCACCGGCACCCGTGGTGTCGATGGTGTGAAGCCCCGTCATGCCCGGCACTGTTCCGCAGGCAGTTTTGTTTTTGAACAGGCAACCGTCCTTGCCCATCGTGAGAAAGACCAGCTTCACACCGAAATCCGTCAGGATTTTCTCTGCCGCAGCTGCAAAACTGAGACCCGGGAAGAGAAACTGGACTTCCTCGTCGCTGATCTTCACCACGTCGGCCTGATGAAGGCCCCAGAGCATCTGCTCTTTTGCCTGTGAAAGATCGTTCCACAGCGGCTTGCGCAAATTCGGGTCGAAGGTGATCATCTTTCCGTGTTCCTTGGCGTAGGCAACGGCAAACTGTGTGGCACTGCGCGCCGGTTCGTCGGTAAGAGAGAGCGTGCCGAAGTGCAGAACGCGCGTATCGTCGATCAGCGCCGTGTCAATATCGTCTTTGCAGAGCCGGGTGTCCGCACCGGGCTTACGCGAGAACGAGAATTCACGGTTGCCCGTTTCGTCGAATGTGACAAACGCAAGCGTGGTGAAGGTATCGCCGCTGACCTGAACGCCGCGCGCGTCGATACCGGCCTTTTCCAGCGTGCCTGTGAGCATCCGCCCGAACGCGTCGTCGCCGACCTTGGAAATGAACGCAGTCTTCGCGCCGAATTTCTGCAGCGCGGCCAGAAAATTCGCCGGTGCGCCGCCGGGATGTGCGGCCATGGTGGGGTAGCCATCACCGTCCGTGGACAGGCAGGCAAAATCGATCAGAAGTTCGCCGATGGCAAGTACGTCAA
>JAEDFW010000180.1 GCA_016297855.1 Oscillospiraceae bacterium
ATGGTCGGCCGTGTGCTGATGAGCGACCTGACGGACGGGCAGAAGCAGCAGATTCTGTGCGACAACTTTGAGCGCGTCATCAGCAGACAGCTTGTAAAACGGGAAACCGTCTGAGACTGCTAAAATACACTTGACAGCCGCCCTCGGGCGGCTGTTTTTATGTGGCGGGACTGCCTGTTCAGAAGAAGGCGGCAATGAGCCTCCAAGACGAAACGTTTCGCAAATAAGAGAGGGAAATTGGGAAAAATCACAAAATACGGGGGCGCTTTTCGTGGCTTTGCCCGATTGACAGGGCGGAAGAATGCGGTGTAGAATAAAGAAAAACGAAACGTTATGCTTTCAAGAGGAGCAAAGTCATGTCCACCATCAAAGATGTCGCGAAATGCACGGGGCTGTCGCTGTCCACGATTTCCAAATATCTCAACGGCGGCAATGTGCGCGAGGAAAACCGGCTCAAGATCGAGCAGGCCATCCGCGAGCTGGACTATTCGGTCAATTACTTCGCACGCAGCCTCAAGGCCAACCGGTCGATGACGATCGGCATCCTGCTGCCCACCATTTCCAGCCCGTTTTTCGGGCGCGTGGTGGCCGCGATGGACGCGCAGCTTTTGAAAAGCGGATATCAGAGCGTGGTGTGCAGCTACAATTTTGACCACAAACTGGAGCTGGAAAAGCTGGAATTTCTGGCAAGGCGGCATGTGGACGGGCTCATCTACGTGCCGGAGCACGCGACGATGGATGAGATCCGCCCGCGCGTTGGCGCCACGCCCATGATTTTTCTTGACCGCACAATCGAGGGCGCTGCGTGCGACACAATCGTTGTCGACAATCTCAACGCCGTGTATATGGCGACCGAGCAACTGATCTCGCGCGGTCACCGCAGAATCGGCCTGATCGCCGGACCGCAATCCATCTCCACCGCGCGAGAGCGCATGACGGGCTACCGCCGCGTGCTCAGCGACTACTCGCTGCCGGTGGACGAATCGCTCATTGTCATGGGCGATTACGATATGGAATCCGGCTCGCGGCTGTTTAACCGACTTCTCGACATGCCGGATCCGCCGACGGCCATCTGCGTGACCAATTACGATATGACCATCGGCGCAATCACCGCTGCGCACGAACGCGGTGTGGCGCTGCCGGAGGACGTCGATCTGATCGGCTACGACAATGTCGATTTGTGCCGCATTGTGAGCCACACGCTCGAGATCGTCGAGCAGCCCATGGACGAGATGGGCAGGGCTGCGGCGAAGCTGATCGCCGCCCGGCTTGCAGGCGATAATTCGCCCAGAAAGGTGCTGCGGCTGAAAGCGAGACTGGCAAAATAACAGGTGTTCCCGACCGGAAGGTCATTTGATTTTGAAATTCAATACAACAAAGGAGTATGTATTATGGCAGAGAATCGTTACATCGGCGACTATCCCGTTATCGGCATCCGCCCCATCATCGACGGCCGTGAAGGCCCAATGCAGCTTCGCCAGAGCCTGGAAAATCAGGTTCAGGAAATGGCGCAGGCTGCAAAGAAGCTGTTCGAGGAGAACCTGTTCTACTCCAACGGCGAGCCTGTGAAGGTCGTTGTTGCTGACCACTCGATCGGCCGCTATCCCGAGAATGCCGCCTGCGCGAACCAGTTCAAGAAGGAAAACGTCGCCATCACGCTGTCCGTTACCCCCTGCTGGTGCTACGGCGCGGAGACGATGGATCTCGACCCCATGACCATCAAGGGCGTGTGGGGCTTCAACGGCACCGAGCGTCCGGGCGCTGTATATCTGGCTTCCGTGCTGGCAACCCATGCGCAGAAGGGCCTGCCCGCATTCGGCATCTACGGCCACGAGGTGCAGGACCGCGATCAGGTCACTGAGATCCCCGAGGACGTGAAGGAAAAGCTGCTGCGCTTCGGCCGCGCGGCTGTCGCTGTTGCCACGATGCGCGGCAAGAGCTATCTGCAGATCGGCTCGATGTGCATGGGCATCGGCGGCTCGATCATCGACCAGGAGTTCATGGAAGACTATCTGGGCCTGCATGTGGAGTCCGTTGACGAGGTCGAGATCCTGCGCCGCATGGAAGAGGGCATCTACAACGAGGAAGAGTATCAGAAGGCTCTGGCATGGACCAAGGAACACTGCAAGGAAGGCCGCGACGACAACCCCGAGTCGGTCGAGTTCCTCGGCGAGAACCGCCGCATCAAGTTCACCGACGAAGAGAAGGAAAAGCAGTGGGAGTTCACCGTCAAGATGTACTGCATCATCAAGGATCTGATGGCCGGCAAC
>JAEDFW010000057.1 GCA_016297855.1 Oscillospiraceae bacterium
TTGCCGACTCTGAGAGAAGAAATCAGCCGCCGCCGGACCTTTGCAATCATTTCGCACCCCGACGCGGGCAAAACGACATTGACGGAAAAATTCCTGCTCTACGGCGGCGCAATCGCGCAGGCCGGCGCAGTCAAGGGGAAAAAGAACAGCCGTGCGGCCGTATCCGACTGGATGGAGATCGAAAAGCAGCGCGGTATTTCGGTCACGTCATCGGTCATGCAGTTTCAGTATGAGGGATTCTGCATCAACATCCTCGACACTCCGGGTCATCAGGACTTTTCCGAGGATACCTACCGCACGCTGATGGCGGCTGACTCGGCCGTAATGGTCATCGACGGCGCCAAGGGCGTCGAGCCGCAGACGAGGAAGCTCTTCAAAGTCTGTGCCATGCGCCATATTCCGATCTTTACTTTTATCAACAAGATGGACCGCGAGACGAAGGATCCGTTTGACCTGCTGGATGAGCTGGAGCGGGAACTCGGCATCGAGACGTATGCCTGTAACTGGCCCATCGGCTCAGGAAAGGAGTTCAAGGGCGTGTATGACCGCCGCAAGAGCCAGCTGCTGCTGTTCTCGGGCGTGTCGGGCAAAAACCGCGCCGAAAAGCTGGAAGCGGAGCTGAATGATCCGCAGGTCGCCGAGATCATCGGCCAGAAAAAGCACGACCAGCTCAAAGACGACGTGGAGCTGCTTGGCGCGGGCCGGGAGTTTGACATGGACGAGGTCCGCCGCGGTGAGCTTTCACCGGTGTTCTTTGGCTCTGCGCTCACCAACTTCGGTGTGGAACCGTTTTTGGAGGAGTTCCTGCGCATGACGCCGAGCCCGTTGGCGCGTGAGGCCGATTGCGGCCTTGTCGATACCTTCAGCTCCGATTTTTCTGCGTTTGTGTTCAAAATTCAGGCGAATATGAACAAGGCGCACCGCGACCGGCTGGCGTTCATGCGCATCTGCTCGGGTAAATTCGAGCGCGACGCCGAGTATTACCACGTACAGGGCGGCAAGAAAATGCGCCTGTCACAGCCGCAGCAGCTGATGGCATCCGAGCGTGAGATCGTGGACGAGGCGTATGCCGGCGATATCATCGGCGTATTCGACCCCGGTATCTTCGCCATTGGCGACACCATCTGCGTGCCGGGCAAAAAGTTCCGCTACGGCGGCATTCCAACCTTCGCGCCCGAGCATTTCTCCCGCGTCAGCCCCAAGGACTCGATGAAGCGCAAACAGTTCATCAAGGGTACCGAGCAGATCGCGCAGGAGGGCGCCATCCAGATCTTCCGCCTGCCGAATTCCGGCATGGAGGAGGTCATTGTGGGCGTTGTCGGCACGCTGCAGTTTGACGTATTCCAGTACCGCATGAAAGCCGAATACGGCGTGGAGCTGCGGATGGAGGGCCTGCCGTATGAGTATCTGCGCTTCATCGTCAAAGCGCCGGTCGAGGATCTCAAGGATCTGAATTTGTCGAGCGACGTGGAACTGCTGGAGGACTACCGCGGCAGAAGCCTGCTGGTCTTTTCTTCCGGCTGGTCGATCGACTACACCGTCAAGCGCAATCCGGGTCTGGAGCTTTCCGAGACGGCGGACAATTAAACACAGAATCATGCAGGGAACGCCGCAGAATTCTGCGGCGTTCTTTTCTTGGCGCATTTTGCGTGGGGATCGTTTCTTGTGCGGCGGGACGCGGCTTTTTTCTGAAACATCGACAGATTTTTCGGCAGCCTGTGCAATAGGATGTGTCGGGGGTGTTTGCATGGGCAAGTTTTTGAAACAAAACGGCAGGCTGTTGCTGGCGTGCGCGGCCGTGGTGGGCTTCTGCGCGTCGCTGAGCCTGCTCTTTTCCGCTCGCAATATGATCCAGACCGGCTCGTGGGGCCTCAGCTTTCAGACGAAGGGGCAGGCACCCATCGGCACGGCATCGAGCGCGGCACTTGAAAAGTACGATGCGGTCTATGTTGGGCAATCAGACGAAAAGGTTATCTATCTGACTTTTGACGCGGGGTATGAAAACGGCTGCATGAGCCAGATCCTCGATACGCTGAAGGCACACAATGTCAAAGCGTGCTTCTTTCTCGTGGGCAACTATTTTGAGCAGAATCCGGAGCTTGTCAAGCGAATGGCGGACGAGGGACATCTGGTCGGCAACCATACTGAGCATCACTACGACATGTCGCGCATCGCCGATGAGGCGACCTTTACGCAGGAGCTGCAGTCTGTCGAGCGGCGCTATGAGCAGATTACCGGGCGGAAGATGGAAAAATACTATCGCCCGCCGCAGGGCGTCTACAGCGAAGAAAATTTGAAAATGGCGCAGAAACTGGGTTACCGCACAGTCTTCTGGAGTCTGGCGTATGTTGACTGGTATCAGGATAAGCAGCCCACGGCGGACGAGGCGTATGAAAAACTGCTGGGCAGGATCCACCCCGGCGCGATCGTACTGCTGCACTCCACGTCGACAACGAACGCGGCGATTCTTGATACTTTGCTGAGCAGATGGGAGGACATGGGCTACCGGTTTGCTGAACTGCCGGAACTGTTCGAAAATGAGAACGCCCCGCAGACACCATTTTGAGCTTCCGACATAACATGGAATGAGCGAGCGAGAACCGCTACGTTTTATTTCAGGAGGTTTCTATATGTCTTGTAATTCGTCCGGTATCTGCGCCTTTGGCAACAGCTGGTGGTGGATCGCAGTTCTCATCATCATTTTCATCATCTGGAACGGCAACAACAATAACTGCTGCTGCGACAACAACTGCTGCTGCTGACGCAGGACCTACATGCAGGTAAAAAGAGCGGGGGTTTCCCGCTCTTTTTGCATGCTCCTGCAAAGAATGCAAACATGCCTGATAAACATTGACTAACCCATGTTTTGGGAGTAAAATAACTAAATTACCATCAAGGGAGCGAATGATATGACGCAGATGCTTCTTCGTCTGTTTGTTAAGAATTATACCGACACGGAAAATCCTGCCGTTCGCAAGGCCTACGGTACGCTTTCAGGCTGGGTCGGGATCGTATGCAACGTGCTGCTGTTTGCCGGCAAGCTGCTGGTAGGTCTGCTGTCCGGCAGTATTTCCATTACGGCCGATGCCGTGAACAACCTCTCCGACGCGTCAAGTTCAGTCGTGACGCTGCTGGGGTTCCATCTGGCTTCCAAGCCGGCCGATGACAAGCATCCCTACGGGCACGAGCGGATCGAGTATCTCACGGGACTTGTCGTGGCGGTGATGATCCTTGTGATCGGCGTGGAGCTGCTGAAAAGCTCGGTGGAAAAGATTCTGCATCCCGAGCCTGTGGAGTTTTCCATTGTTGTGGGCGCGGTGCTCGTTGGCAGTATTGCCGTGAAGCTTTTGATGGCGATGCTGAACCGTACGCTGGGCAAGCGGATCGGCTCGGCCACGCTGCTGGCAACGGCCGCCGACAGCCGAAATGACGTCATCTCTACCGGCGCGGTGCTGATCGCCTGCCTGATCGGCCACTTTACAACGCTGAACATTGACGGCTGGGCGGGTCTTGCCGTTGCGCTGTTCATTCTCTATTCCGGCGTGGGCATTGCAAAAGATACCATCAACCCCCTGCTTGGTGAAGCGCCTGACGAGGAGCTGGTGCATTCCATCGCGCATGTACTGCAGTCGCACGAGAAGGTGCTGGGCATCCACGACCTGATTGTACACGACTACGGCCCCGGCCGCCGTTTTGCCAGTGTGCATGTGGAGATGGACAGCCACATAAACGCTCTGGACGCGCACGAGTACATTGACGACATGGAGCGCGATATCAAAAATGAGCTGCATGTTGAGATGGTCATCCATTATGATCCCATCGTAACCGATGATGAAGAACTCAACAAGATGAAAACGCTGGTTCAGAGCGCCATCCATGAAATTGACACGCGCCTTGCACTGCACGATTTCCGCATGGTGCGCGGCACAAAGCACACGAATCTGATCTTCGATCTCGTTGTGCCGTTTGATTTGGCCGGTCAGACCAAAGAGCTGGAACGGAAGATCGACGAAAAAATCCAGTTTGGAGATAAACGTTATTACGCGGTCATCACTTTTGATACCGAGGCGTTCAACGATCCGCACACAAGAGCATAAAAAAGCGTCTTCCCTACAGGGAAGACGCTTTTTTCATTTTATGATCCGGGTCGGGGAACCAGGTAAACATCGCGGGGTTGTTTTCCACACTGGCGGGATCAATTTGCTTGATTTCGCACCATTTATAAAACGCCTTGTTGAGAAACGCGTTCAGATCCTGCATGGTGCTGTAGACGTTGAGTTCATCTTTGCCCACGAATAGAATCGAGTTGACGCCGCTGCGCGTCATGACAGAGCGCTGCCCGCGGATCTGGCTGTAATGATACGAAGTCTTTTTCCGGCGCAGGTCTTTATATACAAAGCCCTCGTCGTCATAGTAGATGGCAAACGACAGATAATTGACCAGCAAAATCACGCCCAGCACGATGGCGGTCACGCAGCCCACGGTCATGAGCGTGTCGCCGCCCTCGGGGATAAAAAACAGCAAAACGACCAGCGGAACAAAGACCAGCAGAACGCCCGCAACGGCGTTTCTGCGCGGCAGGCGCACGACGTTGCCGCTTTTTTCCGTCTTTGATTTTGGAAAAAGCAGGCCGATCAGTTTATCAACGAGAAAACACACCAGAAAGACGACCGCGCATATCAGCGCGAGCAGAGCATACTTCATACGCTGTCCTCCAAAGAGACCCAAATGACCGCATCCACGGGGATATCATGTGCATCGGTGTCCAGATGGTCAAACATCTGAAAATCGTAGCACAGCGCCAGCGTGGGATGCTGCGGCTGCTCTGCCAAAAAGCGGTCATAGAACCCGCCGCCGTAGCCCAAACGGCGGCCATCCGGGTCGAACGCCAGACCCGGCATCAAAACCAGCGCCGTCTCATCGTCGGCCTCGGGCGAATCCGCAACCGGCTCGGGGATTTGGCAGTAGCCCGGCGCAATGGTGCTCAGGTCGTCCAGCCACAGAAATTTCATCGTATCGCCAAACACCTTCGGCACAGCCACGCGCTTGCCGTCTTTCTGTGCCTGTGCCAGTATGGGCAAAGTGCGCACTTCTTCGTTGTAGGAAAGATATCCATAGATCGCGCGCGCATTTTGATACAGCGGGTGCGCGAAGAACTTCTTCGCCAGCGCTGCGCTGTAAGCATCGATTTGCGCCGGGTTCAAAGCACGCTTTTTCGCGCGGATCTCGGCGCGCAGCGCTTTTTTATCCAGCATGGGCCTCGCCTCCTGCTTCTATTTTACAGCAGGCATGGTGGTTCGTCAACTTGAAGGGGGAAAATTACCGTACACGCCGCCGGGTTCGAGCTCGGCACCGTAAAATTCCGCAAGCTCCGATACCGTGCAGAACTGATAGCCCTCTTTCTGCAGCCGGTCGATGATCTCTGCCGCAGCCGTGACAGAGTGCGCATAGAGGTCGTGCATCAGAATAATCGAACCAGGCTGTACCCGGCGCACCACCGACGAGACAATGCTGTTTTTGTTTTTCGGATCCCAGTCGCATGGATCGACCGACCACAAGATGACCGAGAGCTGCTCATCTTTTGCCGCTTCGGTGAGCGCATCCGAGTACAGCCCGCCGGGCGGCCGGAACAGCCTTGGTCGCACGCCACAGCATTCGGATACGTTCTGCATGCAGCCCGTGATGTCCTCGGCAACTTCCTCCCGGCTCATCTTGTGCATATAGCTGTGACAGCAGCTGTGCAGGCCGATTTCGTGTCCTTCTTCCGCAATACGGCAGAGCGTGTCCGGAAACTTCTCAATGCGGTAGCTGCAGACAAAAAACGTGGCCTTGACGCCGCGCGCGGCGAGCGCATCGAGCAGTTTCCCGGTGATCGGTCCGGATGGGCCGTCGTCAAACGTAAGCGCGACGCAGCCCTTGAAGGGTTTATCCGGCCCACCTGCGCAGACCGGCAGGCAAAAAGGCTGCAAAAAACAAACGGCTGCCAGAAGCAGCGTCAGACAACGTTTCATAGAAGCCTCCTTCATCGTCCAGACTAGTATGCGCAGTTTTTGCTGATTTTCATCCGCCGGGGTTTGACGGTAGCAGGAAAATGCGGTATACTATAAAGGCAAAACGAATGATTTGTGAGGTTTTTATGCTCGATCAACTGCGGCTGGTGGAAGAACGATATATGGAGATGTCCGAGCGCGCATCGCAGCCGGATTTTTATGCGGATCCCAAGGCAGCGGCGAAGCTGTTAAAAGAGCAGAAGCAGCTCGAGCCGATCGTGGCGGCCTACCGTGGGTATCGCAAAACGGAGCAGGAGCTGGAGGAATTGCGCCAGATGCTTTCCGAGCCGCAGGACGCCGAGATGAAGGCGCTTTGTCAGGAAGAATTCGCCGAAGCCAAAAGCAAGCTCGAGCAGCTTACGCAGGAACTCAAAATCCTGCTTCTGCCGCGCGACCCCAACGACGATAAGAGCGTCATCGTGGAAATCCGCGGCGGCGTGGGCGGAGAGGAGAGTGCGCTTTTCGCGCACAGCCTGTTCCGGATGTACACCATGTATGCAGAGTCCAAGGGCTACCGCGTGCAGCTTCTGAACTATAACGAAACCGAGCTTGGCGGCGTAAAAGAGGCCGATTTTGAGATCTGCGGTGAGGGCGCGTATTCCCGGCTCAAGTTTGAATCCGGCGTACACCGCGTGCAGCGCGTGCCTGAGACCGAGTCCGGCGGACGTGTGCACACCTCCACGGCCACGGTCGCGGTGCTGCCCGAGATGGAGCAGGCCGAGGTGGATTTGCGGCCCGAGGATATCGAGATGCAGGTCTACCGCTCGTCCGGCGCGGGCGGACAGCACATCAACAAGACGTCCTCCGCCGTGCGGCTCATCCACAAGCCGTCCGGCATCGTGGTCGCCTGCCAGGAGGAGCGTTCACAGGTGCAGAACCGTGAAAAATGTATGCAGATGCTGGCCTCAAAGCTCTATGAGATCGAGCAGAGCCGCATCACCGACTCCGTCAGCGCTGAACGGCGCAGTCAGGTCGGCACGGGCATGCGCAACGAGCGAATCCGGACGTACAACTTTCCGCAAGGCCGCGTGACCGACCACCGCATCGGTTTGACGCTGTATAAGATCGACGCCATCATGGACGGCGATCTGGACGAGCTGATCGACGCGCTTGTCACCGCGGATCAGGCGCGCAAGCTGCAGCAGTCGCAGGAAGAATAAAGAAACCGGGGAATCGAATTGAAAACAATCTGTTTTAGAGAACCGACAAACGAAAACATTGCCGCTGCCGCGAAGATTATCCGGAAAGGCGGTTTGCTCGGCATCCCGACCGAGACGGTCTACGGTCTCGGCGCGAATGCGCTCAACGAGCAGGCGGTCTACAACATCTTCGCCGCCAAGGGCCGTCCGCAGGACAATCCGCTCATCATCCATGTGCCGGATGCGAGCTGGCTTTCTCGCTACTGCGAAAATGTGCCCGGCTGCGCGTACCAGCTGGCCGAGGAATTCTGGCCGGGGCCGCTGACCATCATTTTGCCGCGCAAGGATATTGTGCCCCTGCGCACGACGGGCGGACTTCCGAGCGTCGGCGTGCGCTGCCCCGACCATCCCATCACGCTCGCGATCATCCGCGAAGCGGACGTGCCCATCGCTGCTCCGTCGGGCAACACGTCGGGAAGGCCCAGCCCCACGTCGGCCGGCGATATGCTCGAGGACATGGACGGCAAAATTGACGCGATTTTTGACGGTGGACCCTGCCGCGTGGGCGTGGAGTCGTCCATCATCGATCTCACCTGCCAGCCGCCGCGGCTTCTGCGCGCGGGCGGTTTGCCGCTCGAGGAGCTTACGCGCGTGCTGGGCGAGGTCATTGTCGACAAGTGCATCACGCAGCAGATGAGCGCCGCGGAAAAACCCAAGGCGCCCGGCATGAAATACCGCCACTACGCGCCCAAGGCGCCCGTTACGGTCGTGACCGGCGCTTCGGAAGAGAGCGCCCGCTACATCGCCGCGCAAGCAAAGCCCGGAATGGGCGTGATCTGTTTTCACGAGTATACGGCGCAGTTTCCCGGCTGCACAGTGCACGACCTAGGCCCGCAGAACGACAAGGCCGAGCAGGCCCGGCGCGTGTTTGACGCGATGCGCGAGTTTGACCACGAATCTGTGACGCAGATTTTCGCCCAGTGTCCCGACCCCGAAGGGTTGGGTCTGGCCATCGGAAACCGCCTGAAAAAAGCGGCGGGTTTCCACGTGGTGGAGCTTTGATATGCTGACGATCGGAATTACCGGTCCCACCGGCAGCGGAAAGACGGCGTTACTCGACCGGATCGCCGTGCACGGCGGTTTGGTCATCGACTGCGACGCGCTGTATTATGCGCTTTTGCAGACCAACGCAGAATTACGCGCGGCACTGGAGGCCGCATTTGGAGCTGTGTTCCTGCCGGATGGTGCGCTCGACCGGCAAAAGCTGGGTGCACTGGTTTTTCACGATGAGGCCGCGCTTGCACGGCTCAATGAAATTGTCTTTTTCCACGTTGGCAGGGCCGTGAAAGCAAAGCTTGATGCGGCGCGCGAAGAAGGCCGCATGCTTGCCGGCGTGGACGCGATCAACCTGATCGAGAGCGGCCTTGCGGAGCTGTGCGACGCGACTGTGGCCGTCACCGCGCCGGAACAGGTGCGCATGGCACGCATCATCGCACGCGACCATCTGACGCAGCAGTATGCCCTTTCTCGCATCCGCGCGCAGAAAAGCGCAGGATATTATGAAGCGCGCTGCCAATACGCCATTACGAACGACTGCGCCTCGCGCGAGGAGTTTTCCCGCCGGGCGGATGAATTACTGGAACTTATCATGAAGGAGAATGCATCATGACAAAAGAAGAAAAGAAGAAGCTGCTCTACAGGCCTGAGCACGGCTTTGATCGGCTCACAGCCGCCGAAGAGGCCGAGATGAACGCCTACTGTGAAGATTACAAGGCATTCCTCGACGCGTCCAAGACCGAGCGCGAATGCGTATTTACGGCCGTGAAGCTCGCCGAGCAGCGCGGCTTTGTCGAGTACAAACGCGGCATGAAGCTGCAGCCCGGCGACAAGGTCTACTTCAACAACCGGGGCAAGGCTATCATGCTGGCCGTCATCGGCACGCTGCCGCTGTCTGCCGGCGCGAACATTGGAGCCGCACACACCGACGCGCCGCGCCTTGACCTCAAGCCCAATCCTCTGTATGAGGACGCAGAGATGGCCTATCTCAAGACGCACCACTACGGCGGCATCCGCAAGTACCAGTGGGTCACGGTTCCGCTCGAGCTGCACGGCAAGGTCACGCGCGCCGACGGCAGCGAGGTGTATATCAAAATTGGAGACGATCCCGCCGACCCGCAGCTTGTCATCAACGATCTGCTGCCGCATCTGGGCCGTGAGCAGGGCAAAAAGCCTCTGAACGAGGCGATTCCCTCCGAGAGCCTGAACATCCTCATTGGCAGCCGCCCCGAGCGCGATGATGACGGTTCGGATCGCGTGAAGCTGGCGGTCATGAAGCTGCTGAACGAAAAATACGGCATCGTGGAGGAGGATTTTATCTCGGCCGAGCTGGAGGCTGTGCCTGCTGCGAATGCGCGTGACATCGGCCTTGACCGCACGCTCATCGGTGCCTACGGCCACGACGACCGCGTCTGCGCGTATGCAGAGCTGGCGGCGCTGTTTGCAACCGAGCATCCCGAAAAGACCGCCGTGTGCATCTTCGCCGATAAAGAAGAGATCGGTTCCGAGGGCGTGTCTGGCATGCAGTCGCAGGCGTTCGATACGTTTATGGCAGACCTCTGCGCCTCACAGGGCGTCGAGCTGCGCGAGTGCTTTGAGAACTCCTTCTGCCTGTCCGCCGACGTGACGGCAGCATACGATCCCAACTTCGCCGAGGTCTACGAGCGCCGCAACAGCGCGTTCGTCAATTATGGTATCGGCCTTTGCAAGTACACCGGCTCCGGCGGCAAGGGCGGCGCGTCTGATGCATCCGCCGAGGTCGTGGGCAAGGTGCGAAAACTCTTTAACGACAACGGCGTCATCTGGCAGATGGCCGAGCTTGGCAAGACCGACGCAGGCGGCGGCGGCACGGTGGCCAAATACATGGCCAACCGCAACATCGACACCTTGGATGCAGGCGTGCCGGTACTTTCGATGCACGCGCCGTTTGAAACAGTCTCGAAGCTCGACTGCTACATGACCTTCCGCGGCATGAAGGCGGTATTTGCCTCGAAATAACGGTATATTGCAATCCCCTCCGGCATATATCTTATGCCGGAGGGGATTTTTACGCAGTACATAGAAACTGAAACGCCTGTGCCGATGACCTCGCAGCTGCAGCGGCAGGAGCTGCGCCGCCTGCGTCGGCAATACCCGTTCGTCTATCAGAAAACGCTGAGCGTGACGGCGCACGGCCGGAACATCCCGGCGCTGCAGATGGGCTGCGGCAGTATGAAGGTGCTGCTCACGGCAGGGCATCACGCAAATGAATATATCACAAGTATGCTGGTCTGGGCACTTCTGCGGCGATATTGCCGCGCGGTATGCGACGACCGGCTGTTTGCGGGTTTCGACGCGCGCGAACTCTACCACAATGCGATGCTCTATATCGTGCCGATGGTGAACCCGGACGGGATCGATCTTGTCACGGGCGCGATTCGCCCGGACTCTGACGAGTACCGGCAGGCCGCAGCCATCGCCGCGCGTTATCCGTCTGTGCCGTTTCCGCAGGGGTGGAAGGCAAATCTCGACGGCGTAGACCTCAATCTCAATTACCCGGCTCATTGGGATACGGCCAGACAGATCAAACAGGCGATGGGTGTGAGCGGCCCTGCGCCGCGTGATTATCCCGGCGCGCAGCCGCTCGACCAGCCGGAGACGGCGGCGCTGGCGGCGTATACTTGCTGTATAAAGCCGGATCTCGTGCTGGCGTACCATACGCAGGGCGGCGAAATCTACCACACGTTCGCCGGCGTCCAGCTGCCGCAGGCCGATGCGCTGGCGCAGGCGTTTGCTCGCGCATCGGGCTACCGGGTGGCGGATGTGCCACCGGAGTCGGCCAATGCGGGCTTCAAGGACTGGTTTTTACAGCGTTTTCACCGCCCGGGCTTTACCATCGAGGCCGGACGCGGCGAAAACCCGCTGCCGCTTACCCAGCTCGATGCGCTGGT
>JAEDFW010000058.1 GCA_016297855.1 Oscillospiraceae bacterium
CACCTCCACCGAGAACGCACCGTAGTTTCCGCGGTAGAGCTGGCGGCGCAGCGCGAGATAGGTCTTGCTCATTGGAGTTCCTCCTTCACTTTCTGCCAGAGCCGCAGGAGCGCATCCGCATTGCTGCATTCGCGCAGCGCGTTTTCAACTGCGCCGTCCGCCGTCTGACCC
The DNA here is from genome assembly GCA_016297855.1 of Oscillospiraceae bacterium. Taxonomy (GTDB): domain Bacteria; phylum Bacillota; class Clostridia; order Oscillospirales; family Oscillospiraceae; genus CAG-170. The sequence continues at coordinate 172 of JAEDFW010000058.1, forward strand.
AGATCGTCCGAGAGCTGCGCGTCCTTTCCGCAGTAGAAGCGGATGGAGCCGACAGCATAGTAGGTGGGCGCGCGGTCAAACGCATCCGCGAGCGTTGCCGCGCGGCGCAAATGTTTGCGTGCGGCTTCTTCGTCGTGCAGATCTAACGCAGCCGATGCGCAGAAACCGAGAAACGCCGCTTCCAGCTTGTCGAACGCGCACACCGCTCTCTCCGGGCGAAGTCCGTCAACCAGCGCGCAGCACCAAAGCGCGATCTGCAGCGCCTGCTGCAGCTCATTTTTCTGCGCGTAGGCGTTGATATAGCCGTTGACGACGCGAATGATGCCGATGATGGAATTGACCAGCGCCGTGGATAGGACCGGCAGCGCCTCGTCCGGCTTTTTGCAATGCGCAGCCAGCGTCATGCCGATGGCCGCGTCGTTCAGCCCGTCGTAGTTGTATTTGCGCCAGACTTCCAGCGCTTTTTCTGTCTCGCCCAGCGCCAGATGCAAAACAGCGATGTCGTTCGAGATGGAAACCTCACTGATTTCGGGGTCTGTGTTCTGGCCAAGCAATGTCAGCGCATGCTGATACAGCGCCAGCGCCCGGCGCTGCGGCACGGGGTCGTCGCGCTCGAGCGCGGAAAATGCGTACGCGCGCGCGCTCTGCATCACGACATTGAAATGATTGGGGTATTTTTGCAGCGCCTTATCCGCCTCGGCAGTGCCCTCGTCAAAGCGGCGCTCGTTTCGCAGCGCGCGGATGCGCTCGGCGGCAAGCTCTGCCGAATTCTCCCGCAGCGTGTAGCCGAGAAGCGCGTCGACCGACGCGTCGAAAAAATCCGCCAGTTCCATGAGCATAGAAAGATCGGGTGCGGACTGGCCTAATTCCCACTTGGACACCGCGCCAACCGTCACGCCCATGGCCTCGGCAAGCTGTTCCTGCGTGAAACCGCGTGCTTTTCGCATTGCACGGATATTATTCGGAAGATGATGCTCCATTGCATGTGCCTCGCTTTCTTTGTCTGTGACCAGTATAGCAGCGCACAAAGCCAAGCGGAAGAGATTTGTTCTACAATTAGGAAACTTATTTTTGTCTTAATAGTTGAATTTCAAAAAACAACAGAAAAATAACGAAAAACAACAGAAAACAAATTTGCAAAAAACACAAAAAAACATAAACAAAAATGAAAATCTGTGCTATACTATAGACATAATGTGAATTACGGAGGATGCCATATGGAACAGTTTGACGTATTGGTCATTGGCGGCGGCCCGGGCGGGTATCTGTGCGCCGAACGTGCGGCGCAGGCGGGCTTTACCGCAGCGGTTGTTGAGAAACGCGCATTGGGAGGCACCTGTCTGAACGAGGGCTGCGTGCCGACAAAGAGCTTTTTGTACTGTGCCAAGCAGTATGCTGCCGCGAAGCACGGCGAAAGTTATGGCGTGCACGCCGAGAATGTGTCGATTGACCATGCCGCGGTCGTCACGCGCAAGGACAAGGTGGTCAAAACGCTGGTGCGCGGTGTGGGCGCGAGCATGAAGGCGCACAAGATCAAGGTTTTTTCCTGTGAGGCGAAGATCCTCGGCAAGGCTTCAGACGGCACGTTCGATGTACAGGCCGGTACAGAACGCGTAAGCGCGAAGCGGCTTGTCATCGCCTCCGGCTCAAGCGCGGTTGTGCCGCCCATCCCCGGCGTGAAGGAGGGGCTTGCAAGCGGATTCGTAACGACCAACCGTGAAATTCTGGATAAAAAAGACCAGCCCAAGCGGCTGGTGTGCATTGGCGGCGGCGTGATCGGCCTGGAAATGGCGTGCTATTTTGCAACCATTGGCACAAAGGTCAGCGTCATCGAGATGATGCCGAAGATCGCCGGCGCGACGGACCCGGAGATCTGCAAAATATTGATGGACACCTATCGGAAAGAGGGCATGGAATTCTTCCTGAACGCAAAGGTTGAGTCAGTGGGCGCTGATTCTGTGACGTATTCCGATGCTTCCGGTACGCACACCATCGAATGCGACTGCGTGCTGCTATCTGCGGGCAGACGTGCAGAAACAGCTGGTCTGGGTCTGGAGACCATCGGCGTTGTGACTGAGCGGGGCGCGATCGTCACTGACGAGCATCTGTGTACGAACGTGCCGAACGTTTACGCCGTGGGCGACTGCAACGGCAAGCTTATGCTGGCGCATACGGCCTACCGCGAGGCCGAAGTGGCCGTCAATCACATGGCGGGCAAGAAGGATAAGATCGACTACTCCATCGTGCCGTCCGTGATCTACACCACGCCTGAGGTTGCGTCTGTTGGTGAAAGTGAGCAAAGTGCACGGGACAAGGGGATGAATGTGAAGGTTGTCAAAGCGCCCATGATGTACTCCGGACGCTATGTGGCGGAGAATCTGGCGGGAGACGGCTTCTGCAAGATCATCTATGATACGAAGGCAAAGCGCATCGTGGGTGTACATATGGTCGGCAGCTATGCTTCCGAGATCATTTACGGCGCGGCCATGATGGTTTATTCAAAGCTTCCTGTTGAGCATCTCAACAAGATCGTATTCCCGCATCCTTCGGTCTGCGAGGTTGTGCGCGAGGCGCTGTTTATGATTTAACTGCTGAAAAAGCAACAGAAAAGGCCGCCCGGCGGGCGGCCTTTTTTCGTTACATAAGCGGAGAGAACATCCGCAGCAGCGTGCGCAGAATGCGCTGGTGCAGGTAGATATGCTTACAGCGCTGGTAGGTGATCTCGCGGCAGACGGGAAGCGTCTCGTCAAAGTCGCGTGCAATATCCGCCAGAGCGTCTGCATCGTAGAGATATACCGCATCCTCGTAGTGCAGGTACAGGCTGCGGAAATCCATGTTCACAGTGCCGACCACGGCATAGCGCTCATCGGACAGGCAGACCTTGGAGTGGACAAAGCCGGGACGGTATTCAAAAATACGTACGCCGGCCTCGGTCAGAACCTCGTAATTCGCGCGCGTTACGGCGTGCACATACCACTTGTCGGGCACGCCGGGCGTGATGATACGCACGTCCACACCGGTTTTGGCCGCATTGCACAGCACCTGCGTCATCTGATGGTCGAGAATGAGGTACGGCGTCATGATGCGCAAGGTCTTTTTCGCGCTCGTGATCAGCTGCTGGTAGATGGTTGCGCCCACGTCTTCATCATCGAGCGGGCTGTCGGCAAACGGCTGCAGATATCCGTGCGTCTCGCTCTCAGGCGCGGTATAGAACGGCCGGAAGGAATCCACATCCTCCTGCAGATGTGCGATGGTGTCCCAGTTGGCGAGGAACATCACCGTCATTGACCATACGGCTTCGCCCTTGACCAGAATTCCGCAGTCTTTCCAGTGCCCATGCGGGGAAGTACGGTTGATGTACTCGTCGGCCAGATTGATGCCGCCCGTAAAGCCGACCTTGCCGTCAATGATCATGAGCTTGCGGTGGTCGCGATTGTTGAGCCGCCCGGAGAGTACCGGAACATAGGGCGCGAAGGCATGCGCCTGAACGCCCATTGCGCGCAGCTGCTTGCAGTAGCGGCCCGGCAGGCGCGTGATGCAGCCGAAATCGTCGTAGAGGACGCGCACATCCACGCCCTCAAGCGCCTTCTGCTGCAGAATTTCCAGAATCGAGTCCCACATCTCGCCGGGTGCGATGATGAAGAATTCAAGGAAGATATAATGTCTGGCTTTCTTCAGTTCCTCCAGCATCTGCGCCCAGCAGGCCTCACCGCAGGAAAAATACTGGGCGGAAGAATTGTCGTAGACGGGATAACTGGCGCTGCTCAGCAGAAAACGCGTATGATTGAACGCGGCGTCGGGCGTATCAGCCAGCTTTTGTATGATATCGGGATCCTGGCGCAGATGCTGCAGCACAGTCAGCTCACTCTGCGCGCGCTTACGGTTCGAGCGGTGGGAGGTCTTATTGCCGCCAAAGAGCACATAGATCGTCAGTCCTGCCACAGGGAACGCCAGAATCAGCACAATCCATGCGATCTTGTACGACGGGTTGCTGCGGCCAGACATGATGGCGATGACCAGCAGCCATGCCAGCACGTTGATGACCGTGCGCATCCAGAAACGGTACTCCTGCAGCCAGAGAATCCCTGCCAGAAGGAAGGCGATCTGCAGCAAAATCGCAAGGGAAACGACAACAACGCGCTGGAACATCAGCTTGGACAGATTACGCATGACAGATCTCCTTTCGACCATATACGACCATTATAACAGCCTTTTACAGAAGTTACAAGTACGGCAGTGGACAAAATCGCGCGGCGCTGTCCCACAGGAGTGCTGGAACAAATAAAAACTTTTGTTTGAAAATAGCAGTTGTAGAGCGGGGGATTCTATGATATAATTATAGCCTGCGAAATACCGGAAGAAGAGGTCACAGCTATGCGTGATACCATCAGCGTCAAGGGCGCACGCGCCAATAACTTAAAGAATGTTTCGGTCGAGCTGCCGCGTGATAAACTGGTCGTGCTGACTGGTCTGTCCGGCTCGGGCAAATCCTCGCTCGCATTTGATACCATCTATGCCGAGGGACAGCGGCGGTATATCGAGTCGCTTTCCTCCTATGCCAGAATGTTTTTGGGTCAGATGGACAAGCCGGACGTCGATTCCATTGACGGACTCTCACCCGCCATATCCATCGACCAGAAAACCACCAGCAAAAACCCGCGTTCCACGGTGGGCACGGTAACGGAAATCTACGATTATCTGCGCCTGCTCTGGGCGCGCTGCGGTACGCCGCACTGCCCGAAGTGCGGCAAGGTGATCCGACGGCAGACGGTCGACCAGATCGTCGATCAGATCATGCAGCTGCCCGAACGCACGCGCTTTCAGATCCTTGCGCCCGTGGTACGCGGAAAAAAGGGCGAACATATCAAGGTGTTTGACGATGCGCGCCGCGGCGGCTATGTGCGCGTGCGCGTGGACGGCAGCGTCTACGACCTGTCCGAAGAGATTGCGCTCGATAAAAATAAAAAGCACCACATTGAGGTCGTAGTCGACCGGCTCATCATGAAGCCGGATCTTGCCCGGCGTCTGACCGATTCAGTTGAGACGGCGTCGAACCTCTCGGGCGGACTTGTGATCCTCAACCTGCTCGAAGGCGATACGGACACCATGTTCTCGCAGAACTACGCCTGCGAGGACTGCGGCGTGTCGCTGCCCGAACTCAGCCCACGCATGTTCTCGTTCAACAACCCCTATGGTGCGTGCCCGGTGTGCAGCGGACTCGGCACGCAGCTGGTGGCCGATCCTGCGCTCATCATCCCGGACGATTCGAAGTCCATTCTGCAAGGTGCGATTCAGGCATCCGGCTTCAACAACGTCAAAGACGACTCCATCGCCCGGATGTATTTCGAGGCGCTGGCGAAAAAGTATAAATTCTCCCTGAATGACCCTGTGCGCGAGCTGTCCAAACAGGCAATGGACGCCATCTTGTATGGCACGGGAAAGGAAAATCTCACCATCTACTATGAACGCGCCAATGGCCGCGGGGTACTTGAGCGGCCGTTTGAGGGCGTGGTCAACAACGTTTCGCGCCGATTCGCCGAAACGCAGTCCGAGGCGATGCACAAGGAACTCGAGGAATGCATGGCTGAGCGGCTGTGCCCAAAGTGCCACGGGAACCGACTGTCAGATATGAGTCTGGCCGTGACGGTGGGCGGACTCAATATTATGGAGTTTTGCCGCCTGTCGGTTTCCGACGCGCTGGCGTTTATAGAGAATCTGAAGCTGGAGGGCAATTTCGCCGTGATTGCCGAGCAGATTTTGCGCGAGATCAAATCCCGTCTCGGCTTTTTGCAGGCGGTGGGTCTGCGCTATCTCACGCTTTCGCGCGCAGCGGCAACGCTCTCCGGCGGCGAGAGCCAGCGTATCCGCCTTGCCACGCAGATCGGTTCGAGCCTCATGGGCGTTTTGTATATCCTCGATGAGCCGTCGATCGGTCTGCACCAGCGCGACAACGATAAGCTGCTGGATACACTGCGCCATCTGCGTGATCTGGGCAATACTGTCCTTGTTGTTGAGCACGACGAAGACACCATGCGCGCTGCGGACTATATCGTCGATGTTGGCCCGGGTGCGGGTGTGCACGGCGGCGAGATTGTGGCCGCCGGCAGTATTGAAGATATCATGGCCTGCCCGCGCTCGATCACGGGGCAGTACCTCTCTGGCGTAAAGAAGATTCCTCTTCCCGTTGAGCGGCGCAAGGGAAACGGCAAGATGCTGAAAGTCTGCGGCGCGGCGGAAAACAATCTGCAGAACATCGATGTGGAGATCCCGCTCGGTACGTTTACCTGCGTCACGGGCGTATCCGGCTCCGGAAAATCGAGCCTTGTCAACGAGATCCTCTATAAAAAGCTGGCGGGCGCGCTGAACCGCGCGCGTGTACGGCCGGGAAGATTTGACCATATCGAGGGTCTGGAGCATCTGGATAAGGTCGTGGGTATCGACCAGAGTCCCATCGGAAGGACACCGCGCTCAAATCCCGCGACGTATACGGGGCTTTTTAACGACATCCGCGAGCTCTTTGCTTCCACGGCTGACGCGCGCACACGCGGCTACGGCCCGGGGCGCTTCAGCTTCAATACCAAGGGCGGTCGCTGCGAGGCGTGTTGCGGCGACGGCCTTGTAAAGATCGAGATGCACTTTCTGGCGGACGTGTATGTCCCCTGCGAGGTCTGCGGCGGCAAACGGTATAACCGCGAGACGCTCGAGGTTCTCTATAAGGGCAAGAACATTGCGGATGTGCTGGATATGACGGCGGAGGAGGCACTGGGCTTCTTTGAAAACCTGCCGCGCATCCGCGCCAAGATCGCCACGCTGGTGGATGTTGGTCTTGGCTATGTGAAACTCGGACAGAGCTCTACCACGCTTTCCGGCGGTGAAGCGCAGCGTGTCAAGCTCGCTACTGAGCTTTCCCGCCGTGCAACCGGCAGAACGATCTATATTCTCGACGAGCCAACGACTGGACTGCATGTTGCCGACGTGCACAAGCTGATCGAGGTTCTGCAGCGCCTTGTGGATGCAGGCAACACCGTGCTCGTCATCGAGCATAATCTGGATGTCATCAAGGTCGCAGACCACATCATTGACCTTGGACCGGAAGGCGGCGAGGGTGGTGGTCATATCGTTGCCAGCGGTACGCCGGAGGAAGTGGCTGCCTGCGAAGCAAGCTATACGGGACAGTATCTGAAAAAACTGCTGTAAAGGAGTACGCCATGGCCGGGCACGAAGGACACCGCGAGCGAATGCGGAAACAACTGAAAACGAGCGGAATGGACAGCTTGTCCGATGTGCAGGTGCTGGAGATGTTGCTGTACTACGCCTATGTGCGGCAGGACACAAACCCCATTGCGCACCGGCTGCTGGAGCGCTTCGGGAGTTTGTCCGCCGTACTTGAGGCGCCGCGGGAAGAACTGATGCGTGTCGACGGTGTGGGCGAAACGGCTGCTGCTCTCATCACGCTTATCCCGCAGTTGGAGCGCCGGCATCTCATCGACCGCAGCAACACCGGCCGGATTCTGAATACGAACAGCAAGTGCGGCATGTATCTCGTGCCGTATTTCCACGGCGAGACCGAAGAGGTTGTATATCTTCTGTGTTTGGACGCCAAGTGCAAGGTCATTGACTGTGTACTCGTGCATCGCGGCGGCGTGAACGTCGCAGGCATCGCCGTGCGCAAGATCGTTAAGGCGGCGCTCAACTGTAACGCTACCAGCGTGGTGCTGGCGCACAACCACACCAGCGGAATCGCGCTGCCAAGCCCGGAGGACCGTGAGACGACGTTGACGCTCAAGGCAGCGCTGGACGCGGTCGGCATCATGCTGGCCGATCATATCATTGTGGCTGACGACGATTTTGTCTCGTTGGCTGACGACGGATTGCTCCGATAGGAGGCGTGTATGGATTTTAAACTGGTTTCGGAATACAAGCCCACCGGCGATCAGCCGCAGGCGATTGAATCGCTCGTGCGCGGACTGCAGATGGGGCTGAATGATCAGGTTCTGTTGGGCGTGACAGGCTCGGGCAAAACGTTTACGATGGCGAACGTCATCGCGCAAATGAACCGGCCTACGCTTGTGTTGGCGCACAATAAGACGCTGGCGGCGCAGCTTTGCTCGGAGTTCCGCGAGTTTTTCCCGGAAAACGCCGTGGAATACTTCATTTCCTACTACGACTACTACCAGCCGGAGGCGTATATCGCCCATACGGACACCTACATTGAAAAGGATTCGTCCGTCAACGAGGAGATTGAGCGCCTGCGTCACAGCGCAACGTCCGCGCTGTCTGAGCGGCGGGATGTGATCGTGGTTGCGTCGGTATCGTGTATTTACGGTCTGGGCGACCCGATCGACTATAAGAACATGGTGATTTCTCTGCGCACCGGACAGCAGCGTGAGCGTGACGAGCTCATGCGAAAACTGACGGAGATTCGCTACGAGCGCAACGACATGAACTTTATCCGTAACACCTACCGCGTGCGCGGCGACACGCTGGAGATCTATCCCGCCTATTGGGCAGGAAAGGCCATCCGCGTGGAGTTTTTTGGCGACGAGATCGACCGCATCAGCCAGATCAACGCGGTCACCGGCATGCCCGAGCGGGTGCTCAGCCATGCAGCCATCTATCCGGCGTCACACTATGTCGCGTCCAAGGAAAAAATGGCGCGCGCCATGCGCGATATTGAAGACGAGATGTGGCAGAGGGTCAAGTATTTTGAAGAGCACGACAAGCTGCTGGAAGCGCAGCGCATTCGCCAGCGCACGCAGTACGATCTGGAAATGATGCAGGAGATCGGCTTCTGCACCGGCATTGAGAACTACTCGCGCGTCATCGCCGGCCGCGCGCCTGGGACACCGCCGACCACGCTCATCGACTATTTCCCCGATGATTTCCTTCTGTTTGTCGATGAGAGTCATGTTACGCTGCCGCAGGTGCGCGCCATGTACAACGGCGACCATTCGCGCAAGCAGAGTCTGGTCGATTACGGATTCCGCCTGCCGTCTGCGTTTGATAACCGGCCGCTCACCTTTGATGAGTTTACCAGCCGCATCCATCAGGCCGTTTTTGTCTCAGCCACACCCGGCGATTATGAGCGCGAGCGCTCAGCCAACACCGCTGAGCAGCTCATCCGGCCCACGGGACTGCTGGACCCCGAGGTGTTTGTGCGCCCCATCGAGGGGCAGATCGACGATCTCATCGGCGAGATCAACGCCACGACCGAAAAGGGCGAGCGGACGCTGGTCACGACGCTGACCAAGAAGATGGCGGAGGATCTCACGAAGTATCTTACTGAGAACGGCATCCGTGTGCGCTACATGCACTCGGATATCGGCGCCATGGAGCGCATGGAGATCATCCGCGACCTGCGCATGGCAAAATTCGACGTACTCATCGGCATCAACCTGCTCAGAGAAGGCCTCGATCTTCCGGAAGTGTCACTGATTGCGATTCTGGACGCGGATAAGGAGGGCTTTCTCCGCTCGGAGACGAGTCTCATTCAGACCATCGGCCGCGCGGCCAGAAACGCCGGCGGCAGGGTTATTCTGTATGCCGACAAGATTACCGCCGCCATGCGCGCGGCCATGGATGAGACGGCGCGCCGCCGCCAGATCCAGCAGGCGTATAATGAGAAACACGGCATCGTGCCGAAGACCATCGTCAAATCGGTGCGTGAGCTGATCGAAATTTCCGCGGCGCCTACGCCGGAGCGTGCGGGCAAGTCCGGTGTGAAGATGACGAAGAAGGAACTCGAACGCGAGATCGAGAAGCTGGAACAAAAGATGCGCGAGGCCGCGCGTATGATGGAGTACGAATACGCTGCCGTGCTGCGTGACGAAATCATCCGCCTGCGCGGCGAGGGCGCGAAACTGTAGGAATTTTCAGGGCGCGCCCAGCGCGCCCTGCGTGACAAAAAACGGTTGCAAAATCACGCGGAAGATGCTATGATAATTGCAATGCAGGATTCGTACATCGGTAGTACAGCGGCTTCCCAAGCCGCGGAGGCGGGTTCGACTCCCGTATCCTGCTCCATCTAGTAGAACCAAAAAAGATATCTACGCGAAAAACCCAGAAGTTTCAACGGCTTCCGGGTTTTTTTGCGCCCATTTTTTGAAGTCGGAAAAAAAGATATCAAAAAGGGTTTTGGCAAAATCAGTGGACTTGAACCTTTACCCACGCGATTTCGGACCGCTCTTTCGGGATTTTTTCGGGAGAGCGTCTCTTTTTTGCTCTCGGCAAAGTGTAGAATTTTGACTGGCGTTTTTATTGGTCTTGCCGAATACCAACTCTAAGCACAGATGCCAGCGTGTTAGCCAGCTGTGCGACGTTTCAGACGTTAAAACCGCAGGCAAGCTTCCACCCGCTCCAGGACGAAAACACGGCGTATTGGCGATGCTGGGACGCGAGAAAGCAAAACACCCGCTGCAACGCAGCGGGTGGTCGCTTATCGGTTGGCTCTCAGCAGAGCATCGGTTTTTAATGTCACACCCATCATGTCCTTGTGGGCTTCGCGGGTATCGCGGCAGAGCGGCGAGAGAAACGTCAGCGCGTTCTGAATCCGGCTCAGGTCTGACGCAGAGAGGGTGTTCTCATGCAGATGACGCAGTACCCGGCGATAGGATTCGCGGAGCGTTTCATCCACAGACGGCTGAAAGAAATAGTTCGAGATCAGGCCGCCGATCAGGGCGGCTTCGTTATCGGTGTACTGCATGGTGATTGCCCTCCTCTGCAAAGTTCAAACAACAAACGCTGGCATCATACCACAAGATACAGTATCGGTCTATTCGCAATCTGACGAAATATTGAATTTCAAACCCATATATAAAACAAAGCGGCGTTTCGCTCTCTTATGAAAAGAGCGTTGAAACGCCGCTTTTTCCTTTATATATTTCAAAACCAAGACATAGGAGGTCACAAAAATGTCTGTATTCCGTGTTGAAAAGACCAAAGGTTACACGGT
>JAEDFW010000059.1 GCA_016297855.1 Oscillospiraceae bacterium
GCGTGGTTTCTGCGGCTGTATATCGACAAGCCGGGCGGCGTGAATATCAACGACTGCGAAGCCATCTCACGCGCAATCGATCCCGTTCTTGATGAAAAAGACCCCATTCCCGACAGCTACAGCTTCGAGGTCTGCTCTGCGGGGCTTGAGCGCGCGCTCAAGCGCCCGGGCGATTTTGAGCAGTTCATGGGCTCAAAGGTCTGCGTCAAGCTCTATAAGCCGGTTGACGGCGCGAAGGAGTTCATCGGCACGCTGACGGGCTATGCAGACGGCGCTGTCAGCATCGAAAGCGCCGGAAAAACATACACGTTTGAAAAATCGGAGCTCGCGCAGGTGCGGCTTCACGTCGATTTTTAAGAGGAGGAATACAGAAAAACATGAACGCCGAAATTTTTGCAGCGCTTGCCCAGCTTGAAAAAGAGCGCGGCATCCCGCAGTCGTACATGATCGACAAGATCACGCAGGCGCTCGTCGCTGCCTACAAGAAGGACAAGGACGGCTACACCGACAACGTCTTCGTCGAGGTCGAGGACAACGATATGAAGATGTATGTGCAGAAAGAGGTCGTCGACGACGTGATCTCCCCTGCGACCGAGATTTCTCTGGACGCGGCCAGAAAGATCAATAAACACGCGCAGCTGGGTGATCTGGTCAACGTCGACGTCAAGACGCAGGCCTTCGGCCGCATCGCTGCCCAGACCGCCAAACAGGTCATCATTCAGGGCATCCGCGAAGCCGAACGCGGCATGATCTTCGACACCTTCTCGTCGAAGGAGCATGAGATCCTCACCGGCACGGTGCTGCGTATCGAGCCGAACTCCGGCGATATGACCGTGCGCATCGGCGGCGGCAACGACAAAACCGACGCGATGCTCTCCAAGTCCGAGCAGGCACGCGGCGAAAGCTATCGTGAGGGCGATATCATCCGCGTCTACGTCGTCGAGGTTCGCCGTTCTTCTCGCGGCCCACAGGTCATCGTTTCCAGAACCCATCCGGGTCTGGTCAAGCGCCTGTTTGAGCTGGAAGTGCCGGAAATTGAATCCGGCCTTGTGGAGGTCAAGTCCATCGCGCGCGAGGCAGGCTCGCGCACCAAGCTCGCCGTGTGCGCCACACAGCCAAATATCGACCCCGTTGGCGCGTGCGTCGGTACGCGCGGCGGTCGTGTAGGAGCCGTCGTCGACGAGCTGCACGGTGAGAAAATGGATATCGTCGTCTGGTCGGAAGATCCTGAGCAGTTCATCGCCTCCGCCCTCAGCCCGGCGGAAGTCGTATCCGTCAAAGTACTGCCCGGCTCCGCGAAGGCCTGCCGCGTGATCGTGCCAGACGATCAGCTGTCGCTTGCGATAGGCAAGGAGGGACAGAACGCACGCCTTGCCGCGCGGCTGACCGGTTTTAAGATCGATATCAAACCCGCCTCTCAGGCCGCTGAAATTGAAGCGGCGGAGCTTGCCGAAGCCGAGGCGAAAGCCAGAGTGCCGGAAGAGGCGCTTACGGCAGAAGAAGAATAAATCGTTCCTGCAATCAAGGAGGTGCTGTGATGCAGCGAAAGATCCCCATGCGGCAATGCGTCGGCTGCCGTGAAATGCGGCCGAAAAAGGAGCTTGTCCGCGTTGTCAAATCGCCTGAAGGCGAAATATCGCTCGATTTCCGGGGCAAAGCGCCCGGGCGCGGCGCCTACCTTTGCCCGAATTGTGAATGCCTGAAGCACGCCATCAAGGTCAAGGCGCTCGAGCGTGCGTTCGACTGCCAGATTCCGCAGGCCGTCTACGACACGCTGCTGGAAAAGATGGAGGTGGGCGCAGATGGATGAAAAAGCACTGCGCCTGCTGGGTCTTGCACGCAAGGCCGGACGCATGGACGTCGGCGAAGAACCGGCCGGTGCGAGCTGCCGCAGCCAGAAAGCACGGCTGCTGCTGTTGGCCTCGGACGCAGGCGAACATACCGTGCGCCGCGCGCGTTCGTATTGCCGCAGCGGTAAGCCCATCTGCATCAGTCTGCCCTTCTCCAAAGAGCAGCTCGGCGGAGCGCTGGGCTATACCGCCTGCGCAATCTGCGCGATTGCCGATCCGGCGTTGGCGCTTGCTTTTGTGCAGGCGCTGAATGAGCCCGAGCGCTACGCCGCAGCCCTTGACGAACTGACACGCCAGACTGAGCGCGTGACGAAGCGCCGTCAGGAAGAGAAGGCGCACAGGAACAACATCAAACACGGGAAGAAATAACGGAGGTGGCTGTATGAGTATTGAAATCAAGCAGAAAATAAAAGAGGTTGCAGATGATTTTCGTATGCCGGCCAAGGCCTTGATCGAAATCGTCGCCAAATTTTACGATAAGCCGAAGAGCAGCTCCCAGAATCTGACGGAAGACCAGCTGAACGTCATATTTGACTATATTACCCAACAGAATCAAGTCGATTCCATCGAGCAGGTATTTGCCGCTGTGACGAAGCAGCCGGAACCGGCAAACGCTCCTGCGGCAGAAGCGCCGAACACCGCCGGTGGCCCTGCGCCCGCGAAACAGCAGGCTGCAAAGTCCCAGCAGCCGCAGCAGCGCCCTGCCGCGCAGCAGAATCAGCCCCGTGCGCAGCAGAATCCGCAGCCGCAGCGCAAGCCGGAATCCAAGCCGCAGCAGCCTGAGCGCAAGCGCGAACGCCGCGTGATTGACACCAGCGCCGTCACCGTCAACGCCGACCGCTACGATGACCGCGTAGACTCACTCGTGTCCGAGCGCGTGCAGAACTATTCCAGCGGCAAGCAGAAGATTGGCAACAAAAACAAAAAGCAGCAGCAGGCCAAGAAGTTCGGCACCAAGTCCCGCTCGGAGGAGCAGGAGAAAATGCGCCGACTGCAGCTTGAAATTGCCAAGAAAGCACAGCTCGTGGTCAAAATCCCCGATGAGATCACTGTCGGCGAGCTTGCCTCGCGGATGAAAAAGACCGCGGCCGAGGTCATTAAGTGCCTGTTGAAAAACGGCGTCATGGCCTCCGTCAACCAGACCATCGACTTTGACACGGCGGAATTTGTTGCCGTGGAGCTGGGCTGCAAGGTCGAGCGTGAGGTCGTCGTCACCATCGAAGAAAAGCTCTTCGACGATCACGAGGACACCGCCGACGAGCTCGTCACCCGTCCGCCTGTCGTCGTCGTCATGGGCCACGTCGACCACGGCAAGACCTCTCTTCTGGACTACATCCGCAACGCCAAGGTTGCAGCCGGCGAGGCCGGCGGCATCACGCAGCACATCGGCGCGTATACTGTGCAGATCAACGACCAGCCCATCACCTTCCTCGATACGCCGGGCCATGCCGCGTTCACCGAAATGCGCGCGCGCGGCGCTATGTGTACCGATATCGCCATCCTGGTCGTGGCGGCCGATGACGGCATCATGCCGCAGACCATCGAGGCCATCAACCACGCCAAGGCCGCGAACATCCCCATCATCGTGGCTGTCAATAAGATGGATAAGCACGGTGCCAACCCCGATCGTATCCTGACCCAGCTCACCGAGCACGGTCTCACGCCTGCGGAATGGGGCGGTGAGACCGAGGTCTGCCGCATCTCGGCCAAAACCGGCATGGGCATCGATGATCTGCTCGAGACCGTCATCCTCACCGCCGAGGTCGCCGAGCTCAAAGCCAACCCCAACCGTGCCGGCAAGGGCACGGTCATCGAAGCGCGTCTGGACAAAAACCGCGGCCCGATCGCCACGCTTCTCGTGCAGAACGGTACGCTTCGCCAGAGTGATCTCATCATCGCCGGCACATCTGTGGGCCGCGTGCGCGTCATGACGAACGACAAGGGCGCGCAGGTCAAAGAAGCCGGACCGTCCATCCCGGTCGAGATCACGGGTCTGACCGAAGTGCCCGCACCGGGCGATGAATTCAATGTCGTCGCCGACGAGCGCATGGCGCGCCAGCTGGTCGAGCAGCGCAAGCAGAAGATCAAGGACGAGCTCAACAAGCAGAACCAGAAGGTCACGCTCGAAAGCCTGTTCTCCAAGCTGCAGGAGGGCGAGATGAAGGAGCTCAACCTCATCGTCAAGGCCGACGTGCAGGGCTCCGCCGAGGCCGTGAAGGCGTCTTTGGAGAAGCTGTCGAACGAGGAAGTACGCGTGCGCGTCATCCACGCAGGCGTCGGCGCGATCAACGAGTCCGATATCCTGCTGGCTTCCACTTCCAACGCCATCGTCATCGGCTTCAACGTGCGTCCGAACGATCTGGCACAGGCAGCCGCAAAGCGCGACAAGGTCGATATGCGCATGTATCGCGTCATCTATGACGCGATCAACGAGATCGGCGATGCAATGAAGGGCATGCTCGCGCCCAAGTACCGCGAGGCCGTCATCGGTCACGCCGAGGTTCGCCAGACCTACAAGGTCTCGGCCATCGGCACCATCGCCGGCTGCTATGTCAAAGACGGCAAGATCACCAGAGATTCTCAGGTACGCGTGCTGCGTGACAACATCGTCATCCATGAGGGTAAGCTCGGCTCACTGCAGCGCTTCAAGGACTCGGTCAAGGAGGTCTCGGCCGGCTACGAATGCGGCACGTCGATTGAGAAGTACAACGACATCAAAGAGGGCGACATTTTTGAATGCTTCATCATGGAGCAGATCATGCCGTAACACAAATTGCCGCCAACACGGTATCAACCATCGCCGCACTGCGGCAGGCCACGCGCCTGCCGCCGCGGCGTAATTCTTACAAAGGAGGCTGTCTATGGCATCCAACCGAATCGGCCGGATCAACGAGGAGATCCAGCGTGAGCTGTCCGAGCTGATCCGCAACCTTAAAGACCCGCGCGTGCAGACAATCGTATCCATCACGCGTGTAGATACCACACCTGATCTTCGCTACAGCAAGGTCTACATCAGTGTTCTTGAAGAACAGCGCCAGCAGGAGGTCCTGAAGGGTCTGAAATCCGCAGGCGGTTGGCTGCGGCGCGAACTTGGTTCGCACCTGCAGCTGCGATACACCCCCGAGCTGGTGTTCACGCTGGATGAGTCGCTGAAATACGGAGCGCATATGTTCGATCTTCTGAACAAGCTCTCAGAAGCGGAGGCAAAAGACGATGATGACGCGCAGTGAACTCTGTGCGCAGCTCCGTGCGCGCGACAACTATGTCATTCTGACCCACCGGCGGCCCGACGGTGACACGACAGGCTGCGCTGCCGCGCTTTGCATGGGCCTGCGCCAGATAGGAAAACGCGCGGCGGTACTGCCCAACCGGCAGTTTACGCCGCGCTTTGCGCCTTATCTCGCAGGTCTCACCTGTCCTGACGTAACAGATGACGCAACACTCGTGAGTGTGGATATCGCGTCGATGGGGCTTCTCAGCTTTGACGCCGAGCCGTATGGCGCGCGTATCGCGCTGGCCGTCGACCATCACGGCAGCAATTCCCTGCCGCTGGAGGAAAAACTTATAGAGGCGGACAAGGCCGCCTGCGGCGAGATCATTTATGAGATTCTAGTGGAGCTGGGCGTTACAATTTCCAAGCCCATCGCAGAGGCCCTGTATGTGGCGATCGCCACCGACACGGGCTGCTTCAAGTTTTCCAATACGTCTGCCAACACCTTCCGCGTGGCAGCGGCGCTTATTGACGCAGGCGCGGACGTATTTCCCATCAATAAGCTGTTTTTTGACACGAAGTCTTTTGCCCGGCTGAAGCTGGAGGCAAGGCTGGTCGATACGACGGAGTTTTTTGCCGGCGGGCGCGTGGCCATCTGTCAGATCCCGAACGCGTGGCTGACCGAACTTGCGCTCACTGAAGACGATGTGGACTCGATCTCAGGCTTCGCCCGTTCGATTGAAGGCGTACAGATCGGCGTAATGATCCGCGAGGTGGAGAACGGGCTCGGAAAGCTTTCGGTGCGCACAGATCCGGAGTATAACGCGTCCGATCTATGTAAGGCGCTGGGCGGCGGCGGCCATATCGCGGCAGCTGGCGCAACGGTCGCGGGCGGCATCACAGGCGCTCGCCGGGCGATTCTGGCCGTACTGTCCGAACGCGGCATTGTATTGGAGCGCTGATATGGCAAACGGGATCATCATTGTAGACAAACCCGCCGGCTGGACGAGTCAGGACGTGACGGCGAAGCTGCGCGGCGTGTTCCATACCAGGCGCGTGGGCCACGGCGGCACGCTCGACCCCATGGCCACGGGCGTTCTGCCGGTATTCGTGGGCCGTGCCACGCGCGCGGCCAGCTTTTGCGAGTCGGCGGAAAAAGAGTACATTGCGCAGCTGCGGCTGGGTCTTGTGACAAACACGCAGGACACCTCGGGAGAAATTGTTTCTGAGTCCCCCGTCCATGTTACAAAAGACGATCTTCTTGCCATTCTGCCGCGCTTTTCAGGGAGAATCGGTCAGATCCCGCCTATGTACTCCGCCGTGAAGATCGGCGGTAAAAAGCTCTACGAGCTGGCCCGAAATGGCCAGGAAATCGAACGCGCACCGCGCGAGATTACAATTCATGAACTGGAGCTTCTTGGAAGCGACGGCGCGGACTATACGCTGCGCGTACGCTGCTCAAAGGGAACGTATATCCGCACGCTCTGCCATGACATCGGGCAGATGCTTGGCTGCGGCGGCTGCATGGCGGGCCTGCGGCGCACACGCGCGGGCAGCTTTACACTTGCGCAGTCGATGCCCATGGATTCGATCGTTTCGCATCGTGACCCGGAAGAGCTTCTTCTGCCGGTGGACAGTCTGTTTTCGCAGCATCCGCCGCTCATCGTCACGCTCGCGCAGGCGCAGAAACTGCGTAACGGCGCGCAGGTATGCGACCGGCAGTTCGCAGACGGCACCTGCCGCGTCTACGGCGAGACGGGTGAATTCCTGCTGCTCGGCCGTGTGGAACACGGCGTACTTACCACCATCAAAAGCTTTTTCGAGGTAGACACATGATGAAGCGAGTCATCGCCCTGGGCTTTTTCGACGGGGTGCATCTGGGCCACGCAGCGCTGCTGCAGAAAACGCGCGCTCGTGCAAACGAACTGGGTGCGGCGGCTGCAGCCATGAGCTTTGATACACACCCGGACACGCTGGTCTTTGGATGTGAGGTGCCGCTCATCAACACCGCAGCCGAACGTCAGCTGCTGATGCGCCGGCTTTACGGCATCGATGAAATCATTCTCGCACATTTTGACAAGAACATGATGCACATGCCTTGGCGCGATTTCATCACCGACTTTCTCATTGGTAAGCTGCACGCCTGCCACGTCGTCTGCGGGCACGATTTTCGTTTCGGTGATCGCGGCACGGGCACACCAGCGCTGCTGCAAGAGACGTGTCTGGCGCTTGGTGTGGGTTGTGACGTGATCGAAAAGGTTGAGCTGGACGGCACGGTCGTCAGCTCTACCTATATCCGTCAGCTTCTGCTGGGCGGCGAAGCCTCGCGCGCCGTGCGTTTTCTCGGCCACCGGCATCTGGTGCACGGCACGGTCATACATGGCGCGCACAACGGGCGCAGCATTGGGTTTCCCACGGCAAATATTTCGTTTGCGCCGGGCGTGCTCGTGCCGAAGCGCGGAGTCTATCTGGCCGAGGCCGAAGTCGAAGGCCGGTGCTGGCCGGCGCTCGTGAACGTCGGCGTACATCCCACGGCTGGTGCGTTGGCGCAGCCGGTGCTTGAGGCGTGGCTGCAGGGCTTTGACGGCGATCTCTACGGCAGAGAACTTTCTGTATGGCTCGCCGCATTTACCCGGCCAGAGCGTCCCTTTTCGTCGATGCAGGCGCTGCGCGGGCAGCTTGCGCGTGACAAAAAAGATCTGGAGGCATATTTCAAACAATAGTCATGGACTTACAGCGTATTACTTCCCCGTCCCATCCGTTTTTTGAAGCGGCATGGCGGGTGTATGAGCAGAGCTTTCCCAAAAACGAAAGGCGCACACAGGAAGATCATTTGCGCGCGCTTTGTGACCCTGCCTTTCACGCCTGCGCAGCGGTAGAAAACGGCCAGCTTCTCGTCATCGCCTTCTTTTGGCAGACGGCGGAGTTTACCTATCTGGAGCATCTGGCGGTGAGTCCCGCCATGCGGGGAACGGGCTGCGGCACGCGGGTGCTGCAGGCGCTGCTGGATGAGACGCGCGCGCCGCTGATTCTGGAGATCGAGCCGCCGGAAGACGACGTCTGCCGCCGCCGCAAACACTTTTACGAGCGGTTGGGGCTCGTCATGGGAGACTTTCCCCACTGGCAGTTCCCCTACCAGCCCGGCACCGAAGGCTCGCCGCTATGCATCATGGCAAGGCCCGCCATCAGCCGGACGCAATATGACGCGTTTTACCGGTTTTTACTCGAACGCGTGCTCATTTATACGGCATACCGGCCCAATGGACAGTAAGAAACGCGTGCACACATTGTGTGCACGCGTTTCTTTATGCCTGTGTATTGTAGATCTTGGAAACAGCTTTCTTGTTTCCGCCGATAAATACGACTGCGGCCAGTGCCGTGATGCATGCGAAGCCGGAGATCACCGCGCGCGGCGGAAGGACGGTTGCCAACGCGCCGCCTGCCAGCTGGCCAACCAGCGCGCCGGCGGTCATGAGCGTGTTGAAGATACCGTTGAAGCGGCCTTTTTTCTCATGCGGCACATAGCTCTGCGTGGCAGAAATGCGGATGTTGTACGATGTCACGCCAAGAAGTCCCGTCGTAAAGGTCATCGCCATCATGACCGGGATGGGAAAATACAGATACGAGCCTTCAATCAGCGAGAGCGTGACGTACACGCCCAGCGCAATGGCGTATTTGGCCTGCGTCGGAAATTTGATCTTGTAGTGCAGTGCGCCGCCGATCATGCGTCCGACAGTCGCCATACCCCAGACGATCGTAAACAGATACTCTCCGTTGGAAAACGTGCTTCTGAAATACGGCAGGTCGATGGCATTGCTTGCGCCGCCAAACAGCGACGAGAACGTAAAATACAATGTGACAGCGAGCAAACCGGGCTCGGAAAGCAAAAACCGGATGCCCTGTTTGAAATCGGATGCAAACTGCCGTGCGACGTTTCTGGTCTTTTCCAGCATTTCGCTTTTCCGCTCAGCCACATACTGCTCGGTCGTTTTGATCTGCAGCTCAAAGATTGCCGCGATCAAAAATGTCAGCGCGTTGAATGCAAACAGCCACACGATGCCAATCGTGTTGTATACAAACGCCGACACGGGCATCATAACGAACGTCATCGTCTCCAGTGTACTGGAAATGGAATACGCTTTGGTAAAGTTTCCCTCGCAGATGAGCATCGGATAAAAGCTTTCATACGCCACCGAGTACACGCCGTCGATACAACCCATGACGAACGTAGCCAACGCAAAAAGCGCAAAATTGAACTTGCCCAGCCCCAGCATCAGAGCCAACAGCGTATACAGACCGGCTGAGCAGAAATCCAGCGTGTAAATCGCGCGCTTTCGCGAAAACCGGTCGAGAAACGGCCCGGATAATATGGGTACGAAGATCGACGGCAGCAGGTATACCGCCAGATATACTGCATAGTAGAAGCTTGAGCCAGTGTAGTCGAGTACCAGAAGGCTCATGGCGAAGCCCGCTGCGTCGTTTCCCAGCATGGAAACGACCGACCCGAGGGTGATGATGGTAAAATCTCTGGTCCAGAGTTTACCGGTTGGTTTGGTTGTGGTTTCCTTTTTCATTTCTCCTGATCTTTCTGTCCGCCGCACCGGTGACGCGGATCACAGAAGCTCCAGCAGTTCGGATAACGTATTGATGAGATACTCGGGATCTGCCTGCTGCGTCAGCTCCTGCGCAGAAAAGCTCGAAGCAATGCCGGCCGCCCGGATTCCGCCTGCGTGTGCGGCCTGAAGACCGCTGGGCGCATCCTCCACCACAAGGCAGTCTTCCGGCTGTTCGCCGAGAAGCGAAGCGCCTTTGAGGTAGATATCCGGGGCAGGCTTTTTGCGTTCAACGTCGCTGCCGGTCACGATCGCGCCGAAAAGCGATTCGTCTGCACCGATGGCGCGAAGATTATACCGTACCTTCACGCGGTCAGCCGACGAGCAAATCGCCATCTTGATTCCGCGCGCGTGCAGTGCCTTGAGCGTCGGCAGCGTGTCTTCCGGCACCGTAGCCTCTGCCTTCACCATCTGGCCATAATAGTCATACGCGCGGTCTTTCATTGCAGTATCGTACCGGACGCCGTGCTTTTCCGCCACGCCGCCAATGTACTTGTCCTCGCCGCGCCCAACGAACGGAAGAAAATCGGAAGCCGAAGCCTCGACGCCAAACTCTCGCAGCGCCAGAATGCCGGATTTCGCCATCAGTTCCTCCGAATCGATGAGCACGCCGTCCATATCAAATAGAATTGCCCTAACTTTCATGGCAGAGCCTCCCGGTTCCAATCAAAATCTGCATATGTTTTGGCCTCCTGTTCCGTAAAACTGCAGAAAAAAGGCCGCTGTGAGATACAGCGGCCTTGAAAAAACTCTTACAGCGCCTTCTTTGCGGTCTCAACGAGAACTTCGAACGCAGCGGGATCGGAAATCGCCAGCTCAGACAGAGCCTTGCGGTTCATCTCGATACCAGCCTTCTTCAGACCGTACATAAAGCGGGAATAGTTGATGCCGAAGGGAGCCACGGCAGCGGAGATACGGGTGATCCACAGGCTGCGGAAATCTCTCTTCTTCAGCTTACGGCCGACGTAAGCATATACACCGGACTTTGCAACGGCCTGCTTGGCCATCTTAAAGTGACGGGACTTGGAACCCCAGTAGGACTTTGCCAGCTTGAGGGTCTTATTTCTTCTTTTGCGCGTCATCATTGCGCCCTTAACTCTTGCCATTTTTTAATCCTCCTATGTGTCGTCAATCCTTACGATTATTTGTAAGGAATCATCTTCTTAACGGTATCTTCCACGGTCACGTCGGCATAGCCGTTCTTGCGCAGGTTGCGCGTACGCTTGGTGGTCTTTTTCGTGAGGATATGGCTCTTGAATGCGTGCGCTCTCTTGACCTTACCAGACTTGGTGAGGTTGAATCTTTTCTTTGCGCCGCTATGGGTCTTCAGCTTAGGCATAGTGGTTCTCCTTCCGTGTTTTGCTTTTATTTGGAATTCTTTGGGCTGAGGAACATGGACATATTGCGTCCTTCGAGCTTGGCGTCCTTGGCCAC
>JAEDFW010000181.1 GCA_016297855.1 Oscillospiraceae bacterium
CCCACCGGCTCTTATTACGCGGCCAACGACGGCGGCCTGAGCACGACCCGCATCTATGTGCAGGATGAGTACATCCGCGCTGCGCGCGGCGGCACGGGCTATGCCAAGGTCGGCGGCAACTACGGCGGCGGCATGCGCGCTTCACTCGATGCGATGAAATACAACTGCAAGGACGTTCTGTGGCTCGACGCTGCCGAGCACAAGTATGTCGAGGAGATCGGCACGTCGAACGCGTTCTTCCGCATTGCCGACGAGGTCATCACCGCGCCTCTGGATTCCGGTACGATCCTGCCCGGCATCACGCGCGATTCCGTCATCCAGCTGCTCAAAAAGTGGGGCGTCAAGGTCTCCGAGCGCAAGCTGTCGATTGATGAGATTACCGAGGCCTCCAAGAACGGTACGTTGCAGGAGATCTTTGCCTCCGGTACTGCGGCGGTTATCTCGCCCATCGGCTGGCTCAACCATAGCGGCGTGGATATTCAGGTTGCCGACGGTAAGGTCGGTCCTATTGCGCAGAAGCTGTATGATGCCCTCTACGGTATGCAGACAGGCACACGCGAGGACGACATGGGCTGGACGTACAAACTGTTTTGATCGAAGAAAACGCCAAAACGGCCGCCTATCCGGCGGCCGTTTGACAACAATAAGCGGCCTGCATTCTGCAGGCCGCTTATTGTTTACAGATGTTGGAGTGCTGCTTTGATATCGCCGATCATGTACAAAGAGCCGTAGCACAGTACCGCACCGCCTTTTCCGGCGCGGGCAATGGCCGTTTTGACGCCCTCTGCGATCTCGGGGCAGGCCGTAACAGGCTTGCCAAACTGTTGTAGATACTCCGCCAGCTTTTCACCGTCCAGCGCCCGGGGATTGGGCGGCGTTACAGTGATGAACTCGCGTGCAAACGGCGCAACGTTTTCATACATGCAGGCATAGTCCTTGTCGGCCAGAACGCCTGTGAGCACCGTGAGCGGGCAGTCCGACAGATATTCGCGGATATTTTTGGTAAGCGCTTCGATGCACTGCGGGTTATGTCCGCCGTCGATGATGAACAGCGGCTCACGCCGTACCAGCTCAAAGCGGCCGGGCCAGGTAACTGCTGCAAGACCAGCGCGGATATTCTCGTCGGAGATGGTCCAGCCGCGCGCGCGCAGCGTGTCGACCGTTGTGAGCACCACGGCTGCGTTTTTGAGCTGATGCTCGCCCAGAAGCGGCAGATGCAGCGCATCAAACCGGTTCCACGAGAACACCTGACCGTCCAGCGCGTGCGAGACGGGGCGGATGGCATCAAAATCGGCCTTGTGCAGCGTGACACCCACTTGGTCGCAGCGCGACTGAATCACGGCCTCAACGCTCTCACTTTCGCGGTAGCACACTGCGTCGCAGCCGGGTTTGATGATACCGGATTTGGTCGCGGCGATCTTCTCCAGCGTGTCGCCCAGAACTTCCGTATGGTCAAGACCGATATTGCAGATCACGGCCGCTTCCGGCGGAAGGATCACGTTCGTCGCGTCAAATTCGCCGCCCATACCCACCTCGCAGACAACCACATCGCAGTGCTCGTGAGCAAAGTACGCAAAGCCGATGGCGGTGACAAGCTCGAATTCGGTGGGCTTATCGTCCATGGAATCGGCCAGCGGCTTTACAGCCTCGGTGATCTGGCACAGCGCTTCGTCAGGGATGTTTTCCCCGTTGATCTGGATACGCTCGTTGAACGAGACAATATACGGCGAGGTATAAAGACCCGTTTTGTAGCCGGCGTGCTGCAAAACAGAGGCAAGCATGGCGCAGGTAGAACCCTTGCCGTTGGTGCCGGCGACGTGGATGAATTTGAGCTGCCGTTCGGGGCGGCCCATTTTTTCAAGCAGCGTGTCGATGCGGCTCAGGCCGGGAATGCTGCCTTTCCAGCAGACGGCGTGGATATATTGCAGTGCTTCGTTGATGTTCATAAGATCATGCTTCTTTCGTATAAATCGCAGGTTGAACCGGCGCTTGGATCAGCTTTGCGTGCCGCAGGGCAACCAGAACCGGCAGTGCGATGGTGGCGGTCAGGATCGCAGAAAGAATGCCGGACAAAATGCGCAGGCCCAGCACGCCGAAAATCAAAGCGTAGGAATAATAGCCAAAGAGCTTGGAGTCAACATAGTATGCGCCTGTGTTGCCAAGCGAAGTAAGAACCGCAGCCAAAATGCA
>JAEDFW010000182.1 GCA_016297855.1 Oscillospiraceae bacterium
GCGGCAAAAAGTAAAATCCTACTTGTTATTCTGCCGCATTTCATGTAAACTATATAAAATACCAATGGTATGCTCTGCGCAGAGCAGGGTAGGAGGATTGCATGCAGTGGATTGAAGTGACCGTGCATACCGCGTCCGGTGCGATCGACCTGGTCGCCGACCGGCTCACGGTACTGGGCTTTGACAGCTTTATCATTGACGACGCAGCGGATTTTCAGGATTTTCTGGAGAATAACCGTCAGTACTGGGACTATGTGGACGACGCGCTGGCAAAGAAGATGCAGGGCGTCAGCCAGATCCGGCTCTATCTTGCCGACGGCCCGGATGCGATGGAACAAATCGCCATGCTCAAGCAGCAACTTACACTGCTGCGCACGCAGAACCCGTCGGTCGAGTTCGGCTCTCTGGACGTAAAGCTGGAGAATGTCAAGGATGAAGACTGGGAAAACAACTGGAAGCAGTATTATAAGCCGCTTGCCATCGGCGAAAAACTGCTGGTCGTTCCAGAGTGGCTTCACCCGGAAAATCCCGAGGGGCGCATCGAGGTGCTGCTCGACCCCGGCATGATCTTTGGCACCGGCGCACACGCATCTACACAGATGTGCATGATCGAGCTGGAGCATGCCATTCAGGGCGGAGAGCGCGTGCTCGATCTCGGCAGCGGCAGCGGCATATTGTCCATCACGGCTCTGCTGCTCGGCGCCGCGCACGCCACAGGCGTGGATATCGATCCCAAGGCCGAGGGCATTGCCCGTCAGAACGCCGCCATCAACGCTCTGCACGCCGATCGCTTTACGGCCATCACCGGTGACGTCATTGCGGACAAAGCGATGATGGAACGGCTGGGCAGCGGCTACGACATCGTGCTGGCCAACATTGTGGCCGACGTCATCATTCCGTTGGCGCCTGTTGTGCCGAATTTTCTGAAGCCCGACAGCGTGTTCATCTGCTCCGGCATTCTTGAGACCCGTCTGACCGAGGTGCAGGCCGCGCTCGAACATGCCGGTATGCAGATCCTTGTGGCTCATCAGCAGGACGACTGGTGCCAGATCAGCGCAGCTCTGGCATAATGCGGGGAGGTCTGACGCTTGCGAATCTTTTCCTACCGCAACAAGCGCGCGGTCCGGCGCGCGGTTCTCATCGTGCTCGGTGTGGTTCTTGCTCTTTTGCTGCTGTTGGTGTGCCGGTTCATCTTCCTCGGGCGCTACGTTGTATATGCAGACGGCGCGGTGCATTTTGATTACACGCAGAAGCTCTCACCCACCGGCAATACGCCCGACACGCCTGACCCTGCGGAGTTTCCGTTTGAGACAGTGCTGGATGTGCAGGCAGAATCACCCGACGGCGAGCAGCCGATGCAGCAGCTGACAGGCTACTATATCTCTACGCGAATGCTCGCAGACGGTGTAGACGCCGTGCGCGAGGCGCTGGACGAAACGGATGATTACAACGCCGTCGTCATCGACGTAAAGAGCATCTACGGCAATTTTTACTACTCCACCGAGCTTGCCGGCGCGACCACAGCCAGCGCCGACGTGGTCGATATTACACAGGTCGACGCGCTCATCAAGGACCTGACGCGGCGCGAAGGTCTCGCCGTGATCGCGCGCGTGCCCGCATTTTCCGACCCCGTCTACGCGCTGGCGCACCAGTCCGAGGGGCTGCCGCTCTATTCTGGCGCGCTCTGGACCGATGACAACGGCTGCTACTGGCTCAATCCCTACAGCAACGGCGTGCAGGGCTATCTCAGTTCCATCGCACTGGAGCTTTCGCAGCTGGGCTTTGACGAGGTGCTGTTTGACAACTTCTATTTCCCGGATTCCGACCGTATCGCCTGGACCTCCGACGATATCACACGCGACGGTGCGGTGCTGGACGCGGCGCAGAACATCAAAGACAACCTCTTCGGAAACGGGATCCGTGTCTGCTTCGGCACGTCCTCTCCCAGTGTGGCCGCGTTTGCCGACCGTATTTTCGTCTCGTCTGACGAGCCGGACACGGTCGCAGTCCTTGCCGAGTCCATGCAGCAGGCCCTGTCAGACACTGCTTCTCAGATCGTTTTCCTGACCGACTCGCGCGATACGCGCTTTGAAACGTGCGGCGTTGTGCGTCCGCTTCTGCAGGAAAGCGACTGATCGCCCGGTCTCCCATATATATCGCATCCACTTTGTGGCAGCC